>DATLFG010000042.1:0-148761 GCA_035524955.1 Candidatus Limnocylindria bacterium | reverse complement strand
TTTCGTCATCATGATCCGGATGCCGACTGTGCCCGGCGTCCTCTTCCAGTCGGCGATGACATCGGCCACCGCCGGATCATCCGGATCGACTGGCTTGACGAGGGCGAACCGGCCGGGATGAGCCCGCTGCACTTCGACGGCGTAGCTCGCGTCGTAGCGGTACATGGAAAAGGCGGAGATGAAGATCGCGCCGTCGACGCGGACCGCGTCCATGGCCGCCTCTCGTCACCGGGCACGACCAAGCAGATCCCCTTGGAGATCTTCGACCAGGTGGAGCGCGGCGCTGCACCCGCTGCCCCTCACCCCCTGGGAGCTGACCGAGTGGAAACGGGCCAAGCTCAACCCCGACTGCCAAGTCGTCTTCGCCGGGGCCTACTACTCGGGGCCCCATCGCCTCATTGGCCAGCGGCTCTGGGTCCGCGCGACCGACGTCAAGGTCGAGCCCCGGTCGATGTTTGACCGCTATCACATTGTTAGTCCTGCGGACCTCCAAGATGCGACAAGGAAGCTGTCGGGCATAACTACGGGCATAACGGAAGGGGTGAAGGGAAAGCCTAGGCAGTAAATAGCTAGATTGTTGGCGCGCCTGGAGGGATTCGAACCCCCGACCCTCGGCTTAGAAGGCCGATGCTCTATCCAGCTGAGCTACAGGCGCGTGCCGGTATTCTGCGGGGTTAGAGAGCGCGAAGCAAGCTTCTCAGGCTGGGTTCACGAGGTGGCAGGGCGTCCACGGGCGCCGACGTTGGTCGACGCCCGTGGGCCAGACTCCTTCTCAGATCTTCCCGAGCTGGCCGGCCTGGATCAGCTCCACGAGAACGTTCCACTCGTCCTTCGTGAGCACGGCGAGGTTGCCTGTCTCGCCGATCCGTACGCCGTCGTCGACGATCTCGACATCCGGGCAGGCCCCACAGCCCGCCGGGCACAGCGTTACCTTGAGATGCTCCATGCTGTTCACCTCCTTCCCTTCGCGACCCCGAGATGCTCGATGCAGGGACACACGACTGCCGGGCGGTGGCGGCCGGACCGCCAGGACCGGAGCAGTGCTCGCAGCTGCTCCCGGACCTCGGTCAGGTCGGTCAAGGCCCGCTCGATGCGCTCGACCTTCTCGCGTACCAGGTTCAGAACGTGAGCGCACGGGGTCCGGCCCGACCGCTTCAGGGCCGCGATCTCCCCTATCTCGTCGAGCCGAAACCCGAGCTGCCGCGCTTGCACGACGAACGCCAGCAGCGCCAGCGTGTCCTGGCCGTAGACGCGGTAGCCGGCGGCGGTGCGGCGCGGGGATGGCATGATGCCCGCCGTTTCGTAGAGTCGCAGGGCCTTTCGACTGACCCCGCTCCTGGCCGCGACCTCCCCGATCAGCAATCCATCTCGGCCCATGCGGGAAGCGTAAACCCGGCCCCGTGGGGCAAGGTCAAGAGGAGAGATCGAGGCTCTCGGTGGCCCAGCTTTCATGGCCTCTTCCCTCCCTTCGCTACCGGGTTGCCTTCCATGACGCCCGGAACCCGAGACGGTTCACCGCATCGATCAGCTGCTCCACCGCGATCCGTCCCGGATCGAACGTCACCCGTGCTTCCTTCTCCCGGAAGCTCACATCCGCCTTGTGCACCCCCGGGAGCCCCTCCAGGGCCCGCTTGACCGCTATCGGTCAGCTGCCTCACGTCATGCCCTCGACGCCCAGCACGACGCTCGACGTGGCGGCAAGCGCGGCATGCGCCAGCACGAGCACCAGGATGGCGGCAGCCCAGGGCGTGATCGCGCGGCTCATGGCCTGACCTCTCGTCCCATGTCCTTCATGTCGTGTCCAGCCGGCTGCGTCGCGGGTCCGTCGGTCAGGCGCGCGAGGAGATCGGACGTCACCTCGGGAAACTGGTCGAGCGCGATGGACGTGGCGACCACCAAGCTCGCCACGATCAGGAGGGGCAGCATGATGCGCCTGCCCGCCATGCGGCACGCGAGCGCGTCACATCGCCGGCGTTCCCGGGCATAGAGGAGGAACCCCGCCCCCACTCCGAGGACACCGGCCGGAATGAGGAGCCACCGATACTGCATGGTGACGGCCATGAATGCCCCGCTCCCTAGCCCCGAGACGATGATGGCGAGCGGGAGCAGACAGCACAGTGATGACAGCCCCGCGCCGACGCCAGCGACGAGCCCGGCCTTGAGTGCACCCAGCCTCATCTCACCCTCCTCCGCGCGATCGCGCCACGTGCGCGCCTCCTGGGCTTCCTCCGCAGCGAACGCCCCGTACTCGAAGGTCAGCCGGTGGCGGCGTCCGCAGCACTCGACGGCATCCCCGGCCTGTACGCCCTCGGGCAGGATCCGGGCCTCGTTGCACGTAGGACAGCTCACCCGATGGGCGAGCGTTGCGGCCCAGCGACCGTCCGTCCCGGCCAAGCGCAGGGCGTGGCCCGCGCAGTTCGGGCAGTCCAGGAGGTCACCGGGTCTGGCCGCCACGGGCACGGGGATCCTCTCGCCGCAGTCCGGGCAGCGGACATCGATCGCGCTCAACTCAGAGCCCGAGCAGCCGCTTCAGGCGGCCGCGGTCGAACCCGACGATGACCTCGTCGCCGACCAGGATGACGGGAACGGCCATGCGCCCGGTCTTCGAGACCAGCTCGTTGCGAGCCACGGCATCCTCCGCGACGTTCCTGGCCGTGAACGGCACGCCTCGAGACGAAAGGAACTCTTTCGCCGCGTGACAGGACTGTCAGGTCGTGGACCAATAGACGATCGCCTGGCGATCGGTCATCCCCGCTCTCCCGTCAGGAGCCCGCCGAAGATGTGGTCTCCCAGCTTGAACGCCTCCTCGATGGTCATGCCCGCTCCCTCGACCTCCTGGTTCGTCTCCCGCCACGCCCTCAAGTGCTCTTCCGACCGGAAGAAGTTGAGGGTGGTTCAGAGCGAATCGCATGCTCGCCGCTCCTCTTCCACCCGTCTGCCGACCCAGACCATGACGCCCTGGGCGCCGGCCCCTGGGCCCGACGGATCGACCGACAGCGCGATCGGCGCCGCGCAATGGTGGCACCGCGAGCGGATCCGTACAGGCTGCCCGAGCATCGGGGCCACGCCCAGGGCGTCGATCGCACAGCAGATGTAGCGGTCGCCCCGGCCGGCGGCCAGCTCGGCCACGAAGGGGGTCGGGGATGCCGAGAACGGGTAGGCGAGGTCCACGCGCCCGGCGACGATCCGGACGAGGTCTTCCTCATCGAGCCTCGCCAGGGCCGCGTGCACGCTCTCCGGGGTCTGGGCCGGGAAGGCCGACACGATCGCGTCGACCCGGACCGGCTCGGCCGCCCCGACGAACGCGCGCAGCACACGCCGCAGGAGCACGCTCTCACGGGCGGCCCGCCGGGCGGGCCCTCGTCCCTCCGGGTCCAGTGCGATCAGCTCCGCCGCCGTCTTGATGTCGAGCGCCATCGATCCCTCCACCTTGGTGCCCCCAGGCCGCAGGTTAACCGTACAATCCGTAGCAGCTACAGGTTCAAGCTCTTTCTTGGGAGGGGTCCGTGGAGAGGAACACCGCCCGGTCGAACCGGCTCGGCATCGGCGCCCTATCGGAGCAGACCGGCTGCAACATCGAGACGATCCGCTACTACGAGCGGATCGGGCTCCTGTCCCCCGCCACCCGGAGCCAGGGCGGCCATCGCCTGTACGGAGAAGCCCAGGGGCGACGCCTCGGCTTCATCCGCCGGACTCGCGAGCTCGGTTTCACGCTGGACCAGATCCGGACGCTGCTGAAGCTGGTCGACGGGGGCCGATACACCTGCGCCCAGGTGAAGCGCATCACCGTCCACCATCTGGGCGAGGTCCGGCGGAAGGTCGCGGACCTCCGGACGATCGGGCGTGTCCTGGAAGATATGGCGGCCACCTGCGACGGGGGCACCGTGCCCAAGTGCCCCGTCATCGACGCCCTCTTCGATCCGGCGCGACCGGCACCACCGCCAGGGCGGCGAAGCCCTCGTCGATCTACCTCAGCAGGGCTTCGATGACCTCCCGCGCCGCCTTGCTGTCCCATTCACGCGAACCCAGGGCCACCGCCACCGTGTTCCCGTTCCGGTCGATGAGAAAGGTCGAGGGCAGCGCCCGCACTCGGTACCGGTCCGCGACGGCCATGGGCTCGACCGCCGGCCCGTTCCTGTCGACCGAGATGCCCACGACGACCAGCCCCCTGCTCTTGTAACGCTGATACAGCCGTTCCATGGCCGGCATCTCCTCCTTGCATGGGAGACACCACGTCGCCCAGAAGTTCAGGAAGACGAGCCGGCCGCGCAGCTCCTTCAGGCCCACCGAGGCCGCGCCCAGTCGCGGCACCGTGAAGTCCGGAGCCGGCCCCGGGCGACCCACCCGGATGAGATCGAGATCCGAGAACGGGTCGGCGGCGATGCCGGGCGCGGGGACAACCGTGGTCATGGCGCTCGCAAGAACCAGCACCAGCGCTGCATGAGTGGCCCACCAGCGGCGAGGGGACGGCCTCACGCGGACGCAGCGCCGATTGCCACCCCGAGCCCGGCGTCCGGCGGCCTCGATCAGCATCGGGCCTCGATGAGACGGCTGATCTCGCCGGGCGACGAGAAGACGACCGACGCGCGGTCGCCCTGCATCCCCGCGCGCACGAGGACCGGCTTCCCCGGGGAGGGCCCGACCCGGCTCGAATCGGTCTTGAAGCGAAGGTTGAACTCCCAGAACGGAACAGTCCGGCCGTCGTCCGTCGTCACGTGATACCCGTCGCCGCAGTGCCGGATCGCCGTCACGCGGCGCTCGTTCCCGAGCGTCTTGAGGTCGGGGCGCGCGGCTCCCGCCATCATCCCGCCACCTGCGGGGGGCGGAGCCTGACCGGCCGCTACCGCCTTCAGATAGGCGACGAGATCGGCGCGTTGCCGGGCATCCTTCAGACCGGGTACCGTCATGACGTTGCCCGGGACGAGGGCCTGCGGGTTGGTGAGCCAGCGGTCCAGCGAGTGCTCGTCCCACACGACGGCCGCGCGGCGCAGCGCCTCGGAATATCGCGTGAACCCGTCCACGGTGCCGGCGCGCCGGCCCCAGATGCGCGCGAGGCTCGGGCCGGTCAGGTGCACGCCCGGGGCCACCGCATGACAGGCCCCGCACTGGCCGAACACTTCGGCGCCGCGCCGGACGCTCCCGTCCCCCGGCTGCGCCGCGCCATCGGACGCCGGGCCGCCGGCCAACACCAGCAGGACCAGCAGAGCCCCGCGAACGATCCTCATCGTGATCCTCCCTCTCCACGCGACCGGGCGCCCAGCAGCCGGCGGAGGTTGGCGCGCAGGCGGCCCATGGGCTCCGCATCGGTCACCACGTGGTTCGCGCGGACCACGCCCGCTCGATCTGGTGCGGTGGACGGCGTCCATGTCACCCCGTGGGATGCGGCGTCGGCGTCGGTACGCCCTGGTACTTGCCGTCGATCACCCGCCGCACGTCGATCAGAGACGTCCCCTGGCTCCGCATCGCGGTCACGTCACGCGTGACGTCGAGGCAGACCGTTCAGGTGGCGGCGTGGCTGGTGAAGGTCAGCGTACCGTCCGGGTTGAACGACTTGATGTAGCAGTCGCGGTTGCTCTCGTGGCCGAAGCGCCCGCACCCGCAGAAGCATGGGATGTACCGGAGCTCGTCGCCGTGCTCGACCGCGTACCGGTAGAGGGCCGCGATCTCGCCGCGCCCGGCGAAGACCGGGAGCTGGCCGCGCGGCAGGGTCTGCACCTGGTCACCGATCGTGTCGGTCGTCACCGGCGCGTCCGGCGCCGCCGGCTCGCGCCCCGTCGGCCAGAGCCGCCAGGCGGCCAGCGCGCCGATGACCGTCGCGCCTCCGCCGTATAGGAACGCGCGCCGCCTGAGGGAGGCGGATCGCCTCCTGGTATGCTCCCGCTTCATGTCCTTCGGTCTCATCACGGCTTCTCCCCAGTCATCGGGTGGACCGACCCTCTAACACGTCGGTCGTCGGTCTACGAGACTCTTCATCGGTCGATTCCTCCGTCGTGGGCGAACGCCCTCTGACACGGGCGGATCCCCTCCTGATGCGTGCTTGCTACGTGCTTGGTGTGAACGACGACGGAGCTAGGCGGCGGGAGGGGAGCGGGGAGCGATTCGTCCGATCGATTGCCAGGCGACCGAGATCGGAGGCGGCCCGACCGCCGGCGTCTCGGTCCTTTCGAGGGTAGGGCCCGCTTCGACCGCAGCCGGAAGGGCAACGACTTGAATCGAAGATCTCGACGAGGCCTGAGGCTGCGCCGGCTGGCCGCACGAGATCTGATCCTCGCAGCCAGGCCCGAAGCAGTCCTGGCCGCCGGCCACGACCATCGCCGGCTGGGCGCGATCGCCGACACACAAGAGCCCCACAACGGCCATGAGGGCGATGGCGACGACGCGCGACATCAGTGATCTCCGCACGGGCAGGAACCTTTCGCGGCAAGCATACGCGGCCCGTGGGATCCGTGCAAGCGTCGGAGCCGCCGGCTCCATCAGTGTCGGGGAGCGCGCGGCAGCAGGGTCGCGGCGAGGCGAGGCGCCAGGAAGGTGGCGACCAGGACCAGCGCGAACAGGTTCCCGCCGGACGGATCGAGCGCTGCGAGCCGGGTGTCCATCGAAGCTCCACCGGTCGCGGCGACCAGAGCGATCTCGAAGCTGGCGGTCAGCGCCAGCCAGCATGCGCCGAGGCCCCACAGCGCTCCGGCGGTGCGCGGCTGGTGGCTCGTGACGTGCAGCACGCCCGCCACCGCGAAGACGAGCGCGACCAGGACGAGCCCCGAGAGCGGGAGCGCAGCCGCGGCGCCGAGGGTCGGCACCAGCACGATCTCGCGTAGTGCCGCGTTCCCCACGGCGAGCACCGGCAGCACCGCCCAGGCGACGAGGCCGTGGATCAGGAACCGCGGGCCGGGCGCCGGGGTCATGTCGCCATTGTCCCCGACCTCCTCTCCCCGCGCCGGGAGAGATGGGCAGCGACCCACAGGGCTCCCGCCGCGAGCAGGCCCCAGTCCTGCGGCACGTCGAGCAGGATGGCCGCGGTTCCTCCGATCAGGCTCCAGAGCAGCGGGACGGCGGCGACGAGCACGGGTCGCGGATGGCGCGCGACCATGAGCACGGCGAGCGTGAAGATCGTCGTCGGACAGGGCGCAACGCCGAAGAGCGGCGTCTCCGGATAGGCGTGGGCACCGGCCAGCCCGATCACGGGATACAGGATGAGCGCGTAGGCGACGAGGAGCGCGGCGATCACCGACCAGCCGTCCAGACGGACCGCGAAGCGGATCCGTCCGCGGACGGTGCCCTCGACCAGGAACACCAACGCCCCGAGGACGAACAGCCCCGCGAAGCCGTAGGCGGCGTCGTTGATCACGGTGAAGAACGACCAGTGGTAACCGAGTCCCATGAGAAGCCAGAGCGCGCCGATGATGGCGGTGATTGCGCGGTGGGACCACGCCGGGCGGCAGAGCAGGAGCGCGACGACGCCAACGCCGAGCGCGGCGGCGACGAGCTGAAGCGGCCATATAGCCTCGTTGTATGACGCGAAGACCGCGAAGAACTCCGACGTGGTGAACGGCAACACCGCGCGCGGTCCTATTGGCCGCGGCCTTCGCGCGCGACGCGGTCCCGCTCGCCCACGTTCCCCGGCTGTCCAGGGCCAATCACAGTAAGCACAAGATGTGGGTTGACACGCGGATGCACCCACGATAGGCTGCGGCCATCATTCACACTGGCTCGGAGACAACCGCCGCATCAAGCACTGGCATCACGGAGGATCGCACCCTGCCTCCTCCCGCGCCTCCGGCGAGCGGCATCACCGCGGACACCCTGCTGCTCGAGCTGCGGAGCTCCCGCACCGATCTCGGTCGCCTGGTCGAGGCGGTCTGGCGGGATCACTTCACGCAGCTGGTGGTGCCCCAGCAGAGCGTGGACGCCTGGGAGCGGCGGGAGCCCGAGACCTGGCGGAAGGTCAGCGGCTGGCTGGCCGAGCGGGGCGTTCCGATCCACCGGATCTAGCCGGCGGCCACGGGCCCGCGTCGCAGCGGGGCGTGCGTCGTGGCGGGTCGCGGAAAGAGGTGGTCGGGGTGAGAGGATTTGAACCTCCGACTCCCTGCTCCCAAAGCAGGTGCGCTACCGGGCTGCGCCACACCCCGAATCCAGCGGAAATCATATCATTTCGCTGTTTCGCCGCGCCACATGTAAGCATGTGCTCCTTCGCCCGAGAAGAACTGGCGAACACGCGCGGTCGCGCGAAATGTTGGGGCAAACGGCTCAGCACTACTCCCCCATCGTGGCCCCGCCGGACCGTCAGCATGGCGTCAGCAAGGAACCGGCGCTTGCGCTATGCCCGCCGGGGGGTGAGTCAGGGGTTGCGGCGGCGTACCACGATTGTTTCGCCGACCTCGATAGTCATGAGATCCTCGCCGATCTCTACAGGTCCGGCGTACGTGGTGCGAGTTCCCGCCATGATCTCGTCCCGGCTCGCGTTGGGCAGAACGATGTGGGAGTAGACGGCGAGCTTCGGCTTCGTCCGCGCGAACACCTCCCCGGCCTGCTCGGGCGTCACGTGATAGGAGACGATGCGCTCGAGGATATCGGCGGGGGCGTTGGGGAACGTCCGTCGGAGCGATGCCGGCACGACGACCTCGTGAATCAGGAGGTCGACGCCCTGCGCGTGACGGATCAAGTTCGGGGAGACGCGGGTGTCACCCGACAACACGACCGAACGTCCTGCGTGATCGATGCGAAAGCCGAACGCCGGCTTCACGGGGTCGTGATCCACTTCGAAGGCCGTGATTTTCACACCGCCCTCCTCATAGACGACGCCCTCGGCGATGTCCCGTGCGATGACGACGATCCCGCCGGGATGCGCGCGCTCGTGCGAGCGTCGGATCCGGATGTCGAACTCGAACGCCTGTTCCAGCAGCGTCATCATGCGTTGCGTTCCTTGTGGTCCCCACACGCGGAAGGCCGATGTGCGGCGGCCGACGATCCAACCGGTCAGGAGGAGATCGGGGATGCCGACCACGTGATCGGAATGGAGGTGGGTGAGGAACAGTGCGTCGATGTTACCGAGGGGCACTCCGATCTGCGCGAGGCGCAGAAGACTGCCACGCCCAGCATCGAAGACGAGCCGCTGGCCCGCGACCTCCACGAGGCTGCTCGGGCCGAAGCGGTTCATGGCCGGCGGGGGTCCGCCGGTGCCAAGCAGCGTGACCTTGATCTCCTGGCTCGACGCGCGTCCGGGTAGCACAGCGGCAAAGACGACGGCAACCAGTAGAGACAACGCGAGCATCCTCATGATCATGGCCTCCCGGTGCGAGGATTTGAGGCGCCCACGATGACGGAACAGGCGTTTATCGAGCGTCTACCGGGGTGCTATCCTTCCGCCTCACACGGAGGACGGTGACAATGCGTCTCATGCTGCGACTTCTCGGCGGCTTTAGGGCGACCATCCATGGCGCCGGTCCGGTACGGGTTCCGTTGCGTCGGGCTCAGATGCTTCTCGCGTATCTCGCCCTATCACCCGGGGCAGCGCATTCCCGTGATCAATTGACCGCGCTGCTCTGGAGCGATCTGCCGACGGGCAGTGCTCACGCTCGCCTCCGTCACACGCTCTTCATGCTGCGCCAAGCCTTCGGGCGCGACCGCTTCGAAGGGCTCGAGTTGACACGCGAGACAGTGCGGCTGCGGCCGTCCACGGTTCGGGTGGATGCGATCGACTTCGAGCGCCTCGCGGCCCTCACGGCCCCCGAGGCGCTGGAGCGCGCCGCATCGCTGTATCAGGGTGATCTTCTGCTCGGGTTTCCCGCCGGCGATGATGCCTTCGAGGAGTGGCTTGGCACGCAGCGCGCCCGGCTGCGTGAGCTCGCCATTGGAACGTTGAGCAAGCTCCTGAGGCACCAGCGTGACGCGGGAACGCGGGACGGCGCGGTGCGGACGGCGCTGCGGCTCCTGGCACTCGACCCTCTACAGGAGAGTGTCCACCGCGCCCTCATGGAGCTGTACCGAGACCTGGGTCGGCGCGGCGCGGCACTCCGTCAGTACCGCGTCTGTGTCGAGGTCCTCGCGCGCGAATTGGGTGTCGCCCCTGAGGTGGAGACGACTGCCCTCTACAACGCCATTGCTGACGCGGGTCGGCCGACTGGCCCGTACCCGTTCGCCACGCGGGCCGAGCCTGAACGCATGCAGCGTGTCCTCGGAGAGAGCGTGGCCTTGCTCCATCGGGCCGGGGCGCGGGAATGGCGGCGAGGCGACTTCACCGACGGCCGGACGATGGTGGAAACGGCGCTTCGTGCGCTCGACTCGCTGCCGGCGAGCCCCGCGACGTTGGAGCGATCAGTCGACCTCCACCTGCTCCTGCACCGCTGTCTGAACCCGCTGGGGGCGATGGATGCGAGCCTGTCCCATCTGAGCGCGGCCGACCAGGCGGTCAGCCAACTCGGAGACCAACGACGACAAGCCCGCGTTTCGCTCTATCTGGCCGAGCAATGTCGCTCCGCCGGCAACCTGGCGGGCTCTGCGCAGCGCGCACAACACGGGCTTTCGCTCGCGCAGGACGCCGGAGATCCGGAGCTGGAGGTCGAAGCGAGTTTCCATTTCGGGGTCACCCGCTGGCTGCAAGGCCGCCTCCGCGACGCGGTGGTCTGCCTGGACTCCGCCGCCGCCCGGGCCGAATCCTGGCCGTTCGAGCGCCGGGTCGGATATCCCGTCGTCCCGTCGCTCGTCTATCTCGCCCGAGCACTGACCTCACTCGGGGACTTCGACCGGGCCGAGCGTCATGCGCGAGAAGCGATGGCGATCGCCGAGACTACGCGTCACCCACTGAGCCTCGCCGAAGGTCTCCATGCGTTGGGTGGGCTCTATGCCGAAAGGGGTGACACCAGGCGCGCCATCCCTCTTCTCGAGCGGTGTCTCAGCATTCTGCGAGAGCACCACATCATCCACATCGAGCCCCCGGTAACCGCATTGCTCGGCTATGCGCACGCGCTCGCAGGCGACGGTGAGAAAGCCGCTTCACTGCTGTCGCCGCGCCTCCGCGGTCACGACGGCATCACCCGTCTCGTGGGCGCACGGGCCGCAGCCGGTCTGGTCCTCATCGGTGATTTCCAGGGGGCCCGCCACGCGGCGGCGAGTGCGCTCGCGGGCGCGCAAAGATTCGGCGCGAAGCTGGCCGAATCCGAAGCGATTTTGCAGCACGCCACCGTCGCCACCCACGATTCGTCGCTTCGCTGGACCGAGGCGGAACGCGGATACACGAGGGCGCTCGAACGAGCTGCCACCCTCGAAGCGCTCCCGCTCATCGCTCACTGCCAACGAGGCCTTGGAGCGCTGTACGCGCAGATAAGCTCGATCGAGAAGGCACGCGAGCATCTCAGCATCGCGGCGACGATGTACGGCGGAATGCGCATGGAGGAGTGGTGGCACCGGGCGAATAGGGAACTGGTTGCTCTCGACGGCTCGAGTTCCGGCGACTGACTCGCGGTTCAGTCTGCTGACGTCACGCTGACGGTTTGGGCAGGTTTAGCCGGACGAACACGGGATGTCTCGGGACGCAAGTACTTAGACCGCACGACACGTCGCGCGGTCGTGCTCCCAAAGCAGGTGCGCTACCGGGCTGCGCCACACTCCGATTCCGACCGCGGGAGCAGTATATCAACCCGCCCAGCGCTGGAGTAGCGCGCGCGCCAGGAGCATGGCGCGGCCGCGATGGCTGACCGCGTGCTTGGCCGCCGCAGACATCTCCGCGAAGGTGGCGCCGAGCGGCGGGTAGTAGAAGATCGGATCGTAGCCGAAGCCGCCGGCGCCCCGCGGCGCTTCCAGCAGCACGCCCTCCACCGTCCCCTCCAGGGTGGCCTCACGGCCCCCGGGCGCGGTCACCGCGATCACCGCCCGGTAGCGGGCCGTGCGCCGGGCGGCCGGGACACCCTCCAGCTCTCGCAGCATGAGGGCGTTGCGCTCGGGATCGGTCAGCTCCTCGCCGCCGTAACGGGCGGAGAGCACCCCCGGCCGCCCGTCGAAGGCGTCCACCTCGATGCCCGAGTCGTCGGCCAGCGCCAGCAACCCGGTGGCGGCGGTGACGGCGCGCGCCTTGCCCAGGGCGTTCTCGGCGTAGGACGTCTCGCCTTCGGAGGGCAGGACGACGCCGGGGAAATCGGCGAGGGTCTGGATGCGATAGGGCAGGTCGCCGAGAAGGGCGGCCAGCTCGCGCCCCTTGGCCCGGTTGGCCGTGGCCAGGACCAGCCGCCGGTCAGAGGGTGAAGCGCTGGTCGCCACGCGCCTCGAGGGCGCGGCGCTGCAGGCCGATCAGCCGGCCGATGCCCTCGCCGGCCAGGGCCAGCAGCTCGTCGAGGCGCGCCTTCGAGAACGGCGTCTGCTCGGCCGTGCCCTGCACCTCCACGAAGGCCCCCGCGCCGGTCATCACCACGTTCATGTCCACCTCGGCGGTGGAATCCTCGACGTAGTTGAGGTCGAGCACGGGCCGGTTCCCCACCAGGCCCACGCTGATCGCGGCGACGCAGTCGCGGACGGGCGAGCCGGCCAGCGTCCCCGCCTTCACGAGGCTCCCGATCGCATCGCCCAGCGCCACGAAGGCCCCGGTGATCGCGGCGGTACGGGTGCCGCCGTCGGCCTGGATGACGTCGCAGTCGAGCCACACCGTGCGCTCGCCGAGCTTGGCCATCTCGACGACCGAGCGGAGCGAGCGCCCGACCAGCCGCTGGATCTCCTGGGAGCGCCCGCTCGGGCCGCTCCGCTCCCGCGCCATGCGGGTATTGGTCGAGCGCGGCAGCATGCCGTACTCGGCGGTGACCCAGCCCTTCCCCTGCCCCTTGAGGAAGGCCGGCACCCTCTCCTCCAGCGAGGCGGTGCAGAGCACCTTGGTGTCGCCGAACTCGACGAGGACGGAGCCCTCGGGGTGGCGCAGGTAGTCCCGCGTGATCGTGACCGGCCGGAGCTGGTCCGGGCGTCGGCCGTCCTGGCGGAGATGGACGGTCATCGGGTCGGCGCCCCCTTGGCCGGCTGGCTCTGCGCGGTGCGCAGGCGCTGATCGTAGCGGCGCTTGTACTCGGCGAGCCCCTCGTAGATCGCGCGCGCGATGGCCTCGCGATGTTCCGGGGTGGCCAGCTTGCGCTCTTCCCTGCGATTGGTGAGGAATCCGATCTCGATGAGGATGGCCGGCATGGCCGCGCCGCCCAGCACGTAGAACCCGGCCTGCTTGACGCCCCGGTTCACGAGATTGAGCGACTTGCTCATCGAGTCCAGCACCGTCTCGGCCATGACGCTCGACTCCGCCTGGAACTCGGACTGGGCCAGGTCCCAGAGGATGCTCTTGAGCACGTTCACGCGCTGCCGCGAGCCGGGCCCCTCGAGCTGGACCACGCCGTTCTCGATGGCCGCCACCTGCCGCGCGGCGCTGTCGGAGGCCTCGGAGGAGAGGAAATAGGTCTCGACGCCCTCCGACACCGACCGGGGGTGAGCGTTGGCGTGGATGGACACGAAGAGGTCGGCGCGCTGCTTGTTGGCGAAGTTCGTGCGGTCGCGCAGCGGGACGAAGACGTCGCTGTCGCGGCTCATCACCACCTTCACGCCGAGCCCGGCCTCGACCTTCTTCGCCACCCGGCGCGTCACGTCCAGCACCACGTCCTTCTCCTGGACTCCGTTCGGGCCCACGGCCCCCAGGTCGTGGCCGCCGTGGCCGGCATCCAGCACGATGAGCCGGAGCGGCTCCATCACGCCCCGCCCCGCCGCCCCCGGGCCGCCGCCTTCCTTGGGTCGGTACACGTCGAGCACGAGCCGGTAGGGATCCTGCAGGACGGTGTGCTTGACCTCTCCCGCGGTGCCCTGGAGGACCACGCGCAGGACCGCGCTGTCGCCCACGGGCTCGAGGCGAACCTCCTGCACGAGCCCGTCGCCGATCTCCTCGACGCGGGAGCGGCCGAGGGCCAGGCCGGGCAGCCGCACCCGGACCTCCTCGTCGCCGGTAACCACCGCGTAGGCGAGCCGCGCGCCGGTCTCGATGACGACGCGCGTGAACGTGGGATAGGAGCGGTAGCGCAGCTCCTCCAGCGGCACCGCGCCCTGCGCCGTCCTGGTCGCCGGCTTGCGCGGCTCCGTCACCGCGGCGATCGAGACGCCCGGCGCCAGTCGCGGGAGCCCCTTGCCCAGGAAATCGCGCGACACCAGCCACGCTCGCCCGTTCACGCGCGGGGCCACGGCGAGCGCAACCGCCTGCCCGTGCACGGTGGCGCGCGGCTGCCCGCGCGTGAACTCGGCCACGCGCTTGCCCACGGTCAGGGTCCCGCGGTCACCCTTGACCGCCCAGGCGCCCCCGAGGAGCGCGGCCAGATGGTCGGGGGCGATGTAGGCGCTGCCGTCGTCCACGACGGTGATGGTCAGGAACCCCCGGCTGCCGCCGTGGTCCCTGACCTCCACAGACTCGGGACGCGCGGCCTGGGCCGCGCCGACCGCGCCGCCGAGGCAGGCCATCAGCACGAGGATCGGCCAGACGGGCGTCGAGCGTGGTCGCGTCATGATCGAAGAGGGTGCGGCATCCGTCATTCTAGCAACGGAGCGGGGGGCGGCGAAGGATCAATTTGTGGTAGGCTTCGCTCCCGAGATGGGAGAGTTCGGCATCGGGCAGTCCGTGAAGCGGTTCGAGGACGTCCGACTGCTGCGGGGCGAGGGGCGCTTTCACGCCGACGTGAACCTCCCGGGCCAGGTCCACGCGGTGCTGGTGCGCTCCCCCCACGCCCACGCGCGCATCCGCGCGATCGACACCGCCCCGGCGCTGCGGGCCCCGGGGGTGCTCGCCGTCTTCACCGGCGCCGACGTGGCGCGCGACGGCCTCGGCACCATGAAGATGACGCTCAAGCGTACCCGGCCCGACGGGTCCCCGATGTTCGCGCCGCCGCACCGTGGCCTCGCCCTCGACCGGGCGCGTCACGTGGGTGACGCGGTGGCCATGGTGGTGGCGGAGACCCGAGCCCTGGCCGAGGATGCGGCCGAGCTGGTGCGCGTGGACTACGAGCCGCTTCCCTCGGTGACCGACACCGCGGCGGCCGCCGAGGCCGGCGCGCCCGCGGTCTGGGACGAGTGCCCGGACAACGTCTCGAACCTGTACCCATCGGGCGACGCGGCGGCCACCGACGCCGCCTTCGCGCGCGCCCATCGCGTCGTCCGGCGCCGCTACGTGATCACCCGCGTGCACGCGCAGTTCATGGAAGCGCGCGGCGCCCTCGGCGTCTGGGACCCGGGCGAGGAGCGCTACACGCTCTACGCCGACGTGCAATACCCACACCGCGTGCGCAACGCGCTCGCGACCAATATCTTCCGGATCCCGGAGCACCAGATCCGCGTCATCGCGGGCGACGTGGGCGGCGCCTTCGGGACCAAGGGCTGGCAGTACGTCGAGCACCGGCTCGTGCTGTGGGCCGCGCGCAAGCTCGGCCGGCCGGTGAAGTGGCTCTGCGAGCGGCGGGAAGCGATCCCGGCGGACGAGCACGCGCGCGACAACGTGACCGACGCCGAGCTCGCGCTCGACGCCCAGGGGCGCTTCCTCGCCCTGCGCGTGCGCACCTTCGCCAACGTGGGCGCCTACGTCTCCTCCGACCGCAACCTCCTCGCCACCTTCAGCAACGTGGCGACCCTCGTCGGCGTCTACACGTTCCCGGCCGCCCACGTCGAGGTCCGCTGCATGCTGACCAATACCAACGCCACCGCGCCCTACCGGGGGGCGGGGCGGCCGGAGGCCACCTACGTCATCGAGCGGCTCATCGACGACGCGGCCCGCGAGCTCGGCGAGGATCGTCTGGCCCTGCGGCGCGCGAATCTGATCCCGGCGGCGGCGATGCCCTACAAGACCGCCCTCGGCGTCACCTACGACTGCGGCGAGTTCGAGAAGTCGATGGACGCGGCGCTGCGGCTCGCGGACGTCGCCGGGTTCCCGGCGCGGCGGGAGGCGTCGAAGGCGCGCGGCCGGCTCCGGGGGCTGGCGGTGGTGAACGCCATCGAGCAGGCAGCGGGACCGCAGCCCGAGTTCGCGGAGATTCGCTTCGCGCCGAGCGGCAGCGCCACCGTGTTCATGGGCACCAAGAATCAGGGCCAGGGGCACGAGACCACCTTCAAGCAGGTCCTCCACGAGCGGCTCGGGCTCGACCCCGCGGAGGTGCGCTACATCGACGGCGACACCGATCGCGTGGGCTTCGGCATGGGCACCATGGGCTCGCGCTCCACCGTGATCGGCGGCACCGCGCTCTGGATGGCCGCGGACAAGGTCATCGCCAAGGGCCGCAAGATCGCGGCGCGGCTGCTGGAGGCCGCCGAGGCGGACATCGGCTTCGGCGACGGGAAGTTCTCGGTGGTGGGCACGGACCGGACCCTCTCCTTGACGGAGGTGGCCCGGGCCGCCTTCCAGCCCGGGCGGCTCCCGCCCGGCCTCGAGCCCGGCTTCTACGAAACCGGCACGTTCGCGCCCAGACAGGCCACGTGGCCCAACGGCTGCCACGTCTGCGAGGTCGAGGTGGACCCGGAGACCGGCGACGTGACGCTCGCGCGCTACGCGATCGCCGACGACGTGGGCACCGTCATCAACCCGCTGACCCTGAAGGGCCAGATCCACGGCGGGGTCGCCCAGGGCGTGGGCCAGGCCCTGATGGAGCAGGTCGTTTACGAGCCGGGCTCGGGCCAGCTCCTGACCGCGTCGTTCATGGAGTACGCGATGCCGCGGGCCGATACCTTCTGCGACATGGTCATCGAGAGCCACCCGGTGCCGACCAAGCTCAACCCGCTCGGCGCCAAGGGCGCGGGCGAGGCCGGCACGGTCGGCGCGCTGCCCGCCGTCATCAACGCGGTGATGGACGCGCTGGCGCCGCTCGGCGTGCGCCAGCTCGACATGCCCGCGAGCAGCGATCGGGTGTGGCAGGCCATCCAGAGCGAGCGGGCGGGCGCCGCGCGCCCGCGGGCCTAGAAGCGGTAGCGGAGCCCGGCCTCCAGCACGTTGGAGCCGCTGTGGGAGAAGAGGCCGAAGATGCCCGACCGGTGGTGGACGCGGCCCACCAGGCTCCAGCTGGAGCCCGGCCGCACGACCGCGGCCTCGAGCAGGATGTAGTGCAGCAGGGTCGCCGCCTGGCTGTTCTCGGGATCGCGCTTCTCGAGCACGGGTACCTCGCTGGCCACCGACAGTCCCCCGCCGACGGCCACCGAGGTCTCGACGTAGCGGTTCCACGGAAACGTGATCCAGCGCGCATTGATGGAGGACGCGAACTCGACGTGCTCCTGCTCGCCGAGGTGCTTGAGCATCTGCCCTTCCAGCTCCCAGCGGATGTGCGGGCCCCAGTCCACGAACTGGTAGGAGACGGAGAGCCCCACCGTGTAAGAATCCTTGAAGTCCACACTCCCGCCCAGCTCGAGCAGCTGGCTCCCGGAGTACTGACCGCCCAGCAGGGTCACCGCCCACGTCTTCTCCGCGCCGGCTGCCGGCGCGGAGGCCAGTGTCAGCAGCGCGAGGAGGGCGGCGAGCAGGAGTCCACTCATGCGCGGGGCGCCAGACCGAGCATCACCAGATCCGTGATCGTGTGGGCCAGTCGCTCCGCCTCCGCGAGGTTGGCCACCCGGTCCTTCAGCTTGCCGTCGACGAGCAGGGCCGCGAGGCCGTGGACGATGGACCAGGCGCCCACCGCGAGGTCCTCGGGCGCGCCGCCGCGGACCTGCCCGACCGCCTGGCACTCCGTGATCGCCTGGACGAGCAGGGCGAAGGTGCGCTCGCCCGCCGCCTTGAGCGCGGGATGCTCGGCCTTGTCCGGCACCTCGGAGCCGAACATCACCCGCAGGTAGGATGGGTGCGCCAGCGCGAACCGCACGTAGCCGATCCCGAGCGCCCGGAAGCGCTCCACCGGTTCCGCCTCCCGGGACCAGATCTCCATCATCCCCCTGGCCATCTCCTCGAAGCCGCGCTCCGCGACCGCGGCCAGCAGTGCCTCGCGATCCGCGAAGTGCCAGTAGGGCGCGGCCTCCGACACCCGCGCGCGCCGGGCCACCTCCCGCAGGCTGAAGCCCTGGGGCCCCTTGCGGGCGATCAGGCTCAGCGCCGCGTCCACCAGCGTGTCGCGCAGGCTCCCGCGGGCCCCGCCGGACCGAGCCCGGCGGGGCGACGGCTTCTTCCGGCGGCGGCGCTTGACAGGTGTCATTTAACAGTGTTAACGTGCGGCAATTCAATCGGGGCGGCGCGGCGGAACCCGCCACCCCGCGCGGGAGGGTACCATGATCCGACAGCGAGTGCGCCGGGGAACGCTCCTCGGCGCGGCCCTGATGATGGTCCTGGCGACGGCGGGCTGTAGCCGGCTCGCGGTCTGGGCCGCCCCGGCCAAGCAGCCGAGCGCGGCGCGGACCGTGGCGGCGGTCGAGGCCGACAAGCTCTTCTGGAAGACACTCCACGCCGGCCGGTACGATCGCATCCCGGACGTGCTCACCGCGCTCAAGGCCGCCTATCTCGAGAACCCGCGTGACGCGGTCACCGCGGCCCACGTCGGCTGGATGCACACCTGGCGGCTCGGCGAGCGGGCCCGGCAGGCCGCGCTCCGCCCCGACGTCACGGACGACGCGGTGCTCGCCCGCAAGTACTTCGAGGAGGCGGTGCGCCTCGATCCCGGTGAGGCGCGGTACCTCGGCTTCTACGCCGGCCTGCTGATGGCCGAGGGCACCATCCACAAGGACGACAAGATGATCCGCCAGGGCTTCTACGCGATGAAGGACGCGGTCCGCGCGTGGCCCGAGTTCAACTACTTCACGGCCGGCTACACCGCCTCCGGCCAGCCCGTCGAGTCCGAGCGGTTCCGGGAAGCGCTCGAGCAGCAGTGGCTGACGCTCGACGTGTGCACGGGGCAGAAGGTGGATCGGGCCAACCCGGACTACGCGAAATACATGCCGCTGGAGACGAAGGAGGGCCCCCGGCGCGTGTGCTGGAACTCCTGGATCGCCCCGCACAACTTCGAGGGCTTCTTCCTCAACTTCGGCGACATGCTCGTGAAGGCGGGCCGGCCGGCCCTCGCGGTGGCGATGTACCGCAATGCCCAGCACGCGCGCGAGTACCCGGCCTGGCCCTATCGCGCCGTGCTGGAAGCCCGCATCCGCGACGCCGCGACGAACGTGGAGGCGTTCCGCCGGACGGAGCCCGGGCCCGACGCGACCACGCTCATGGTCCGCTCGACCTTCGCCTGCATGGGCTGCCACCAGCAATGACCCGAGCGTGAGACGAGACCGCCCGCCGGGCCTCGTGTCGGCCCGGCGGGCGGGAGCTACGAATTGGTGGAGGCGGTGGGCATCGAACCCACGTCCGGAAACCCTCGGCAACAGGCATCTACATCATTAGCCGGTTATCCCCTGCGTCTCGCCTCTCGGCCCCCCAACCGGCCGGGTCACCGATCAGCCAGCTCCTGTAGTTCTCGCCCCGCACCCCGGAGCAGGGTTTGGAGCCAGTCACCAGAATATGACGCCCTGACCCGGACCCTGGTAACCCGATCCGGAGGACGCTGGCGGGTGTTAGGCCGCCAGAGCTAGCTGATTGTCGGCAGCTATAACCGTGCCCCCGGTTTTACGAGGAGAGAGCACCTCGTGATGCCGCCTGTGCGTCACTGATCCCCGTCGAAACCAGTCGCCCCCTTCTACGCCCGAGATCGGGCGCGTGATTCCTTTTCCATCTCCCGCCGGCTTTCGCGCTCGCGGAGGGACGCGCGCTTGTCGTGGAGCTTCTTGCCGCGGGCCAGCCCGAGCTCGACCTTCACACGCCCTGCCTTGAAGTATAGACGAAGCGGGATGAGGGTCAACCCGCGCTCGGCGATCTTCCCGAGCAGGCGCGAGATCTCCCGCTTGTGCAGCAGCAGCTTCCGCCGCCGCTCCGGGTCGTGGTTGGCGTCGGTCCCGTGGTGATAGGGGCTGATGTAGCAGCCGACGAGCCACGCCTCGTCGTTGTCGATCGTCGCGTAGCTATCCTTGAAGTTGACCTGCGCCTCGCGGAGCGACTTGACCTCGGTTCCGCGCAGCACGAGCCCCGCCTCGTACCTCTCGAGGATCGCGTAGTCGTGGAAGGCCTTGCGGTTGGTGGAGATGACCTTCGCGTCCGTCTCGTCCGCCACGGCGCTCAGTCCCGGAAGGCCGCGGGCCCCTTGACTTCATATCCGCGGTCCGTAAGATGGAGGCCTTGCCCGGGCCGAAGTGGCGGAATTGGCAGACGCGCATGATTCAGGGTCATGTGCCCGCAAGGGTGTGGGGGTTCGAGTCCCCCCTTCGGCACCAGTAGAATCCCCGCCCGGATCCTCATACTTACCGTCCCGAGCGCACGGCGGGACTACGCCAGCTCGGCGAGGGTGACGCGACGGCCGAGGGCGGAGGCACGCTGCGCCGCCTCCACCGTGCGGAGCGCGTCGAGGCCCGCGTGCACGTCCACCGCGGGATGGCTCCGCCGGGTCACCGCGTCCAGGAACCGCTCGATCTCGTGGCGGAGCGGCTCGGGACCGGAGGCCTTGACGCTCTCCATCGCGCCCTCCTTCGCCTGCCAGCCCGACGGTGTCTCCACGTGGCGGTTGGCGAGCACCCGCACCTCGGAGGTGCCGAAGTCGGCGGCGAGCGTCGCGCGCTCGCCCACGATCACGCAGTCGCGAGACGTCCCCGGGGCGAAGTAGCCCGCCTCCACGAAGGCGGGCACGTCGCCGTAGTCCACGGTGGTGAACGAGCAGTCGTCGAGACCACGACCCAGGTGATCGCGCAGGGTGGCGGTGACCGCGGTGGCCGGGCGCCCGAGCAGGTAGGCGAACAGGTCGAAGTAGTGGATGGCGTCCGTCTGCGTCACGCTCACGTCCGTGCGCGGGCGCTTGAAGCCGGCGAACCGCCCGGTGCAGTAGCGCACGCGCCCGAGCGCGCCCGTGGCCAGCCGCTCGTGCAGCACCGTCGCCACGGGATGGAAGCGGAAGATGTGCCCGACCTGCAGCACGCGGCCCGTCTCCGCCACGATCGCGGCGAGGCGACGGCCCTCGTCCACCGTGAGGGCGAGCGGCTTCTCGACGAAGCAGTCCCGGCCGGCGCGGAGGCACTCTCCGGCCAGCGCGAGGTGATTGTCGGCCGGCGTCACGATGTCCACCGCATCCACGTGCGGTAGCGCCTGGCGGAAGTCCGCGACCGCGCGCGCCGCCGCCACCCCGGCCTTGACCGCGAAGGCGCGCCGCTCCGCCGAGACGTCGGCCGCCCACAGCTCCACCCCCAGCTCCCCCAGGACCCGCAGGTGCTTCTCGCCCCAGCGGCCCAGGCCGATCAGCAGCACCTTCATCGGCCACCGCCCGGCTCACCGCCCAGGTCCTCGGCGATCTCGTAGCGCAGGCGCCGGTCCTTCATCCAGCGGACCACCAGGAGATCCACGAAGGCTCGCACCGCGCGGTTGCCGATGCCGTACTTGGACTCCCCGAAGCGCCGGGGCCGGTGATTCACCGGCACCTCGAGCACCCGGAACCCGCGCATCGTCAGCAGCGTCGGGACGAACCGGTGGAAGCCGGTGTAGAGGACGAGACCCCGCAGGCACTCGCGGCGGAAGGCCCTGAAGGTACACCCGCTGTCCCGGATGGTTTCCTCGCTCAGCCGGTTGCGCACCCGGTTGGCGATGCGGGCGGAGACGCGCCGCACCCACGAATCGCCCGCGGCCCGGTTCACGCGCCAGCCGGTCACCGCGTCCCACTGGTCGAGCCGCGCCAGCATCGCGGGAATGTCGTGCGGGTCGTTCTGCAGATCGGCGTCCATGACGACCACGTGCCGGCCGCGCACCGCCTTCAGGCCCGCGTCGGTGGCCGCGGTCTCCCCCGCGTTCGCCTTGAGGCGCACGAGCCGCACGCGCCCGTCGCGCTCGCGAAACTCGCGGACGACCTCGGCGCTGCGGTCGCGACTGCCGTCGTCCACGAAGATGACCTCGTAGCGCAGGCCGGTCGGATCGAGGACCTCGCGGATCTCCGGCCAGAGCAGCGGGAGGTTCTCCTCCTCGTTGTACACCGGCACCACGATGGAGAGGTCCAGCGCGGCGGGAACCGTATCCGGGCGCGCGGCGGGCGCCGTCAACTGCGGGGCGGCCCGGGCACGCGCGGGGGCGTGCCCTGCCATTCCGGCGCCAGCGAATGCGGCAGGCCGAGCCGGTCGAGCACGCGGGCCAGCGTGTGGACGACGAGATCGTCGATCTGCTTCGGCCGGCTGTAGAAGGCGGGCATCGGAGGCAGGACCACCGCGCCCATCTCGGCGAGCGCGGTCAACACCCGGAGGTGCCCGAGATGCAGCGGGCTCTCGCGGACCACCAGGATGAGCGGCCGGCCCTCCTTGAGGGTGACGTCGGCTGCGCGCGCCATCAGGGTGTCGGAGACGCAGTGGGCCACCGCGGCGGCGGTCTTGATGCTGCACGGCACGATGACCATGCCGTCCGTCTTGAACGAGCCGGACGCGAGCGCCGCGCCGATGTCCCGGTTGCGGTAGCGCCGGGTGGCCAGCGCCTCGACGTCGGCGACCGTGTGATCGGTCTCCTCGACGATGGTGCGCCGCCCCGCGTCGGAGATGACGAGGTGCGCCTCGACGTCCGGGATCCCGCGCAGTAGCTCGAGGAAGCGGATGCCGTAGATCGCGCCCGACGCGCCGCTCAGCCCGACGACGATGCGCTTCATAGCCGGAACCGCCGGCGGTAGACCTCGTCACGGGTCTTCTGGTAGAGCAGCTCCCACTCCGAGCTTCCCTCCGGCGCCGGCCGTGAATAGGTGCTGAGCGCCCGGCGCACCTCCTGGTCGATCGACTCCTCGAGCTTCGATTCGTCCTCCAGGACGCGGAACACCTCGGTGCGCAGCTGGCCGTGGGCCTTCTCGTCGTCCGGCTTGATCATGACGCTCTCGGTCGCGGTCAGGTCCGCCACGATGCGGTCGGCCAGCGCGAACATGCGCTCGCGGCTCATCCGGGTCACAGCGTGAACCCCCGCTCCTTGGCGAGCTTGGTCTTGACGAGGGCGAAGAGGCGCTTGTAGTCGGAGGCCGAGTCGCGAATCAGCTTGGCGTTGTCCATCAAGAGAGTGCGCGCGTCGGCGTCGAGCTTCTCCTCGGCCTGGAAGTTCTCGGCCAGGATCCGACGGACCACCTCGCGGGCCCGCGCCTCGTCCCGGACGTCGGCGAGCTTGCGCCCGACCAGCCGCTTGACCACGGCCTCCGCCATCCGCCCGGCCACTTCGTCCCGTCGCGCCATGCCCGGTGAGACAGGGTACACGGCCCGGCTCGGAAGTGTCAACAACTATACGGAAAATAGATCAAAAGTCCCGGTCAGACCCGGGCAGAAGCAGGCGAAATCGGGACCCTTTTCCGGGCAGGCTGTCCACCTCGATCCGCCCGCCGTGCGCCTCGGCCAGCGCCTTGACCAGGCTCAGCCCCAGGCCCAGGCCGCGGGCCGCGACGGTCTCCGGGTGCGGGATGCGGACGTACTTGTCGAAGATCCGGGGCAGCTGGTCGGCGGGGATGCCGACGCCGTCATCCTCGACGGTCAGCTCGATCATGCCCGGCTCGTCCGGGGCCGGACACGCCGAGACGCAGACCTGTCCGCCCCGTGGCGAGTACTTGACCGCGTTGGAGAGCAGGTTCTTGACCATCCGGTCCAGCGCGTCGGGGTCCGCACGAAGGGCCACCTCGGGATCGCTCGGGGCCCAGCGGAAGCGGTGCTCACGATGCTCGGCCGTGAAGAGCTCGATGTTGCGCTCGATCAGCTCGGCGAGGTCGACGCGCTCCGGTCGCAGCTCGAGCGGGCGTCCGGCCTCGATCCGGGACAGATCCAGCAGCTCCCCGACGATGCGGCCCAGCGTGCACGCCTCGGTGTGGAGGTAGACGAGACAGCGCTGGGCGCGCTCGGGGGGCAGTGCCGATCGCAGCAGCAGCTCGCTGAACCCCTGCAGCGCGGTCAGCGGCGTGCGCAGCTCGTGCGAGACCACCGAGAGGAACTCGGTCTTCGCCTGGTCCAGCTCGCGGAGCCGCGCGGTGGCCGCCGACACCTTCTCCGCGAGCTCGTCGGCGAAGCGGAGCTGACGGAGGGTGAGCCGCGCGTTCTCCACCGCCAGGCCCATGTGCAGCGCCAGCTCCCCGGCGGCGGCGCGGGTCGCGCGCGACAGGTCACCACTCCACTCCACCGCCATCACCCCGACGACGCCCGCGCCCGACACGAGCGGCACCGCCAGGGCGCGCAGCGGGGTCGGGTCGTCCGGCTCGGCCGCCCGCACGCGGGGATCCGCCGCCAGATCCGCGGCGCTCACGCGCTGGCCCGTGGCGAGGGCGAAGGCCGCCGCCGAGTCCGGATCGACGAGCGTCCCCGTCGGCACGCTGGCGAGCAGGGCGGTGCGCACGTCGGCGCCGACCAGCAACGCGAGGCGCCGGGCCCGGAGCGCGGCGCGCAACTCGCGGGCCACGCTCACCAGCTTGTCCTCCAGCGGCTCCGGCCCGTCCAGCCGGCGCTGGATCGCGAGCACCGCGGCCAGCCGCGCCGCGCGCGCGCGGGAACCGTCCACCAGCCGGCCGACGAGCAGCCCGGCCACCATCGGCAGCCCGAGCGACAACAGGCCGTCGAGCGTCTGGGACGTGAGACCCAGGCGCTCCACCGCGGGCAGGACCACCGGCGCGTGCAGCAGACCGGCCAGCGCGCCGACCAGGCCGCCGCCGATGGCGCCCCGGGCCAGCGCGGCCCAGAGGGTCGGCACCAGGTAGAGATGGCGGAGCACCGACGCGGGGCCCGGGTCCAGGACGCCCATGGCCAGCGCCAGCGCGGCCAGCAGCACGACCGGTAGCGCGATCACGGCGCGAGCATCCGGTAGGCGGCGAAGAACGCCAGGGCCGCCAGGTAGCCGGGCAGGAGGCTGCCGCTCCAGGCGCGCAGCGCGCAGCCGATGAGCCCGACCAGACCCAGGTAGAACACGGCCCCTGCCCGCGCCTCCGCCGCGTGCGGGAGGGCGGGGTCGAGCAGGTAGCGCAGGAGCGACAGCGCGGTCGTCACCAGCGCGGCGGGCCAGAAGGTCCAGCGTCGCCAGAGGGCCGAGAACACCACGCCCCGGAACACCCACTCCGCGCCGAGGACGTTGGCGCCCGCGTCGTAGGCGAGCGCCGAGAGATAGGCCGCCAAGCCGCCCTCCTGGAGCCGATAGCCGAGCGTCCGCGAGGCGGTGACGAGCAGATGCGCGCCCAGGAACGCTCCGACCGCCAGGCCCACCAGCGCGTGGACCGGGCGAGCGCCGCAGAGGCCGACGGCCCGCAACCGCGGCTCCCGCGACGCTTCGCGCAACAGCACCCCGGGCGCCAGCAGGAACGCGAGCGCGCCGAGCGGATGAAGCCGGGAGGAGATCGAGGCGACGACCAGCGTGACGCCGAGCCGGACGACGGGCCTGCGCCAGCCCGCGGCCGCGTCCGTCGCGAGCAGCCAGCCCAGCGCGAGCAGCCCGCCGTGAACCGCCCCGCTGGCCAGCGCGTGGCCGATCGCGAACGGGGCCGGCCCGGCCCACTCCAGGACGAGACCCGCCGCCGCGAGCAGCGCGCCCGCCCCTGCGACCTGCCCGTAGGCCCGGGCCGACCCGCGCGGGGGCGCCAGCGCGCCCGGCTCAAATGGCGCGCTCAGGAGCCGCATCGTCGGTGAGGTGAACACAGAGGGCGGCCAGCCGCGCATCGAGCGTCCGGCCCGCCTCCGATTCGAGGCGGCGCACCGCGTCGGCCCGGGCCAGGCGCGGCCGATATGGCCGATCCGAGGTGAGCGCATCGTAGACATCGGCGACCGCCACGATGCGGGCCCCCAGCGGGATCAGCCCGCCGCGCAGCCCGTCGGGGTACCCGCTGCCGTCGTGTCGCTCGTGGTGGTGCCGCACGATCACCGCGCCCTCGGCGAAGAACTCGAGCGGCGCGACGATCTGCGCGCCGACCAGCGGATGCCGGCGCATCACGCCCCACTCCTCCTCGCTCAGCGGGCCGGGCTTGCGCAGCACGCCCTCCGGGATCGAGATCTTTCCCAGATCGTGCAGCAGCCCCGCCTGCGCGATGATGTGGGCGGCCCCGGGGGTGACGCCGGCCGCGAGCGCGATCCGCCGCGCGAGCGCCGCGACGCGCTCGGAGTGCCCGCGCGTGTAGACGTCCTTGGCCTCGAGCGCGTTGGCGAGGCCCAGCAGGCTCTGGAAGCTCGACTGCTGCAGGCGCCGATACGTCTTGCGGAGATCGATCGCGTACTGCAGCGACTGCTGGTACGCCGCGCGCAGCCGCTCCTGGGTCTGCTCGAGCTCCTGCTCTCGCGCCCGCGAGCTCTCGTAGAGCGCCTTGAGATCGCGCGCGTACGATAGCGCCTGGGAGAGGCCTACCTCGCCGGCCATACCGAGGCCTCCGGTACGAGCGCGCGGACCAGCGTCAGCAGGGCCAGCGGCGAGAAGGGCTTGGTCAGGTAGTGATCAGCGCCCGCCGCGAGCCCGCGCCGGCGATCGGCGGCCTGCGCCGCCGCGGTGAGCATGACGATGCGGGTGCGCGCGCACTCGGGCAGCCGGCGGAGCTGGCGGCAGACCGCGAGCCCGTCGAGCCGCGGCATCTGCACGTCGAGCAAGGCCACGTCCGGCCGCTCGCGTCGCGCCAGCTCCACCGCGGCCGCCCCATCGGCGGCGTCCACGATGTGCACGTGCGGGTCCTCCAGGGTGAACCGGACCAGGTCGACGATCGCGGGCTCATCATCGGCGATCAGGATGGTCATCATGCCCTCGGCGAGTGCGAGGGGCGTGCCACCAGAGGGCGCCGCGTGAAATCAGCGGCTTGGAATCCGGGCGGCGCGAGGAGTGCCTCCGCCTCTGGGCGGCGCGGGGACGCCCCTGCCCCGCGGGAAGGGCAGCGGGCTAGGCGCCGCCGATCGAGGCGACCAGGAGCCGCGTCAGCGCGCGCTGGTACGCGGCCAGCGCGTCGTCGAAGTCGATCTCGCCACTTTCGCCCTCCACGGGCCGACCGCCCATCCGCTGCTCGGCCCGCTGGCGGGCGCGCTCGGCTCGCTCGCGGTCAATCTCCTCGGGGCGCTCGGCGGTCTCGGCGAGGATGATCACCCGCTCGGGCGTGACCTCGGCGAAACCCCCGTGCACGGCGATGTGCTGCTCCGCCCGGCCGGTCCGGTAGACGACCTCCCCGCTCCCCAGCGTGGCCAGGAACGCGGCGTGGCCGGGCAGCACCCCGAAATAGCCCTCGGTGCCCGGCGCCACCACCTCGTCCACCTGCTCGGAGACGAGCTGGCGGGTCGGCGTGGCGAGCTCCAGCAGCACTAGTTGGCCTCGCGCATCTTCGCCGCCTTTTCCTGCGCCTCCTCGATGCCGCCAACCATGTAGAACGCCTGCTCGGGCAGCTCGTCGTGCTTGCCCTCGACGACCTCCCGAAAGCCCTTGATGGTGTCGGCGAGCTTGACGTACCGGCCGGGCTGGCCGGTGAACACCTCGGCCACGAAGAAGGGCTGGGAGAGGAAGCGCTGCAGCTTGCGGGCGCGGGCCACGATCAGCTTGTCCTCGTCGGAGAGCTCCTCCATGCCGAGGATCGCGATGATGTCCTGGAGATCCTTGTAGCGCTGCAGGATCGACTGCACCGCCCGCGCCGTCCCGTAGTGCTCCGCGCCCAGGATGATCGGGTCGAGGATGCGCGAGGTGGACGAGAGCGGGTCCACCGCGGGATAGATGCCGAGCTCGGTGAGCTGCCGCGAGAGCACGGTGGTGGCGTCGAGATGCGCGAACGCGGTCGCGGGCGCCGGGTCGGTGATATCGTCGGCCGGCACGTAGATGGCCTGCACCGACGTGATCGATCCGTTCTTCGTCGAGGTGATGCGCTCCTGGAGCGCGCCCATCTCGGTGCCGAGGGTCGGCTGGTAGCCGACCGCGGACGGCATGCGGCCGAGCAGCGCGGAGACCTCGGAGCCCGCCTGGGTGAAGCGGAAGATGTTGTCGATGAACAGCAGCACGTCCTGGCCTTCCTCGTCGCGGAAGTACTCGGCCGCGGTCACCCCGGTCAGCGCGACCCGCAGGCGCGAGCCGGGCGGCTCCGTCATCTGGCCGAAGATCAGCGCGGTCTTCTCGATGACGCCCGACTCCTTCATCTCGTGGTAGAGGTCGTTACCCTCGCGGGTGCGCTCCCCCACCCCGGCGAACACCGAGATGCCGCCGTGCTGCTTGGCGATGTTGTTGATCAGCTCCTGGATGAGCACGGTCTTGCCCACGCCGGCGCCGCCGAAGAGGCCGGTCTTGCCACCGCGGGTATAGGGCTCGAGCAGGTCCACGACCTTGATGCCGGTCTCGAACATCTCGACCTTGGTGGACTGCTGGTCGAACGCGGGCGCGGGCCGGTGGATCGGGTAGGTCTTCGTGCTCTTGATCGGGCCCATCTTGTCCACCGGCTCGCCGGTGATGTTGATGATGCGCCCGAGCGTGCCGTTGCCGACCGGGATCGAGATCGGCATCCCGGTGTCGTTGACCGGCATGCCGCGGGTCAGGCCGTCGGTGGCGGCCATGGCCACCGTGCGCACCTGGCTCTCGCCGAGGTGCTGGGCGACCTCGAGCACGAGCTTCGCGGAGTACGCGAAGATATCGGTGCTGCCCGCGCCCGGGACTTCGAGGGCGCTGTAGATGGGGGGCAGCTTGCCGGGCTCGAACTCCACGTCCACGACCGGCCCGATCACCTGAACGATCTTGCCCTGGTTCATCCCGTGCTCCTTGGCTGTCTGACGTTCGCGGCTCGGTTGGCCGCGGACACTCGTTTAAGTCTTCAGGCTCTTCAGCTGCGGGGGCCTCGACATGGCCCCCGCACTCCCCCGGTTCCGTTTCCGGCGTTGCTTTGCGCTAGCTCCGGCACTTCGCGCTTGCTCCGGTGCTGCGCTCCTAGGCCTCGACGGATTGTCGGAGGGCCTCGGCGCCGCCGACGATGTCGAGGAGCTCCTTGGTGATCCGCTCCTGGCGCGCCTTGTTGTACTGGATCGTCAGCACGCCGATCATCTCCTTGGCGTTCTTGGTGGCGGCCTCCATCGCGGTCATCCGCGCGCCGTACTCGCCCGCCACCGACTCCATCAGCGCGCGGTACACCTGGGTGGTCACGTGGCGCGGCAGCAGCGCGGCCAGGATGGCCTCCGGGCTCGGCTCGTAGATGTAGTCTCCGGCGGCGGCGCCCCCCTGCCCCTCGACGGTCGCGCCGGGCTCGATGGGCAGGAGCTGCTCCCGCTTGACCCGCTGCACCGCCACCGAGCGGAACTCGTTGTACATGAGATGGACCTCGTCCACCTCCCCGCCCAGGTACTCGTCCATCAGGCCGCCCGCCAGCTCCTGCGCGTGCGAGTAGGCCAGCCGGTCGAAGAAGCCCAGCATCTCCGACTTGACCTCCCACGGCCGGCGCCGGTAGAAGTCCCGGGCCTTCTTGCCCACCACGACCAGCGTGACGCTCGTCTCGCCCTGCTCGCGCAGGAACGCGAGCGAGGCGCGCAGGATGTTCGAGTTGAAGGCCCCGCACAGCCCCTTGTCGGCGGTGATGATCACGAGGCGCTTGCGGGCGGCGGGCCGGCGCACCAGCAGCGGATGCGCGTCGCCTTCCGCCCGCCGGACGAGGCTCGACAGCAGCTCGGCCATCTTCACCGCGTACGGGCGCGCGGAGAGGATGCGCTCCTGGGCCCGCCGGAGCTTGGCGGCCGCCACCAGCTTCATGGCGCGCGTGATCTTCTGGGTGGACTCGACCGAGCGGATCCGCCGGCGAATGTCGCGGAGCGTGGCCATCGCGATCCGTCCTAGGCGGCCTTGATACCCCGCGAGGCCATGAACTCGGCCTTCGCCGCGTCGATCCCGGCGGCCAGTGCCGCGCGGATCTCGTCGGTCAGCTCCTTCTTGCTGCCGATGTCCGCCAGCACCTGCGCGTGCTTGCGGTCGAGGACCCCGAAGAGGAACGTCTCGAACTCGCGGAGCTGGTCCACCGGCATGTCGTCGAGCAGGCCCTGGGTGCCCGCGAAGATGATCGCGATCTGCCGCTCGACCGACTGGGGCGAGTACTGGCCCTGCTTGAGCAGCTCGACCATCCGCTGGCCGCGCGCGAGCTGGAGCTGGGTGGCCCGGTCCAGGTCGGAGCCGAACTGAGCGAACGCGGCCAGCTCACGATACTGGGCGAGGTCGAGCCGGAGCTTGCCCGCGATCTGCCGCATCGCCTTGATCTGCGCCGAGCCGCCCACGCGCGAGACCGAGATACCCACGTTGACCGCGGGCCGGATGCCCCCGTAGAAGAGGTCGGACTCCAGGAAGATCTGGCCGTCCGTGATCGAGATGACGTTGGTCGGAATGTAGGCCGACACGTCGCCGAGCTGTGTCTCGATGATGGGCAGCGCGGTGAGCGAGCCGCCCTTCAGCTCGTCGTTCAGCTTGGCCGCGCGCTCGAGCAGCCGCGAGTGCAGATAGAACACGTCGCCCGGATACGCCTCGCGCCCCGGAGGCCGTCGCAGCAGCAGCGAGAGCTGGCGGTACGCGGTCGCGTGCTTGGACAGGTCGTCGTAGATGCAGAGCGCGTGGCGACCGGAGTCGCGGAAGTACTCACCCATCGCGCAGCCCGCGTACGGGGCGATGTACTGCAGCGGCGCCGACTCGGAGGCGGAGGCGACCACCACCGTGGTGTAGGCCATGGCGCCGGTGTCCTCCAGCACCTTCACGACCTGGGCGACCGTCGAGCGCTTCTGGCCGATGGCCACGTAGAAGCAGAAGACCCCCTGCCCCTTCTGGTTGATGATCGTGTCCACCCCGATCGCGGTCTTGCCGGTGCCGCGGTCGCCGATGATCAGCTCGCGCTGGCCGCGACCGATCGGGATCATGGCGTCGATCGACTTGATCCCGGTCTGCAGCGGCTCCTTGACGGAGCGCCGGTCCACCACCCCGGGCGCGTAGCGCTCGATCGCCCGGAACTCCTTGGAGTCGATCGGGCCCTTGCCGTCCACCGGCTGGCCGAGCGCGTTGACCACGCGGCCCACCAGCGCCTCGCCGACCGGCACCTGGGCGATGCGCTTGGTGCGGGTCACCGGGTCGCCTTCCTTGATCTTCGTGTCGTCGCCGAGGAGCACCGCGCCCACGTTGTCGGCTTCCAGGTTGAGCACGAGGCCGAACACGTCGCCGGGGAACTCGAGCAGCTCGCCCGCGATCGCCTTCTCGAGCCCGTAGATGCGCGCGATCCCGTCGCCGACCTCGATCACGCGGCCCGCTTCCTTGAGGTCGACCTCCGCCTCGTAGCCCTGGAGCTGGCGCTTGATGATGTCGCTGATCTCTTCCGCCTTGATCATGAGCTATCCCCTTGCGAGCCGCTGGCGCATGCGCGCGAGCTGCCCGTCGAGACTGCCGTCGAAAATGAGGCTGCCGACCTGCGCGACGAATCCGCCCAGCAGCGCGGCGTCCACCTGCTCTTCCAGGATGACGCGCTTGCCGAGCGCGTGCTCGAGCTTGCCGGAGAGCTGCCGCTTCTCCCCGTCCGTGAGGGCGACCGCGGTCCGCACCTGGGCGCGAGTGCGCCCGAGCTCGGCGTCCACCAGCGTCCGGTAGGCCCCGACGATCTCGGGCAGATGGTCGGCCCGGCCCCGCTCGGCCACGAGGCCCACGAAGTCCTGCACGAGCTTGCGCGCGCCGATCTTCTGCGCGATCGCCACCGCCACCCCGCGGCGATCGGCCGGCTTGATCCATGGGCGGGTCAGCACGTCGTGGGCCCCGGCGTCGCCGGCGCAGACCGCGGCCACCTGCTCCATCTCCTGCCCGACCGCGTCGGTGGCGCCGGCCTCGCGGGCCACGTCGTAGAGGGCCTTGGCGTAGCGGCGGGCGGTGCGCTCGTGGGATCGCACGGGCTAGTTGACCTTGTCCACGCGCCCGATCGCGTCCTGGACGATGCGTCGGTGGTCCTCCTCGCGCAGGCTCTTGCGGATCAAGCGCTCCGCCGCGGTGATGGCGAGGTCCACCACTTCCCGGCGCAGTTCCTGCCGCGCGCGGGTCACCTCCTGGGCCATCTCGTTGCGGGCGGACTCCACCAGGCGGCCCGCCTCCGCGCGCGCGCCTTCCACGAGCCGCCGCTGCTCCTCGGCCGCTTCCTTGAGCGCGGTGGCCCGGATGGCCTGCGCCTCGGCGTACGCGGTCTCGAGCTTCGCCGCGTGCTCCGCGCGCTCGCGCTGGGCCTCGGCCCGCGCGGCCTGCGCTTCGTCCAGCGACTTGCGGATCGCCTGGGTGCGCTCCTCCATCTTGGCCAGCAGCGGCCGGTAGAGCAGCTTGCCCAGGATGAGCAGCAGGAGGAGGAAGTTGATGGCCTGGATCGCGATCGACTTGTCCAGGTTGATCAGGCCGCCTCCACCCTCGGCGGCCCGTGCCGCCGACGGCACCATGCCGACCAGGAGCGCAGCGATGGCGAGTACGCGGATCATGGTGAGTTCTCCGGCTAGCGCTTTTGTGAAAGAAGGAACAAACGGTACACGAGTATCATGCGGCCGGGAAAACTGTCAAGGCGCTTCGGGGCGCTCGATCACCCCCCCACCCACCACCAGATCGCCCTGGTAGAACACCACCGACTGGCCCGGCGCCGGGGCCCGCTGGGCCCGCTCGAACCGGACCGCCACTGCGCCATCCTCGAGCGGCTGGATCGTCGCCGCCGCCGGCTCGTGGGTGTGGCGGATCTTGGCCGTCACCGCGAGCGGGCCGGTCAGGGCGGGCACGCTGATGAGGTTGACCTGCTCCGCCCGGACCGCCGCCATGTCCCCGTCGGCGGCGCCCCCCACGACCACCGCGTTCCGGGTCGGGTCGAGCCCGGTCACGTACATGGCGCGGGAAGCGGCCACGCCCAGCCCCCGACGCTGGCCGACCGTGTAGTTGGCAAGCCCCTGATGGCGGCCCAGGACCGTCCCCTGCCCGTCCAGGATCGGCCCGGGCGCGAACGCTTCCGGCGCGCGCCCGCGCAGGAATCCACGGTAGTCGTCGTCCGGGATGAAGCAGATCTCCTGGCTCTCGGGTTTCTCCGCGGTCACGAGCCCGAGGGTCCGAGCCTTCTCGCGCACCGCATCCTTGGTGAAATCGCCCACCGGAAAGCGCGCCGCCGCGAGCTGCGCCTGAGTGAGCGGCCAGAGGAAGTCGGACTGGTCCTTGCGCGCATCCCGGCCGCGCCAGAGGAGGAACCGCTGCGAGGCGGGATCGCGGGTGATGCGCGCGTAGTGGCCCGTCGCCACCGCGGCCGCGTCCCACGCGCGCGCGCGCTGCGCGAGCGAGCCGAACTTCACCTCGCGGTTGCACGCCACGCACGGCACGGGTGTCCGGCCCGCGGCGTAGGCGCGCACGAAGGGCTCGATCACCGCCCGCTCGAACTCGCGCTCCGAGTTCAGCAGGTAGTGCGGGATCCCGAGGCGCTGCGCCACCGCGCGCGCGTCGTCCACCGTCGCGGGCGAGCAACAGCTCCCGAACTTCTTCGTCGCTTCCTCCGGCTCGCGCCACGGCCAGACCCGAAGCGTGACGCCGATCACGTCGAAGCCCTGCTCGACGAGGAGCGCGGCCGCGACGGAGGAGTCCACGCCACCGCTCAGGCCGACGACGATGCGTTCGCGCATGCGCCCGGCCTTACCGCGGCCGCGTTGCGATCAGCTCGGCGAGCCGGTCGAGCTCCTCTCGCGAGGAGTATGCGATCTCGATACGGCCCGCGCGCTCGCTACCGACAAGCCGCACCCGCGTGGCGAGGGCCACGCGCAACGAGTCTTCCACCGCGGCCAGCTCGGGCGAGCGGCGGAGCTGGCGGCGCGCGGGCTTCGTGCGCTGGGCCTGCACGCCTTCCTCGGTGGCGCGCACCGACCAGGAATGCGCCAGGATCTCCTCGCGGAGCCGGAGCTGCTCGGCGGGGGAGGCCAGGGAGAGGAGAGCGCGCGCGTGCCCCATCGTGAGCCGGGCCGCCCGCAGGTCCGCCTGGATGAGCTCGGGGAGCTTGAGCAGCCGCAGGCAATTGGCGATGCTGCTCCGGTCGCGCTGGACCCGCTGGGCCAGCTCTTCTTGCGTCCATCCGAACTCGGCGAGCAGCCGCTGGTAGGCTTCCGCTTCCTCCATCGGATTGAGATCCTCGCGGAGCAGATTCTCCACGAGGGCCAACTCGAGGCTCTGCGCGTCGGTGACCTCGCGGATGACGGCGGGGATCCGGGTGAGGCCGGCCAGCTTCGCGGCCCGCCAGCGCCGCTCACCGACAACCAGCTGGTAGCCATCACCGAGCCGCCGCACCACGACCGGCTGGAGTACGCCGCTCTGCGTCAATGACGCGGATAGATCGTGTAAAGCCTTATCGTCAAAGTCTTTTCTGGGCTGTCTGGGGTTCGGAGCGATCACGTCGATCGGCAGCTCCACCGCGGCGGCCACGTGCTCGGCTTGGGCCGGGCCGGGAGAGGGGAGCAGGGCGCCCAGGCCGCGTCCGAGGCCATGCTGGCGATTAACCATGTGCGATCACCTCTCTGGCAAGATCGAGATAGGCTGTTGAGCCGACGGACTTGAGGTCATAGAGCATGATCGGCTTCCCATAGCTCGGAGCCTCACTAAGTCTTATATTCCGCGGGATTATCGTTGTCATGACCTGATTGCCCAGATGCCGCTGCGCCTCCGCTCGCACCTGTCCGGCCAGACTGGTCCGCCCATCGAACATCGTCAGTACGATCCCCTCGACCTTCAAGTCGGGATTCAGGCGCTCATGCACCAGCCCGATGGTCCTGATGATGTGAGCGAGCCCTTCCATGGCGTAGTACTCGCACTGGAGGGGGACCAGGGCCGACTGGGCGGCAGACAGGGCATTGAGGGTCAAGATACCAAGGGAAGGGGGGCAGTCGATGATGATGTAGTCATAGGCGTGTCCCACCAAGGCCAGGGCCTGCTTCAGCCGGCTCTCACGGTTGTCCTGGCTAACAAGTTCGATCTCGGCCCCCACGAGATCGATGTCCGATGGGACCAGGTGCAGGAACGGCAGCATCGTGGGCTTTGCCACCTCGGCAACCGGGGCCCCTTCCAGAAGTACGTGGTAAATGGTCCGCTCGAGAGCCGCCTTGTCCACGCCGAGGCCGGTCGTAGCATTGCCCTGCGGGTCAAGGTCGACCAACAGCGTGCGGCGTTCGGCCAGGGCAAGGCCCGCCGCCAAGTTGACCGCGGTCGTGGTCTTACCCACTCCGCCCTTCTGATTCACGACAGCCAGCGTTCGAGCCACCCGCGCGCCCCCAACCCAAAGTTCCACGTGGAACATCGCCACATGCGTTCCACGTGGAACATTATCCGGGAAAGGTCACTGAATTCAACCTTCTTTCACGGCCTTGAGGAATACCCGCCCCTGTCGAGTTCCGGGGATGGTGACCCGGATGACATCGAAGTCCTCCTGGGGCAGGGGGGCTGGAGGCCCGGACACGATGAAGGAGCCTCCCCCCTTCAAGTACCGCCGCGCCAGCGGGAGCAGGGCACCCGCGGAAGCAACCGCGCGGGCCACGACCACGTCAAAGCCCTCGGCCAAGCCCGGTTCCCGGTCCACCAGTACCTCGGCCCGCCCCTCCTTCACCGTGACATTGCCGAGCTCAAGCTCCCGTAGGGCCGCGAGGAGAAACGAGACGCGCTTCCTCCGTGCCTCTATCAGCGTTACGACGATCGCGGGGTCTGCCAGGCGGAGAGGCAACCCCGGAATACCGGCTCCAGCTCCGATATCGACCATCGTGATCGGGCGAGGGGGCAGAAGGCTGAGAAAGAGCAGGGAATCGACAAATAGCTCCTGCACGACGGCCGCGGCGGAGTCGAGCGCGGTCATGCGGTGCGTGCGGTTCCACCGGAGGAAGAGATCGAGGTATCGCTGGAACTGCCGTCGATCCTCGGCCCTCGCCGGCCGTCCGGTGAGCGCCTGGAGCGCGCCCATCAGCCCGTCCAGCGGGTCGGCGCCCCGTCTGCTCAAGCCTTCTTCGGGGCCCGCGCGGGAACCTTTTCCGTCTTGCCCGTCCGCCGCTCCATGTACTTCTGCTGCCCGATCTGGATCACATTGGACAGGGTCCAGTACAGGACCAGGCCCGAGGGCAGGCTGAAGAACATGAACGTGAAAATCACGGGCATGAACAACATCATCTTCGCCTGGCGCGGATCGCCCATTACCGGCATCATCTTCTGCTGAACGAACATGGACACGCCCATGAGGATCGGCAGGACATACGTGGGATCGTGCCTCGAGAGATCACAGATCCAGAAATCGATGCCGAAGGCCCGGCCGAGGCAGATGAACGGGGCGTTCTGCAGATCTACCGAGACCGACAGCGCGTCGTAGAGCGCGTAGAAGATGGGAACCTGGACCAGCATCGGGAGACAACCACCTAGCGGGTTCACCTTGTGGGCGCGGTACAGTTCCATGGTCTCGCGCTGCAGCCGCTGCGGGTCACTCTTGTACTTGGACCGGAGCGCATTGATCTGCGGCTGAAGGGCCTGCATCGCCTTCATCGAGGTCATGCTCTTTACCGTGAGCGGGAACAGCAGCACCTTGGTGATCACGGTCAAGAGAATGATTGCGACGCCATAGTTCGGAATGAAGTGGTAGAACCACCGCATGAGGGCCAGGGTCGGCACCACGATGTACTCCATCGGGAACGAGGGGATTCCCCAATCGCGGGCCTTGGATTCCGGAAACGGGAATCCCCCAAACCAGATCGCCTTCTCTAGGCCGACCCCCAGCGCCCTCAGGCGCTCGTACTCCATCGGCCCCATGTAACTCTGGATCTGTCCCTCCCAGGTTTTTCCCGGCTCGAGTACGGGCACCGTGGCCCACACCCCGATCTGGGCGATATGTAAGGTGGCGGATTCTTTGCTGTTTTTAACATCCAGGCGCCCCTCGGACACACCCATTCCCTGGCTTCTCGGAATGAGCGCCGTGAGGTAGACGCCATTCTGGCCAACCGGGGCGATGGCGCTCTCGAAGGCGACCCAGCGTCCCTCGCCTACGTAGTCGACAGCATCGACGAGGTACGGGCGGCGGGCCCAGAGCGCGCCTCTCGGGAGACGGACGACGTGGATCGGCCGCGCCCCGGCAAACTGTTCTTGCGCCGGCGGCCACTCCGCGGGAGCGCTCCAGACCTGTGCCAGCTCGAGGCCCTGCGCGACGGTGTGCCGATTCTCCACCTTGAGCTCGTGGTCCACGACGTAGCTGTCGGCCCGGAAGCGGAGCACCTGGCTGACCCGCATGCCGAACCCGTCCTCGCCGACCATGCGCAGCTCACCCGTCGGAGTGTTCTTGTCGAGCTTGAGGGATTCGGTCGACAGCGCGAAGGCGATGGGCCGCGGAGGTTGGCCGGGCCGTCTGACAACCCAGCCCGCATTGTCCACGGTGCCCGGCAGCACCATCGGCTTCTCGCCGCGGAAGTGGAGGTCCCAGGCCTTGACCTGCCCGCCCGTGGTGGCAACCGCCGCGCGATAGAGGGGAGTCTCGATCACCGCCGTCCGCTCGGGGACCTCCGGAGCCGCCTTGGGGGAGGGCGGTACCGTCGCCGGGCCCCCGACCGGGACGCCGGTCGGCGGCGCCGTCGGGGAAGGGGAGGAGGCAACCGGATCCCCGGTCCTCGGCGCGGGCTTCTGCTCGGGAGCCGGGTCGCGCATGAAAATGTACGGGTAGATCATCAGGAGCGCGGCCATCAGCAGCAACGCCAGGGTCGTTCGCTTGTCCATTACCCTCTCGACCGCTCCACGGGCGGTGGATCGTAGCCTCCCGGATTCCACGGATGACACCGGCCGACTCGGCAGATTCCCAGCCAGCCTCCCCGGAGCAGGCCGTGATGCAGCAGGGCGTCCCGCACATACTCCGAGCAGCCCGGCACGAACCGGCACCCCGGGGGCAGCAGCGGCCGCAGGAGTAGCTGGTAACCTCGGACGGCCTGCGCCGCCAGCCACCCCGCGCTCACGCGCCCGTCTCCCCGACTCGTGACGCGCGCGCCAGATCTTCCGCCAGCCGCCGCATGTCCTCCACTAGCTCGGGAAATGGCCGACTCGCCACGAGCGGGCGCGCCACCACGACCAGCTCGACGTCACCCGGGAACAGCCCCCGCATCTGCCGGTAGGCCTCCCGGACCCGCCGGCGAAGCCGATTGCGCTGGGCGGCCCCGCGCAGTTGCCGGCTGACCGCGAAGCCCACTCGCCGCCCCGCCGCGCGGCGCCAGAGCACGACAAAGCTCGGGCGCTCGAGCCGGCTACCATACTGGAAGACCGCCTGGACTTCTGCCGACCGCCGGAGGCGCTCGCCTCGCGGCAGCGTGAGCACCGCCGGGGATGTTGGCACTGCGTCGAGCTAAACCGTCAGCCGCTTGCGACCCTTCGCGCGCCGACGCTTGAGCACCTTCCGCCCGCCCTGCGTCTTCATCCGCGAGCGAAACCCGTGCGTCTTCTTCCGTCGGCGCACATTCGGTTGGAACGTCCTCTTCATGGACAAACTCCCCTCGTGGATGGAAGAACCAGCGTAGTCTACGGACCGCTCCCCACCAAGTCAAGGCGCGCAAGCCCCTTGCGACCGTCAGCGCCGCTGTGATACGGTCGCCTTCCGTCTCGCGCGCCGCACCCTCCGGGCGATCCCGGCGAGCGCGCTCCGCGAGCGGTGCAGAAAGCGAAGCGCCCGTTCATCGCTGATCGAAATCGAAGATGACGTTGCCACCTGGCCGGCCGTCGTTGCAACCCGGAGAACCAGGCGGCCCGAACGCTCCCGGTTATCCACACCTGTGGATAAATCTGTGTGTAACTTCTTGCGGCGCCGCCGACCAAGAGCCTGAGAATGCTTGACTCTCTGTGGACCCGTATTCTGACCGCCCTCGAGGGAAGGATCCCCGAGACCGCCATCGAGTCATGGCTGCGGCCGTGCCGCGTCACCGCGATGGACGGCGACGTCATCCGCGTCGCGGCACCCAACAAGTACAGCCGCGACTGGCTCGTCCAGCACTACACCGCCACCATCCAGAGCGCCGCGCGCACCGTCCTTGGCGGCACTCCCGTCGTCTCGATCGAGATCGATCGCGAGCCCGAGCGCGCGCCCGCGCCGCCGCGCGAGCTCCCCGCGGTCCCGCTGTCGAACGGGCTGTCTCCGCGCTACACCTTCGAGTCCTTCGTCATCGGTAACTCCAACCAGTTCGCGCAGGCCGCCAGCCAGGCGGTGGCGGAGCTCCCGTCGAAGGCCTACAACCCGCTCTTCATCTACGGCGGGGTCGGCCTCGGCAAGACCCACCTGCTGCACGCGGTCGGCCACGAGATCGCGCGGCTCTATCCCTCGCTCCGCCTGCTCTACCTGTCGACCGAGCGCTTCACGAACGACCTGATCAACGCGATCCGTTACGACCGCACCGCCGAGTTCCGCGCCAAGTACCGCACCATTGACCTCCTCCTCATCGACGACATCCAGTTCATCTCGGGCAAGGAGCGGACGCAGGAGGAGTTCTTCCACACCTTCAACGACCTCTACGAGGCCCGGAAGCAGATCGTGGTCTCGTCCGACTCCGCCCCCAAGGAGATCCCCGAGATCGAGGAGCGCCTCCGCTCCCGCTTCGAGTGGGGCCTCATCGCCGACATCCAGCCGCCGGACTTCGAGACGCGCGTCGCCATCCTCAAGAAGAAAGCGGAGATCGAGCGCGTCCGCCTTCCCGACGACGTCGCCTACCTCATCGCGAGCCGCATCAAGGCCAATATCCGCGAGATCGAAGGCTCGCTCACCCGCATGATCGCCTTCTGCTCCCTGAGCGGCCGCGAGATGAGCGTGGACCTCGCCCAGGAAGTGCTCTCCGACCTCTGGGGCGAGGAAGAGAAGATCATCACGATCGAGCACATCCAGCGCAAGGCGGCCGAGTTCTTCGCCATCAAGCTCTCCGACATGCGCGCGAAGAACCGCACCAAGGCCATCGCCTTCCCCCGGCAGATCGCCATGTTCCTCGCCCGCCAGCTCACCCACGCCTCCCTCACCGAGGTCGGCCGGGCCTTCGGCGGCAAGGACCACACCACCGTGCTCCACGCGGTCGAGAAGATCCAGGCGATGATCCAGGACGATCCCAAATTCAAGAAGTCCATCGACACACTTACCCAGAGCATCTCCCTGTGATCCGCGCCTTCTTCCGCCTCATCCCCAGCGCGATCCACCGCCGTGCTCCCGCTAACCTCGCATCCCACGACGGTCTTTTTCGTCCGCCCGGCTATCCACACGTCCGCCTTTCCCTACGACGCCGACATCTTCTGTTTCTTTCTACAATCTGAACAACGGAGATGCTTATGGAAGTCCTTGTGGACCGTGACGCATTCATGCGTGGCCTCCAGATGGTGCACAACGTGGTCGAGCCGCGCCAAACCCTGCCGGTGCTGGCGAATGTTCTGCTCGAGGCCCAGGGCGACACTCTGACGATGACGGCGACCGATCTCGAGGTTAGCGTGCGCGTCACGGGTCCTGCCAAGGTGGTCAAGCCCGGGACCATCACGATCTCGGCGCGCAAGCTGATGGAGATCGTCAAGGAGCTGCCGTCGGCGCCGCTCGCCCTGAAGGTGCAGGAGAACGCATGGGTTGCCTTGCGCTGCGCGGGAGCCTCGTATCGGCTGGTCGGTCTCACGCCCGAGGAGTTTCCCGCGGTGGGGGACGGGGCGATGACCGGCTGGCTCGGGATCGACGGCAAGATCCTCCGCGACATGCTGGGCCAGACGACCTTCGCGATCTCCCACGACGAGAGCCGCTATGCCCTGAACGGGGTCCTGTTCGCGGTGCAGGACAAGGAGCTTCGGATGGTCGCCACCGACGGACACCGGCTGGCCCTGGCGGTGCGCCAGCTCCCGAGCGCGGGCCCGGCGATGTCCGGGATCGTTCCGCGCAAGGCGGTTCAGGAAGTCGCCCGCATCGTGGGATCCGGCGAGGAGGTACAGATCGCGGTCAGCGACAACCAGTTCATGATCCGCATGCCGAACGTCCTCCTGATGGCCCGCCTGATCGAGGGTACGTTTCCGAACTACGAGCAGGTCGTGCCGCGCGCGCACCCGCATCGGGTCACGCTGTCGCGCGCGGCGCTGACGGCCGCGCTGCGGCGGGTGTCCGTGCTCTCCGAGGAGCGGACGAAGCCGGTGCGCTTCCTGTTCGTGCCGGGTCAGCTCAAGTTGACGGCGAATAGCCCGGACTACGGTGAAGCCGAAGAGCAGATGGAAGCGCAGTTCGCGGGAGAAGAGATCACGATCGGATTCAACTCGCGCTACGTGCTCGACGCGCTGGGCGCGCAGGGCGGCGAGCAGGTTCTGATCGAGCTGAAGGACGGTTTGAGCCCCGGAGTGTTCAAAAGCTTCGAGGACGAGGGAACCCTGTGTGTTATCATGCCCATGAGGATTTAACGGCTCTCATGGGAGCGAAAATCGTTGGAAATTGACAGGGTAGAACTGTCCGATTTTCGCAACTATCGAACCCTCTCGCTCACGCCGGCGCCCCACCTGAACGTCCTCGCGGGGCCGAACGCCCAAGGCAAGACCAACCTGCTCGAAGGGCTCGGCGTCCTCCTGGTTGGACGCTCGTTCCGCGGGGCCAAGGCGGCCGACATGCTCGGCTGGGGAGCGGCCAGCGCCCTCGTCGGCGGGGAGATCCGCCGCGGGGAGACGGTGCGCGCCATCCGCCGCGCGGTGGTCCAGCGGGACGACGGGCGCTGGGGCGTCGGCGGGGAAGGGTGCCCCTGGGCTCGCGCCATCGGGTTCGGCTGGCAGGATCTGGCCATCCTGACCGAGGGGCCGCACGCCCGCCGCAACTTCATCGACGGATTCGCGGGCAAGCTCTACGCGGCCCACCTGAGCGGCCTCGGCCGGTATCGCCAGATCGTGGCGCGCCGCAACCGCCTCCTGCAGGGAGGCCTCGCCGGGCCGGCGCTCCGCAACGCCCTCGCGCCGTGGAACGCGCAGCTCGTGCGGGTCGGCCTCGAGCTGATGCTCCGCCGGCGGGCCGCGGTCGAGGCGCTCCAGGCGGAGGCACGCGGGCTCTATCCCACCCTGGCCGGCGCGGGCGCGGTGAGGCTTCAGTACTGCGCGGCGCTCGGTCCCGAGGCGGGCGAGGCCGAGTTCCTGGCCGTGCTCGAGGCGCGGGTTCCCGAGGAAGCGCGGCGGGGACAGACGCTGGTCGGCCCGCACCGCGATGACCTGCTGATCGAGGTGGACGATCGGGATCTGCGGGTCTACGGCTCGCGCGGCCAGCAGCGGCTGATGGCGCTCACCCTGCGCCTGGCCGAGGTGGGGCCGGTGGCGCGGGCGGTCGGCAGCGCGCCGGTGCTGCTGCTCGACGACGCGCTGTCCGAGCTCGACCCCGCCGTGCAGGCGCGGGTCCTGGACCATGTCTCGGCGGCGGGCCAGGTGTTCCTGACCACCGCCGACGCCTCGCTGCCGGACGTCCGGCGGGTGACCTGGTGGGACGTGAGGGGAGGCCGCGTGACCGAACCGATGCTCAGCGCCGTTCGAGGCGCTGCCTGATGGCCGACACGTATACCGCGAGCGACATCAAGGTTCTCGAGGGGCTCGAGGCAGTCCGCAAGCGCCCGGCGATGTACATCGGCGACACCGGCGCCTACGGGCTCCACCATCTCGTGTACGAGGCGGTGGACAACTCGGTCGACGAGGCGTTGGCCGGCTACTGTGACAGCATCAAGGTCATCCTGCACTCGGACGGGTCCTGCTCGGTGGGGGATAACGGCCGCGGCATCCCGGTCGACATCCACAAGGAGAGCGGCCGCCCAGCGGCGGAGGTCGTGCTCACCGTGCTCCACGCGGGCGGCAAGTTCGAGCACTCCGCCTACAAGGTCTCGGGCGGCCTGCACGGCGTCGGCATCTCGGTGGTCAACGCGCTATCGGAGTGGCTCGAGATCGAGATCCGGCGGCAGGGCAAGGTGTGGACGCAGCGCTACGAGTACGGAGCACCGCAGGGCGAGCTGGCCGCGGGCGAGAAGACCACCAAGCACGGCACCATCGTGCGCTTCAAGCCGGACGCGAAGATCTTCGAGGAGACCACGTTCTCCTTCGACACGCTCTCGAACCGTTTGCGCGAGATGGCGTTTCTCAACAAGGGCCTCAAGATCGTCATCGAGGACGAGCGCGACGGGCGGAGCCACACCTTCCTCTACAAGGGCGGGATCATCGAGTTCATCAAGCACCTGAACCAGAACAAGACGTCGATCCACCCGAAGGTGCTCTTCTTCGAGGGGAAGAAGGACAACATCGAGGTGGAGGTGGCGCTTCAGTACAACGACGGCTATCAGGAGAGCGTGTTCTCCTTCGCCAACAACATCAACACGCGCGAGGGCGGCACGCACCTCACCGGGTTCCGGGCCGCGCTGACCGGGACCATCTCCAACTACGCCAAGGCCAACGGGTTCCTCAAGACCTTCAAGGGCGACGTCAGCGGCGACGACGTGCGCGAAGGCCTGACCGCGGTGGTCTCGGTGCGCATCCCGGATCCGCAGTTCGAGGGCCAGACGAAGGCCAAGCTCGGCAACTCCGACGTCAAGGGGCTCGTCCAGCAGATCGTCAACGACCGGCTCGGCGAGGTGTTCGAGGAGGACCCGACCACCGCGCGCAAGATCGCGGACAAGTGCGTGCGCGCGGCCCAGGCCCGCGAGGCCGCGCGCAAGGCGCGCGAGCTGACCCGCAAGGGTGGCCGCGACGACGAGGGCCTCTCGGCCAAGCTCGCGGACTGCTCGGAGCGCGAGCCCCAGTTCCGCGAGATCTTCCTGGTCGAGGGCGATTCCGCGGGCGGCTCGGCCAAACAGGGGCGCGACCGGAAGACCCAGGCGGTGCTCCCGCTGCGCGGCAAGATCATCAACGCGGAGAAGGCGCGCTACGACAAGGTCCTGTCCCACAATGAAATCCGGCTGCTGATCTCGGCGCTCGGCACCGGGATCGGCCCCGAGGAGTTCGACGTCAGCAAGCTACGCTACCACAAGGTGATCCTGATGACGGACGCCGACGTGGACGGCGCCCACATCCGCACGCTGCTGCTCACGTTCTTCTTCCGGCACATGGTCCAGGTGATCGAGGCGGGGCATCTGTTCATCGCCCAGCCGCCGTTGTTCAAGGTGAAGAAGGGCCGGGCCGAGAAGTACCTGATGAGCGAGCGGGAGATGGAGGAATTCCTGCTCGAGCAGTGGGTGGAGAAGGCGAGCATCAAGGTTCCCGGCAAGGCGGCGCCCCTGCGGGGTGAGGCCCTGATGGAATCGCTCAGGCGGGTGCTCGAGTTCCGGGCCCTGTTCTCCAAGCTGGTGCGCCGGGGCGTCCCGAGTGCGATCCTGGACGCCCTGCTGCGCAAGAAGTTCAAGGCCACCAAGCGCGGCGTCGGTGACGCGGAGATCGCGGGGGCGGTGAGCGAGGCGGTCGCGGAGCTGCCGGGCTGGTCGGCCCGCCTCGTGGGCGCGGACAACGGCGACACGACCACGGTGGAGATCGCGGGGCCCCAGACCGCGCAGTTCAGCGTCGACGTGCTCAAGTCTCCGGACTACGTACAGCTCTTCGAGCTGCATGCGGAGATCGCCGGTCTGCACAAGGGCCCGTGCACGATCGGGGACGCGGCCGGGAAAGAGATCGAGACGAAGAGCCTGGACGGGCTGATGCGGACGATCCTCGAGCAGGCCAAGGACGGGGCCACGCTCCAGCGCTACAAGGGGCTCGGCGAGATGAACCCCGAGCAGCTCTGGGAGACGACGATGAATCCGGAGACCCGCACCCTCCTGCGCGTGACCATGGAGGATGCGGTCGGCGCCGACGAGATGTTCACGGTGCTGATGGGCGATGCGGTGGAGCCGCGCCGCGAGTTCATCGAGAAGAACGCGCTCGACGTGGTCAACCTCGACATCTAGGAGACGGACCCGGTCCATGAGCCCCGAGCGGCAGACGCCCGTTCCGATCGAAGAGGAGATGCGGAAGTCGTATCTCGACTACGCCATGTCCGTCATCGTCGGCCGCGCGCTCCCCGACATCCGCGACGGCCTCAAGCCGGTGCACCGGCGCGTGCTCTTCGCGATGCACGAGCTCGGTCTTAACTGGAACCGTGCCTACAAGAAGTCGGCGCGGGTGGTCGGCGAGGTGCTCGGCAAGTACCATCCGCACGGCGACTCGCCGGTGTACGAGGCCCTGGTCCGCATGGTCCAAGAATTCTCGCTCCGCTACCCGCTGGTGGACGGGCAGGGCAACTTCGGCTCCATCGACGGCGACCCCCCCGCCGCGATGCGCTACACCGAGACGCGCCTGGCCAAGATCGCCCACGAGCTGCTGGCCGACATCGACAAGGACACGGTGGACTTCACGCCGAACTTCGACGAGTCGCTGCAGGAGCCGGTGGTCCTGCCTACCAAGGTGCCGAACCTGCTCGTCAACGGCTCCTCCGGCATCGCGGTCGGCATGGCGACGAACATCCCGCCCCACAACCTGCGGGAGGTGGTGGACGGGCTCATCAAGGCGATCGAGAACCCCGAGGTCACCATCGACGAGCTGATGACGGTGATCCCGGGCCCGGACTTCCCGACCCGGGGCTACATTTACGGCCGCGGCGGCATCCGCGAGGCCTACACCACCGGGCGCGGCATCATCACGCTGCGGGCCAAGGCCCACGTCGAGAAGATGCGGGGCGGGCGAGAGGCGATCATCGTCACCGAGCTGCCCTACCAGGTGAACAAGGCGTCGCTCATGGAGAAGATCGGCGAGCTCGTGCGCGACAAGCGGATCGAGGGCATCAGCGAGCGCCGCGACGAGTCGAGCCGCGAGGGAATCCGGATCGTGCTGGAGCTGGGTCGCGGGGAGATGCCGCAGATCGTGATCAACCAGCTCTACAAGCACACCCAGATGCAGACCACGTTCGGGGTCATCATGCTGGCCCTGGTGGGCCGGCGCCCGCAGGTCGTCAATCTGAAGCAGATGCTCCAGGAATTCATCGCGTTCCGTCGCGAGGTCGTCACCCGGCGCACCCGGTACGATCTGGCGCGCGCCGAGGAGCGGGCCCACATCCTCGAGGGCCTGCGCAAGGCGGTCGATCAGATCGATCTGGTCATCCGGCTCATCCGGCAGGCGGAGAGCCCGGACGCGGCCAAGGACGCGTTGATTCGGCAGCTCACCCTGTCGGAGATTCAGGCCAAGGCGATCCTCGACATGCGGCTGCAGCGCCTCACCCAGCTCGAGCGCCACAAGATCGTGGAGGAGCACGAGCAGACGCTCGCCCTCATCACGGACCTCAAGGGCATCCTCGCCTCGGAGCAGCGCCTGCTCGGCATCATCAAGGACGAGCTCGCCGCGCTCCGGGAGGAGTTCGGCGACGACCGCCGCACCGAGATCCTGGCCGAGACCGCCGATCTGACGATCGAGGACCTGCTCGCCGACGACGACATGGTGGTCACGATCACGCGCTCCGGCTACATCAAGCGGACGCACGTGGAGGCCTACCGCAGCCAGAAGCGCGGGGGCAAGGGCGTGACCGGCATGGAGACGAAGGAGGAGGACATCGTCGAGGACCTGTTCGTGGCCTCGACCCACTCCTTTCTCCTGTTCTTCACGAACAAGGGCAAGGTGCACTGGCTCAAGGTGCACGAGATCCCCGAGGGCGGCCGGCAGGCGAAGGGCAAGGCGATGGCCAACGTGCTCTCGCTAGCCGACGGCGAGCGGGTGGCCACCTGCGTGCCGGTGCGCGACTTCGAGTCCGGCGGCTACGTGCTCTTCGCCACCAAGCAGGGAAAGGTGAAGAAGACGGAGCTCTCCGCCTTCTCCCATCCGCGCGCGGGCGGCATCCAGGCCATCACGCTCGAGGAGGACGACGAGGTGATGGCGGCCCGCCGCACCGACGGCCAGCGCGAGGTTCTGCTCTCGACCCGGCTCGGCATGATCATCCGGTTCCCGGAGGACGAGGTGCGCCCGATGGGACGCACCGCCGCGGGCGTCCGCGGCATCGACGTGGACGAGGGCGATCAGGTCATCGCGGCGGAGACGCTCAAGGAAGGCATCACGATCCTGACCGTGACCGAGCGCGGCTACGGCAAGCGCACGCCGCTCGAGGAGTACCGGCTGCAGGGGCGCGCGGGCAAGGGCATCATCGACATCAAGACCGCGGGCCGGAACGGCGCGGTGGTCGGCATGCTGCAGGTGCGTGAGGGCGACGACATCCTGGTGGTCACCACCAAGGGCAAGATCATTCGCGTGCACGCCGACGAGGTCACGAGCCAGGGGCGCAATACCATGGGCGTCCGCATCATCGACCTGGACGCCGACGATCAGGTGGGCAACATCGCGCGCGTCGAAGCCGAGCAGGCGGCCCCCGAGGCGTCGTCAGAGTAGGCCCCGCCGGCGGAGCGTCGGACGGGGTGACGGAGGCCGCGCGCCGCTGCGGCCTCCTTTTTGTTATGGTTTTCTCCCTCTCCCGCTCAGGGGAGAGGGGGAGGGGGGCGGAGGCAAGGCGGTGCTCGACATCAAGCTGATCCGAGAAGGTCCCGCGGCGGTGGAAGGCGCGCTGGCGACGCGCGGCGCCTCCGTGTCGCTCGCGCCCGTGCTCGCGGCGGACACCGAGCGCCGGCGCCTGGTGACCGATGCCGAGGAGCTGAAGGCCGAGCGCAACCGCGCCTCCGAGGCCATCGGCCAGGCCAAGCGGCGCGGCGAGGACCCGCAGGCCGCGATGGCGCGCATGCGCGAGGTCTCCGACCGCATCAAGGCGCTCGATGCCCTCATCAAGGAGACCGACGCGCGGCTGGAGACGCTGCTGCTCGAGATCCCGAATCTTCCGCACGCGAGCGTGCCGGAGGGCCGCTCGGCGGACGACAACGTCGAGGTGCGCCGCTGGGGGACGCCGCGGCAGTTCGGGTTCGAGCCGAAGCAGCACTTCGAGATCGGCGAGGCGCTCGGGATCCTCGATTTCGATCGCGCCAGCAAGATCGCCAAGGCGCGCTTCACCGTGATGTGGGGCGCGGCCGCCCGGATCGGGCGCGCGCTCGCGCAGCTGATGCTCGACCTGCACACGCGCGAGCACGGGTTCACCGAGGTGTGGGTCCCGCATCTCGTGAACCCGGAGACCATGACCGGGGTGGCGATGCTGCCCAAGTTCGAGGAGCAGATGTTCAAGACGGTGGAGCCGGACGCCGGTCGCACGCTCTACCTGATCCCGACCGCGGAGGTCGCGCTCACCGCGCTGCACGGAGGCGAGATCCTGCCCGAGGCCGAGCTGCCGCGGCGCTACTGCGCGCTCACGCCCTGCTACCGGCGCGAGGCCGGCACCTACGGGCAGGACACCAAGGGCATGATCCGGCAGCACCAGTTCGACAAGGTCGAGATGGTGAAGCTGACCGTTCCCGGGCAGTCCTATGACGAGCTCGAGGCGATGGTGCGGAGCGCAGAGGCGGTGCTCCAGCGGCTCGAGCTGCCGTACCGCGTGGTGACGCTCTGCACCGGCGACATGGGCTTCCACTCCGCGAAGACCTACGACCTCGAGGTGTGGCTGCCGGGGCAGGGCAAGTACCGCGAGATCTCCTCGTGCTCGAACTGCGAGGCCTACCAGGCGCGCCGGCTCGACATCAAGTACCGTCCCGCGGGCGGCGGCCGGGTGGATCTCTGCCACACGCTCAACGGCTCCGGGCTCGCGGTGGGCCGCACGCTGATCGCGGTGCTGGAGAACTATCAGGAGGCCGACGGATCCGTCACGGTGCCCGCCGCGCTCCGCCCCTACATGGGCGGCCTCGAGCGCATCGGCCCGGCCACGACGGGACGCTAGGCAGCTCGACGCGGAGGGGTGGCCGAGTCCGGTTGAAGGCGCCGGTCTTGAAAACCGGAATCCCGCAAGGGATCGGGGGTTCGAATCCCTCCCCCTCCGCCATTCTCCATCTCGGCCGCGGCCCGCGGCCTGCTCGACGGTGGCCGCGCCGGCCTCGTGCGGCGTGACGACCAGCCGAAGCACCAGCTTCCCGGTAGTCCGCGCGGCTCGAATGGCATATACTCTGTGGGCTTGACGTTTGGAGAGGTGGCCGAGTCGGCCGAAGGCAGCCGCCTGCTAAGCGGTTACAGGGGCAAAACCTCTGTCCCGGGTTCGAATCCCGGCCTCTCCGCCATGCGCGCCCTTAGCTCAGATGGATAGAGCGTCGGACTACGAATCCGAAGGCCAGAGGTTCGATTCCTCTAGGGCGCACCATTTCGACGCGCAGTTGCGAGGGGGCGCCCGGACGGCCCCCCGCGGCTGCGCAGGGCAGTGGCCTCTTGGCGTCCCGCATCCGCTCGGTCGACCAGACGGCCGAGTCATGGGAGAGATTGGGCTGGACGGGTGAGTGCCCGTCGCCTGTCGGCAGTTCGCCTCTCGACAACCGCATGCAGCTTCGCCCGGCCCCCTAGCCCCCGGCGCTTGCCGCTCCGCCGGGCTGGCGGTACTGTCCTTCGTTGATGGGGAAAGGGGCCGCGCAGACCGACGACGACCGGTTCATGGGGCTCGCCTTGGCCGAGGCGCGCCGGGCCGACGCGGCGGGAGAGGTCCCGGTCGGCGCGGTGGTCGTCCTGGACGGCCGGGTCATCGCACGGGGCCACAACGCCCCGATCGCCCGGCGGGACCCCACGGCTCACGCGGAGGTGGAGGCCATGCGGGCGGCGGCCCGCACGCTTGGCAACTATCGCCTCGAGGGCGCGACCCTGTACGTGACGATCGAGCCCTGCGCGATGTGCTGCGGCGCCGCCGTGCACGCCCGGATCGTGCGCCTGGTCTATGGCGCCGCCGATCCCAAGGCCGGCGCGGTGCGAAGCCTCCATCGTCTACTGGAGGATCCCCGGCTCAATCACCGGGTCGCGGTGACCGCCGACGTGCGCACGGCCGAGTGTGGGGCGCTCCTGCGCGACTTCTTCGCGGCGCGGCGGGCGTAGGCGCTCGCGGTCGCCCGCGCGCAGGCTCTGACCCCGCCCGGCGGTAAGGGTCGACTCTCCCGCTAGATCATTTGCGAGCGCTCGGGCTCACCGATCCCCGCGCGATCAGCGGGGAGCGTGTCGGCGACCCGGAACCCCGAGGAATCATCCCCCAGGTTCCCGGGCCGGGGTCCCGGGATCGAGAGGTACGCGAGCCGCTTCATCTCGCGGCGTCCGTGGGTCACGGTATCGAGGATGACTCCGCACGTGAGACTCAGGAAGGCCAGGAGCATGATACCGGTGGCGAGGAGCGCGGTCGGGAATCGCGGCACGAGGCCGCTCTCCAGATACGTCTGGACGAGGGGAGCGGCCAGCACCAGCGACACACTCGCCAGCAGGGCGAAGGCGATGCTGAAGTATTGCAGCGGCCGCTCGTTCTTGAAGAGAGCAAGGATCATGACCAGAATACGAAAGCCGTCGCGGAACGTGGACAGCTTGCTCTGCGAGCCCTCGGGCCGCGCCCCGTAGTGTGTATTGATCTCGCCGATTGGCATACGCAGCTCGAGCGCGTGCACGCAAAGCTCGGTCTCGATCTCGAATCCCTGGGCCAGCGCGGGGAACGACCTGACGAATCGGCGTGAGAACACTCGGTAGCCAGACAGGATATCGGTGAAGCGGTTGCCGAACAGCTTGGCCACGGAGCCCGTGAACAGCGCATTGCCGAGCCGGTGGCCGGCCCGGTAGGCTCGGCTGTCCGAACCGACCCGGCACCCGACCACCATGTCGAGCTGCTCGGTGATGAGCTTGTCGATCATGACCGGAGCGCTGGCCGCATGATAGGTCGCGTCACCGTCCACCAGGACATAGATGTCTGCCTCGACGTCGGCAAACATTCGTCTCACGACGTTGCCCTTGCCCGGCAAGGGCTCATGGCGCACGATCGCGCCGGCGGCCCGCGCGACGTCGACCGTGCAGTCCCTCGAGTTATTGTCGTAGACGTAGATCGTCGCCTCGGGCAGGGCGGCGCGAAAATCCCTCACCACCGCGCCGACGGCGGCTTCCTCGTTGTAGCACGGCACCAGCACCGCGATCCGGTACGGCTCGGCGGCGTCAGGCTGTGGCTCGATACGGTCTGCCATTCTGATCTAGCTCCTACCGTCCCCGGAGCTCGGGACGCGGTACAGGACGACGGGGGTCACCGGCTGCGTGATCTTGCGCAGCACGTCTCGCGGCAGCAGCCCCTGCAGGGGCTGCACCTCGACCACCTCCGCGGCCAGGCTGCGGGGCGGGTCGATTCGAGCAATCTCTTGCCAGTTGCTCTTCGGCGCATAGCCGGTGAGAGCCTCCAGGCAGCGGACCGTGCGCGCGCAGCGGGCCATCGACTCTTCGTTGTAGAGGACGAGCGCGTGGGCGGGTGGCATTCCGGACGAGACGGTCCGCTCATCCAACCCCTGGAAGCGCAGGAAGAACTCCGCACGGCGCTTGGTGCCCGGATCGGTGTAGATCGTCTCGCCCGGATGCGCGGTCACGACCCGCACGAGCTCGCGCTCGGCAAAGCGCGGATTGACGATTGCCACGCTCAACCCGAGCAGATTCACCCCGACCAGGACGCCGGCAAGCGCGGCCGTGAGGGCGCGCCGGCCCGCCTGCCACTGCATGGTCAGCCACCAGCCCACGAGCAGGCTCATGAAGGAGGCGGTCACAACCAGATACCGGGGCACGAGGTACAGCTTCGGGTTCAGGACGATGAAGGCGTACCAGACGAGGGCGAAGCTCGATATCAGCCGGAGCACCCGCGAGGATCTGGGCGCGGTGGCCCGATCCTTGAGCAGCAGGACGGCGGCGGGAATCGCGGCCCAGAAGAGCAAGCCGTACTTCTGGGTCACGAAGAGACTGAGGATCGGATCGAGCCAGACGCTGACCGACACGGTGCCTTCCGCATCGATCAGGGCTCCTCGCTCGAGGGTCCGCGCAAGCTCGGCCGCCCGGCTGATGACGTCGTGGTGCTCGACGACGCCGATTCGGTACAGAGGGTTGCCGGTCATTGCCGTGAGATATGCCCACTCGGCACCCAGCACGGCGAGCGCCCCCGCCGCAATGGTGAAATAGTTCTTCCGGGGCATCATCGGGTGGAACAGGAAGAGGAGCCCCAGGAAGAGGGCGAAGGCGGCCGCCGTCTCGCGGGTCAAGATGCCCAGGGCGGCCGCCACCCCGGCCAGAACCAGCGGCCACCGCTTGTCCGGGTTTTCGATCGAGTACACGAAGGCCCAGAACGCAGCCGAAATGTAGAACAACTCGACGAGGTCGGCGTTCAGGTAGGTGGCGGTCACGACGAACCCGGGCGCGGTGACCATCAGAAGCGTCCCGGTGAAGGCGGGCAGGAGCCCGATGAAGCGCGACGCCCAGAAGGTGTTCACGGCGACGAGGCCCAGGAAGTACAGAATGCCGGACAGGCTCACCGCGAGCTCCTTCAGGCCGAACAGCCCGACCGTCGCCGCGACGGGCAACGCAATCGTGTGACGCAACGTCCGGTGCGCGCCCCCCACGTAAGGGAAATGCTCGAGCCAGCCCAGCGCCGCCGCCAGGTAGTGGCCGTCGTCGCTGGACTGAAAGCCCACATAACGCCAGGCCATGATCGCGGTGGCGAGGGCCACGCAGCAAGCGAACGCCAGCGCTCTTCCGGTAGCCGGCTGGATGCGCCCATCTTGATTCCGGGCTCCGAGCCCAAAGCGAGGCGTGTACCACCCGACACCCACGAGTGCCGAGACGAATGCGACCGATGCCACGATCGTTACCTCGCTCACCGCATCGCCCCTCGCCGAGGACTGCGCGCAGCAACGCGACGTTGCCAACGCGGCTCGCCTCGGTCGCCGGCACGACTTGAGCCGACTGCGGGTGACGGGTCCCGCCTGGCCGGGGCGGTGGAATAGTCGATCCTTCCGTGGGGGTGGTAACGCATGGTCAGGGCGTCCCGAAAAGCCACGCCAAGGGGAGGAGCCCCACCAGGATCACGAAGCCAGACACAGCGCCAGCCACGCGATCGACGAGGTAGCCGATGGCCGTGCGCGGGACCGAACATGCGACGCATGGCAAAATATCCACGCTTCACCAAGGTGAGCAAGGACCGTACCCAGGCTGGCCTGCGTGATTCTGTGCCGGGTTACGAAGCTGCGGTCGCGAAGTGCGCGGTACGCGATTACTCAGGGGGTATCAGGCGATTACCCACATCTAGAGATGCCGATTCCCTGAAAAGACTGCGCGGCTGGGATCGGGGCGGGCTAAGACGCGGTGCAGCGGCCCGCCAGCGAGCTCGCCCATCTCTGCCTCTCGCTTCGCGTGCCCCGGTCGAGCGGCGGCGAAGTTCTTTCCCCGGGACCGTCTCTGGAGCTCAGGCTATACTCAGGACCCTGGGCCAGGACCCGAACCAGCTTGAGGGCAGGCCAAGCCTGAGCACCCCCTGGCGGCCGTAGGTCGCCTGGTTGGCTGCAGGCGAGTGGGGGTCTCAACGTGGACCTTGTAGGGAACGGACAGCGCGACCGATGGTGCAGTAGCGAGCTAAGTGCTGAATAGCATAGCGGAGGGGTGGCCGAGCCCGGTTGAAGGCGTCCGACTCGAAATCGGATAGGGGCGCAAGTCCCTCGGGGGTTCAAATCCTCTCCCCTCCGCCAATTTGATCGCACCTTCAGGAGTGTGCCGGAGACGCGCGGAGGGGTGGCCGAGTGGCCGAAGGTGCGGCACTGGAAATGCCGTGTACGGGCAACTGTACCGTGGGTTCGAATCCCACCCCCTCCGCCATTTCCAGCCGCGCGTGCGTCATGAGCGCGCCGGAGTAGCGAAGCGTGATGAGCTTGCCGGGCGGCGAGAAGGGTCCAGTGGCGAGGCGGCGCCCGAAGAGCGCACGCGAGGCGTACTCCCTGTACGTCGAGCGTGCGCTCGAGGGCGCCAACGAAGCCACTGGGCCCTTATCGGCGGCCGGCGCAGGTGGGCCGTGCTAGACGGGGAGGTAGCGGTGCCCTGTAACCCGCAATCCGCTATAGCGGGGTTGAATTCCCTCTCGAGGGTCGGTCGTGTCGAATGAGCCGTACGGGACGGCGTTGAAGGTTGGGCCCCACGCAACGGGATGCGTCGAACCCCGCCAGGCCCGGAAGGGAGCAACGGTAAGGCGCCCCTCTCGTGTGCCGTGGGAGTACCTGACCGGAGCAGGTTTCGTACGGAGATCGCGGTATGGGCGGTTCGATTGAGGGTGCACGGTCTTTGACCTACCAGGTCCTGGCGCGGAAGTGGCGGCCGCAGGTCTTCGACGCGGTCGTGGGGCAGGATCCCGTCACGCGCACGCTGCGCAATGCGCTCGCCTCGGGCCGCGTGGCCCACGCGTATCTGTTCACCGGCCCGCGCGGCGTCGGCAAGACCACCACCGCGCGCCTCCTGGCCAAGGCGCTGGCGTGCACCGCGCGCGCCGGCACCGAGGCGTGCGGCGCCTGCCCGTCCTGCCAGGACTTCGTCTCGGGCGCGCCGGTGGACGTGATGGAGATCGACGCGGCATCCAACACGAGCGTGGACGACATCCGGACCCTCCGGGAAAACGTGAAGTACTCGCCGGCCCGAGGCCGCTTCAAGGTCTACATCGTGGACGAGGTCCACATGCTCTCCGGCGCGGCCTTCAACGCGTTCCTGAAGACGCTGGAGGAGCCGCCCGCGCACGTGGTCTTCATCCTCGCCACCACCGACCCCAAGAAGATCCCGGCCACCGTGCTCTCGCGCTGCCAGCGCTTCGACTTCCGGCCGATCCCGCCCGAGCTGCTGGCCGCGAGCCTCACCCGCATCCTCGAGGAGGAGCGCGTGCCCTTCGAGCCGGGGGCCCTGCCGCTCCTCATCCGCGCCGCCGAGGGCAGCCTGCGGGACGCGCTCTCGCTGCTCGACACCGCGATCGCCTACGGCGAGGGCAAGCTCGACGAGGCGGGCGTGGCCCGGCTGCTCGGCTCGTCCTCCCCGGTGCACGTGCGCGGCTTCGTGGGCGCCCTGCTCGCGCGCGACGGGGGCGCCGCGCTGGAAGCGGTGGATCGCGCCGCGACGGCGGGGGAGGACCTGGGCACGCTCTGCCGCGAGGCGGTCGAGATGACCCGCCGCCTGCTCGTGACGAAGGTGGCCCCGGGCGCCCCGTTCGTCGACCTGACGCCCGCCGAGGCCGCCGAGCTGAAGGCGGTCGCGGAGCCGGTGTCGGCCGACGAGCTGCTCTACGTGCTCCGGGCGTTTCTCGACGCGGACGCCGAGATGCGCCGCTCGCCGCACCCCCGCGTCGAGCTCGAGATCGCGACGGTGCGCGCCACCCAGCGCCCGCAGCCGCAGGCCATCGAGACGCTGATCGGCAAGCTCGAGGAGGCGGAGGCACGGCTGCGCCGGATGCCGTCTGCCGCGGCGAGCGCGACGGGCCGCGCCGTGGTCGTGCAGGAGACGCTGCTCGATGCGCGGCCGGCGCCCGCGCGCGGGCCGGCTCCCGCGATGCCGGCCCCGGCGCCCGCGGTCCCGGGCAGGAGCGGCCGGCCGCTCGACGTCGAGCCCCTCATCGAGGCCGCGGCCGCCGACATGGAGGCCACCGAGCCCGCCCCGCCCCCGCCCGCCGGGCTCCCAGCGCCCGCCGGGCTTGGAGACGCGTGGGAGCGCGTCGTCGCCGACGTCATGAAGCGCAAGGCGGTGCTGGGCTCGGTGCTCCAGCACGCGACGCCGCAGCGGGTGGAGGACGGCGTGCTCACGCTGGTGCTCGAGGCCAGCGGCTTCCACCGGGAGATGCTGAACGATCGCGGCAACAAGGAGCTGATCAACGAGGCCGTGCGGCGCCACGTGGCGTCGGCGCGGCGGTTCGAGCTCGATGCCAATGGTGGCGCGGGGAGCAGCGGCGGGGGAGCCCGGAACCACCCGGCGGTGCAGGCCGCGCTGAGCGCATTCCAGGGGGAGGTGGTCGCGGTGCGGCCGCGGAGCCCGGAGGAAGGAGAGTCACGGTGAAAGGCTTCGGCAACATCATGAAGGAGGCGCAGAAGCTCCAGGCCCAGATGGAGCAGCTCCAGGCGGAGGCGGCCAAGAAGACGGTGGAGGCCACCGCGGGCGGCGGCATGGTCACGGTGGTGGCGAACGGCAAGCAGGAGATCGTGTCCATCAAGATCGACCGCGAGGTCATCAACCCCGAGGACGCGCAGATGCTCGAGGATCTCGTGCTGGCGGCCTGCAACGAGGCGCTGCGCAAGTCCAAGGAGATGGTGCAGGGCGAGATGAGCAAGATCACGGCCGGGCTCAAGATCCCCGGCCTCGGCCCAGGACTCGGAGTGTAATGGCCTATTACCCCGAGCCGGTGGCGCGGCTCATCGACGCGCTCCAGCGGCTGCCCGGCATCGGGCCCAAGACGGCCCAGCGGCTCACCTTCTTCCTCCTCAAGCGCCCCGCCCCCGAGGTCGCCGCGCTCGGGGAGGCGCTGACCCAGCTCAAGCAGCTCATCGTCCACTGCACGGTGTGCTTCAACGTCACCGAGCAGGATCCCTGCCGCATCTGCGCGGACCCGCAACGGGAGCAGCGGACGCTCTGCGTGGTGGAGGAGCCCAACGACCTGCTCGCGCTCGAGCGCACCGGCGAGTTCCGCGGCCGCTACCACGTGCTGCTGGGCGCGCTGTCGCCGCTCGACGGGATCGGGCCGGAGGACCTACGGGTGCGCGAGCTGCTGGTCCGGCTGGAGCACGACCGGGTCGAGGAGGTGATCCTGGCCACCAACCCGAGCGTGGAGGGCGAGGCCACCGCCATCTATCTCGCCAAGCTGCTCAAGCCGCTCGGCATGCGGATTACCCGCATCGCCCGTGGGCTGCCGGTGGGCGGCGACCTCGAGTACGCCGACGAGGTGACGCTGTCCAAGGCGATGGAGGGACGGCGCGAGATGGGGTAGGGAGGCTTGGCGCGCGTCCGGGACGTGTGATAGAACAGACCGGACGGCTCCCTCCCTGATTCCCCGATAGCTCAATGGTAGAGCATCCGGCTGTTAACCGGAGGGTTGCAGGTTCGAGTCCTGCTCGGGGAGCCACCCTCCCGCCCGAGCCCCCGATGCTATAATCGGCCCGTGACCCCCCTGAGCCCGGCCCGGAAGACGCTTCTCCGTCGCGAGATGGAGGCCCTGCTCGGGCCGGACGGCGTCCTCTCCGATCCCGAAGAGCTGCTGGTCTACGAGTCCGATGGCCTCACCCTCTTCCGGGCCCTCGCCGACTTCGTGGTGTTCCCGCGGAGCGCGGAGCAGGTGGCGGCCCTGGTCAAGCTCGCCGGCCGGGAAGGCATCCCCTTCGTGGCCCGCGGCGCCGGGACCGGGCTCTCCGGCGGCTGCCTGCCGTCCGAGGGCGGCCTCGTCATCTCGCTGATGCGGATGAATCGCGTGCTCGAGGTGGACTACGACAACCAGTTCGCGGTGGTGGAGCCGGGGCTGGTGAACCTCCACCTCACGTGGGCGGTGGGCCCGCGGGGTTTCTACTATGCGCCCGATCCCTCGAGCCAGCAGGCCTGCACGATCGGCGGCAATATCGCGAACAACTCCGGGGGCCCGCACACGCTCAAGTACGGGGTCACGACCAACCACGTGCTCGGCCTCGAGGTGGTGCTGCCGGACGGCGAGCTGATGTGGCTCGGCGGCAAGACGCGCGACACGCAGGGCTACGATCTGGTCGGCCTCTTCGTGGGCTCCGAGGGCACCTTCGGCATCGCGACCAAGATCGTGGTCCGCATCCTCAGGAAGCCTCAGGCAGTAAAAACAGTGTTGGCAGTTTTCGACCAGGTGGACCAGGCCTCGGCCGCGGTCTCCGCCATCATCGCGCGCGGCCTCGTGCCCGCCGCGATGGAGATGATCGACCAGCTCACCATCGAGGCGGTGGAGGACGCGTTCGGGTGCGGCTACCCGCGCGACGCGGCGGCCGCGCTCCTGATCGAGCTGGACGGCCTGGCCGCCGGCATGGAGGCGCAGGCCGAGCGGGTGGTGGCCGCCTGTCGCGACTGCGGCGCCCGCGACGTGCGGGCGGCGCGCGACGAAGCCGAGCGCCAGCTCCTCTGGAAGGGCCGCAAGTCCGCCTTCGGCGCCTACGGCCGCATCTCGCCCGCCTACATGGTGATGGACGGCGTGATCCCGCGCACCAAGCTGCCGTACGTGCTCGGGCGCGTGAACGCGATCGTGGCCGCGCACGGCCTGCGCGTCGGCAACGTGTTCCACGCCGGCGACGGCAACCTCCATCCAAACATCCTGTACGACCCGCGGCGGCCGGGGGAGGAGGCGCGGGTGGTGGCGGCGGGCGCCGAGATCCTGAAGGTGTGCGCCGAGGTCGGCGGCTCCATCTCGGGCGAGCACGGCATCGGGCTCGAGAAGGCGGACTACATGCCGTTCATCTTCTCGGAGGCCGATCTGGCCTGCATGCGCCGGGTGAAGGAGGCGTTCAATCCGACCGGCCTCTGCAATCCCGGCAAGATCTTCCCGAGCAACAAGGCCTGCGTCGAGGTCGGCCCGGCCTACCGCCCGCACCCGATCGAAGAGAAGGGCCTCGCCCAGCGGTTCTAGCGCGGGCATCGGGACGCTCGTCGCCGTGCCGTCAGCCCTGCCGGACAAGCTACGCACCCTCGTCGGCGCATCCCACGTGCTCACGGGCGTCGACTGCTCGCCGTTCGTGGTGGAGGGCCGCGCGCCGGAGGCGGTGGTCTTCCCGGGCACGAAGGAGGAGATCGCCGCCGTGCTGCGGGCGGCCGGCGAGGCGGGCCTGCCGGTCACGCCGTGGGGCGCGGGCACCAAGATGGCGATCGGCTCGCCGCCGAACCGCCTCGGTCTGGTGCTGGGGCTCAAGCGGCTCGACCGCATCCTCGAGCACGAGCCGGGCGATCTCACGGTCACCGTCGAGGCGGGGCTGCCGTTCGAGACGCTGCAGGCCGAGCTGGGCAAGCGCGGGCAGTGGCTCTCGCTCGACGCGGGCGCGACCGAGCGGGCCACGGTGGGCGGCATGCTCGCCAGCGACGCCTCGGGCCCGCGCCGGCATCTCTACGGCACCGCGCGGGATCTGGTGATCGGGCTCACCGTGGTCATGGCCGACGGCAGCCTGGTACGCGGCGGCGGCAAGGTGGTCAAGAACGTGGCCGGCTACGATCTCCCGAAGCTCTACGTCGGCTCCTTCGGCACCCTCGGCGTCCTGGCGGAGGCGACGCTGAAGCTCCGGCCCCGCGCGGACGTGGACCGGGTCGTGGTCGCGCGGTTCGATCGGCTGAAGGCCGCGGGCGCGGCCGCGCGCGCGGTGCTGGGCTCGGACCTCCTTCCCTCGGCGCTCGAGCTGGCGGACGCCGAGGCGCTCCGGCGCCTGGGCCTGGGCGGCGGCGCCGCGCTCCTGGTCGGCCTCGACGGGATCGCCCCACAGGTGGACTGGCAGGTGGCCGAGCTCCAGCGCCTGCTCGGGCCGCTCGGCCTCGGGGAGACCTCCGTGCTCGACGGCGGCGCGCGCGATGACGCCTGGCGCGCGCTGGCCGGGCTCGGCCGGCCGGGCCACGATCGGGTCGCCGCGGTGATGAAGTGGGCCGTGCTGCCCGCCCAGATCGCCGAGCTCATGGAGGCGGGCGCGGCGGCCGCGCGGCGCAACGGCCTCGTCGGCGCGTTCACCGCGCATGCCGGCGTCGGCATCGTGACCGCGGTGCTGGCCGGCGGCACGAATCCGAACGCGGTGGTCTCCGCGCTCACCGAGTGGCGCGCCCTGGCCAACCGTGTGGGCGGGCACGCGATGATCGAGTCGGCCCCGCTCGCCGTGAAGGAGCGGGTGGCGGTGTGGGACACGGCCGGCCCCACCCTGCGCCTGATGAAGGGCATCAAGGAACGCCTCGACCCGCACGGCATCCTGAACCCGGGGCGCTTCGTGGGAGGCATCTGACCCGATGGCGCACCCGCCGGTCACCGAGACGAAGCCGTCGCCGCCGCTCACCCTGCACGGGCTGAACGTCGAGGGGGTGGACCGCTGCGTGCACTGCGGGCTCTGTCTCGCCTACTGCCCGACCTTCTCCGAGCTGGGGACCGAGATGGACTCGCCCCGCGGCCGCATCCTGCTGATCAAGTCGCTCGCCGAGGGCCGCATCAAGCTCACCGACTCCGCGGTCGCGCACCTCGATCTCTGCCTGGGCTGCCGCGCCTGCGAGACGGTCTGCCCGTCCGGCGTGCCCTACGGCCAGCTCATCGAGGCCGCGCGGGCCGAGATCGAGCGGCAGCGGCCGGGTGGGCCCCTGCGCCGGGCGTTCCGGTGGGTCAACTTCTCGCTGCTGCTGCCGAATCCGTCGCTGCTGCGCCTGGCCGCCGCCGGCCTCCGCTTCTACCAGGCCAGCGGCCTGCGGCGACTGGTTCGCGCCTCCGGGCTGCTCCGGTACCTGCCCGAGCCGCTGCGCCACTGGGAGCCCCTGCTGCCGGACCTCCCGTCCGGCGCCGACCGCGCGCCCCTGCCCGAGGTGACGCCGGCCACCGGCGCGCGCCGCATGCGGGTGGGCCTGCTCACCGGCTGCATCCAGCAGGTGGCCTTCGGCCCCCACAACCGCGCGACGGCCCGCGTGCTCGCCCGGAACGGGGCCGAGGTGATCGCGCCGCGGACCCAGGCCTGCTGCGGCGCGCTCCACGCCCACGCGGGCGAGCACGCCACCGCGCTCGACCTGGCCCGGCGCACCATCGAGACCTTCGAGGCCGCCGGCGTGGAGCGCGTCATCGTGAACACGTCCGGCTGCGGCGCCCACATGAAGGCCTACGGCACGCTGCTCGCGGACGATCCGGCCTGGCGCGGCCGCGCGGCGCGCTTCGCGGCGAGCGTGCGTGACGTCTCCGAGTTCCTGGCCGCCGAGCCGCTGCGGGGGCCCCTGCGGGAAGTGCGGCGGACCGTCACCTACCACGATCCGTGTCACGTGGCGCACGGCCAGCAGATCCGCACGCAGCCGCGCGCGCTGCTCGCGCAGATTCCGGGCCTGCGCGTGGTGGAGCTGAAGGAGTCCGACTGGTGCTGCGGCTCCGCGGGCACCTACAACCTGACCCAGCCGGAGATGGCCACGCGCCTGCAGGAGCGCAAGGTCGCCCACGTGCGGGCCACCGGCGCCGACGCGGTGGTCACCGCCAACCCGGGCTGCATCATCCAGATCGTTCAGGGGCTGCGCGCGAAGGGGGTGCCGATCCAGGTGCTCCACATCGTGGAGCTCCTCGATCAGGCCTACGGCGACCCCTCGCCCCCGCATTCTCCCTCTCCCCCGGAGGGGGAGAGGGCCGGGTGAGGGGGCAGGCCGTGAGGGGGAGATGCGCGTGGCCCGCGTGAAGGTCCTGGGGCTGTCGGAGCTGCCGCCCAGCAGGGGCGTGCTCGTCAGCGTGAACGGGCACAACGTGGGCGTCTACCGGCGCGGCCAGGAGATCCTGGCCATCGGCGACGACTGCCCGCACCAGGGCGGTAGCCTCTGCGAGGGCTGGGTCGAGGGCGAGATCGTGATCTGCCCGCTCCACGGCTGGGAATTCGACATGCGCACCGGCGCCTGCATGACGGTGCCCGGCGAGAGCCTCCCGCGCTACACGGCCACCGTCGAGGACGGCGCCGTCTACCTGGAGGAAGCGGAGTGAGCCGGCCCGACGCCGTGCCGACCGAGCACAAGGCGAATGCGCCGCGCGCCATCGGCTGCTTCGTCCTGACCATCTCCGACTCCAAGACGCCGGAGACCGACACGAGCGGCGCGCTGATCCGCGAGCGGCTCACCCAGGCCGGGCACGCCGTGGTCGGCCACTGCATCGTCCGCGACGAGCCCTCGGAGGTCACCGCGGTGATCCGCAAGGGCTGCGAGGATCCCGCCGTCGAGGCGTTCGTCCTCACGGGCGGCACCGGGGTCACCTCGCGCGACTCCACCTTCGAGGCGGTCGAGGCCCTGCTCGACAAGCGGCTCACCGGGTTCGGTGAGCTCTTCCGGATGCTCTCCTACCAGGAGGTCGGCGCCGCCGCCATGCTCTCGCGCGCCCAGGGTGGGGTCGTCCGCGGGCGGGCGCTCTTCTCGCTGCCGGGCTCTCCCAATGCCTGCCGGCTCGCGCTCGAGAAGCTGATCATCCCCGAGCTCGGCCACGTCCTCCGCGAGGTGCGGCGGTAGGTGGGCGGTAGGTGAATTGGCGCGGCGGGGTATAATCGGTCCGGTCCCCCGAGCACCAGACACTCCAGGAGGCTTGCAGATGCGTCGTTCAGCCCTCTCCCTCGCTCTCGCGCTGTCTCTCGTGATCCCCGCCGCCATGGTGCCCCCGGGGGCCTTCGCCCAGGCGGGGCCCGCGGGCCCGCTGTGGAAGGAGAGCCAGGGCCCCGCGGCGCCACCCGATATCGTGCGCCTGAACGACTTCATGCACGACCTGGCCGAGCGCCTCAAGCCACCGCTGGTCCAGATCCGGGTGCGTCGGACGGTGGAGGCCCTGGCGGAAGGCCAGGAGCAGCAGCCCGAGGCACCGGACGAGCGCCGGAGCCAGGGGTCGGGCTTCATCATCCGCGAGGACGGCTACCTGGTCACGAACGCCCACGTGGTGGGGGACGCCGAGCGGATCCAGGTTCGCCTGATCGACGGCCGACGGTTCGAGGGCAAGGTGGTCGGCCTGGACGAGCGGGTGGACCTGGCCCTGGTCAAGATCGACGCCGCGGGGCTGCCGGTGGCCGCGCTCGGCGATTCCAACCGCACCCGCGTGGGCGAGTTCGTGCTGGCGCTCGGGCACCCCTTCGGCCTCGAGCAGTCGGTGTCCTTCGGGATCGTGAGCCGCAAGGGGGCCCCGATCCAGGTCGCCGCGCCCGGATTCGAGTTCATCCAGACGGACGCCGCGGTGAACCCGGGCAACTCGGGCGGCCCGCTCGTCAACATGGCGGGCGAGGTCGTGGGCGTCAACAGCATGGCCGCCGTCAACGGCACGATCGGCTTCGCCATCCCGGTGAACCTGGTGAAGGCGCTGCTGCCCCAGCTCGCCGAGAAGGGCAAGGTCGAGTGGGGGTGGCTCGGCGTCAGCATCGCCGAGGTGCCGGACGAGGAGGCCGCCAAGTTCGGGCTCAAGGAGGCCAAGGGTGTGCTGATCCGCCAGGTGGTGGCCGGCCAGCCGGCCGACCAGGGCGGGATCCGGGCCAATGACGTGGTGGTCTCCGTGGACGGGACGGCGGTCGAAGGCCCGCGCGATCTCCAGCGGATCATCTCGAGCACGCCGGTGGGCAAGAGCGTCAAGATCTCGCTCATGCGCGAAGGCAAGGAGACCGAGGTCGCGGTGACGGTGGGGGCCTACCAGGCCGCGCCGCGCGTCCCGCGCCGCATGGTGCCCGCGCCCGGTCCGCGCCAGCCGTCGCCCCAGCCTCCTCGCTGAGGACGGTGGGCCGCGTCGGGCGCCTCGCCGGTCGCCTCGCGCTCGGGCTCTCGCTCGCGGTCAGTTTCGAGCCGACCCGGGCGGTCGGCGCCGAGGTCGAGGCGCTCTTCCCCTCGGACCGGCACACGGTGCCCGATCCGCGTCAGGCCACCGGACGCCGCGTGGCGCTCCCGCTGCCCGATTGCCGCGTCGACGCCGCGGGCTGCGACGAGATCCGCCTCGTCAACGAGCTGGATGGGTGGAGCGTCAACCCGCGCGTGGCCATCCGGTTCTCGGGCCCCGTCGCGCTCGATAGCCTCACGAAGGCCAGCGCGTTCATCGTCCCGCTCTTGCCCGAGGCCTTGCCGGCGCCCATCGGGCTCGGCCAGCTCGTCTGGGACGGGGCGAGCCATACGCTCTACGCCCGCCCCGAGCGCGCCTTGCTCCAGGCGCGGCGCTACGCGCTGGTGCTCACCACGCGCGTCCTGGACGATGCCGGCCAGCCGCTCGCGCCGGTCCTCAACGCCCCCCTGGTCTCCGAGGCCGCCTACGGCGTCTCCGCCCAGGGCGTGGTGCTCCAGCGGCTCAAGCCGCTCGGCATCACGCGGCGCGAGGTCGCCGCCGTCACCGTCTTCACCACCCAGAGCGTGACGGCCGGGCTCGAGCAGATGCGCGCGGTGATCGAGGCCGGTCCCGCGCCCGAGCTGCGCTTCGCCCTGGGGCCGGCCGGCGCCCGGTCGGCCTACGCGCGCGTGGAGCTCGACGGCGTCGAGCTGCGCCGTCACGTCGCCACCGATCCCGCGGCGCGCTTCGGGGAGCCGGTGACGCTGCCGCTGCCGCTGGTGCCGCCCACGGATATCCGCATCATCGCGTACGGCCGGTTCCCCTCCCGGTCCTTCCTCACCGCCGACCGCGTCGTCCCCGCCACCGCGACCCGGGCGGAGGCGCCCGCGGTCCAGGGCCGCGAGGACGTGGACGTCACGGTCTACCTGCCGAGCGGCACCACGCCGTCCGGCGGCTGGCCGGTAGCGCTCTTCGGCCACGGCTTCGGCAATGACCGCCACGTGGTCCCGATGGCGGTGGCCGGCACGATGGCGCGCTTCGGCTTCGCCACCGTGGCCCTCAACGTGGTGGGCCACGGCGGTGGGCCCGAGGGCACGCTCACCGTGCTCCGCACCGGCCGGGACGCGGTCACGCTGCCCGCGGGCGGGCGCGGCATCGACCAGGACGGCGACGGGCGCATCGGGGCCACCGAGGGCGTCGGGACCCTCGCGGGATCGCCGCTCGCGCTCGTCGGCACCCGCGACGGGCTCCGCCAGACCACCGCGGACCTCATGCAGCTCGTCCGCGCCATCCGGCGCGGCGTGGACGTGGACGGTGACGGCGCCGTGGATCTCGATCGCGAGCGCATCGCCTACTTCGGACAGTCGTTCGGCGGCATCTACGGCACGCTCCTGATGGCGGTGGATCCGCTGGTCCGCGTGGGCGTGCTCAGCGTGGCGGGCGGGCCCATCGTGGAGATCGCGCGCCAGTCCCCGGTCTTCCGCGGGCTGGTGGCGGACCAGCTCAAGCGCCGGCAGCCGCCGCTGATGAACGGCGAGCAGGACTTCACCGAGTCCATCCCGCTGCCGGGTGAGGCGCCCGTGCGCGAGCCGGCCGGGGGCGCGCTCGACATCCAAGCCTATTTCGATCGCGCGGAGTGGCTCAGCCAGCCCGCGAATCCGGTCGCGTTCGCGCCCTACCTCAGGCAGGCGCCCCTGCTGGCCGTCGGCGTGAAGGCGGTGCTCTACCAGTGGGCGGTGGGGGATCGCACGGTGCCCAACCCCACCACCGCGGCGCTGCTGCGCGCGGGTCTGCTGCAGCCGGTGTCCTCGCTGTACCGGCACGACCTGGCCGGCGTCTCGGCGCGCTTCCAGAACCCGCACGGATTCCTCGTCTGGACGATCTTCCCGGAGGTGCACACGATCGGGCGCGCCGCCCAGGAGCAGGTCGCGCGGTTCTTCGTCTCCGGCGGCCGCCGGATCGAGCCCGTGCTGCCGCAGTTCGAGATCGGCGCGGCGCTGCCGCCGGCGCCCTGACCGTGCAGGCCGTCCTCCTCGGCACCGGCTCGCCCCCGCCCAACCCGATGCGGCGCGGCCCCTCCACCCTGCTGTCGCTCGGCGCGGAGCGCTTCCTGGTGGACGCGGGCTCGGGCGTGGGCGTCCAGCTCGTGCAGGCGGGCGTGCGGCCCTACGACTGGCCGCGCGTGCTCATCACCCACCACCACTCCGACCACGTGATCGACCTGGGCCACCTGCTGATCACGCGCTGGATCGTGGGGCAGAACGCCCCGCTCGAGATCTGGGGCCCCGCGGGCACGAAGCGGCAGATGGACAAGCTGCTCGACTACCTGCACTGGGACATCGAGGTCCGCCGCCATCACATGGTCGAGCGCAGGCCTCCCGCGGTGACGGTGACCGAGATCGAGGACGGGCAGATCATGCAGGCGGGCGGCGTGACCGTGAGCGCCTTCCTGGTCGAGCACGATCCGGTGAAGCCCGCCTTCGGCTATCGCTTCGACGGCGGCGGCCGCAGCGTGGTCGTCTCGGGCGACACGCGGCCCTGCGACAACCTGATGCGCTGGAGCCGAGACGTGGACTGCCTCATCCACGAGTGCTGCGAGATGGCCAGGACCTCCTGGTACCCGGGCTGCGGCTGGCCCAGCCTGGAGGAGAAGATCCGCGGCCTGGCCTCCTACCACACGCAGCCCGATGATCTCGGCCGCGTGGCCGCGGGCGCGCGAGCCCGGAAGCTCGCGGTGACGCACCTCATGCCGGGGTCGGAGCCGGGCGAGCTGGAGGCCGCAGCCCGCCGCCACTACGCGGGCCCGCTCGTCATCGGCACCGACCTGCTCGAAGTCTAGCCCCTCTTCTCCCTCGCCCCCGGAGGGGGAGAGGGCAGGGTGAGGGGGCGGGTGGTGAGGGGGCGGGTGGTGAGGGGACCGGTGGCGAGGGGGCGGGCTACTCCTCCCGCAGCGCGGCCAGCACCGCCTTCACCCACGCCTCCTCGAGCGCCGGCGCCGGCGCGTAGGTGATCCCGCCGGTGATCCGCACGTCCCCTTCCGCCTCGGTGGGCGCATCCTCCAGCACGTCCTCGACCGTGAGGCTGAAGCGCGCGAGCTCACCCCGGCGAAGCGGCGCGCCCATCGCCCGGCACTTGATGTACATCGTGAGCGCGGGCTCGACCAGGAGCAGCGAGCCGACGCCGCGCTCCTCGAGATTGCGCGCGCTGCGACTCGCGGCGGCCAGGGCGAGGCGGAGCGTCCGGGCGTCGACCGCGAGCCACTCGAGGTAGCTACAGAGCATCGGGTGCAGGGTGCCGTCGGCGGCGAGCGTGACGAAGGGCAACCCGCGTCCGAGCCGCGAGGGGAGATCCGTCTGGGAGAGGCGCGTGAGCAGTCCCGGCGGGAGCCTGGGGCCGAGTGACCGGCTCATCGCCGCGCTAGTAGCCGCGCGCGAGGTGCACGGTCTCCCGCAGGGGCTGCCCCGCGAGGAAGCGCCGCAGGTTGTCGGCGAAGAGCTCGGCGACGATCTGATCGCGTCCCGGGTGGAGCCCGCCGATGTGGGGCAGTACCAGGATGCCCTCGGTGCCCCAGAACGGATGCTCGGCGGGCAGGGGCTCGGTGGTGAACACGTCGAGCACCGCGCCCGCGATCGTCCGCGCGGTGACGGCCTCGATCAGGTCGGCGTCCACGATCAGCTCGCCCCGGCCGAAGTTGAGGAGGTAGGCGCCGGGCTTCATGCGCTTGAGCCGGGCCGCGTTCATGAAGCCGCGCGTCTCCGGCGTCACCGGCAGCAGCAGCAGCACGAAGTCGGAGGCGCCCAGCACGGCGTCGGTGTCCGCCGGCCCGTACACGCGCTCCACGTGGGGCATCGGGACCGGGCGACGCCGCGTGCCGATCACGCGCATCTCGAGCGCCTCGGCCTTGCGCGCCAGCTCCTGCCCGATCGCACCCAGGCCCAGGATGCCGAGCGTGGTGCCGGCCAGGGTCTCCGAGACCCGCCGCCGCCAGCGCTTGTCCTTCTGGTCGAGCGCGATGCCGGCATAGGGCTTGGTGAGGTGAAAGAGCGCGCCCAGGATGTTCTCCGGCATCTGCACCCGGTGGGTGCCGCGCGCGCAGGTGAGCATGAGCCCTGCCGGCAGGTCGGGCAGCGCCAGCCAGCCTTCCACCCCGGCGGTCAGCGCCTGCAGCCATCGCAGCCGCGGCATCCGCGCGAGCACGCCCGCGCCCGCCCGGAAGGCCAGCATGGCCTCGCAGCGGGCGAGCAACTCGGGCCCGGGCGTCTCGCCGAGCGGCACGTGGACGACGTCCACGCGCTGATCGAGCCCGACCCGCGCGAGCCCCTGGCGGTACGGCGCGGCATCGTGGATCCAGAGCAGCACGAGCGGGCGATCGGCGGCCATGTCGGGTGAGTCCTCCCCGCGGGATCGTAGCCTCGCGCCGTCGGCGCGGCAAGCCCTGCGGGTTGCCCAGTGCCGGAGCCTCCGGTAAGGTGCAGGCTCATGCGCGCGCTCGTGATCGGGGCTTCCGGACAGGTGGGCGCGGCCTTGCTCCGCGTGCTGGCCGCGCGCGGCCACGAGGCCACCGGCACGTGGGCCCACGAGGTCTTCCCCGGTCTCGTGCCGCTCGACTTCACCGATCCCGCGGCGACGGAGCGCCTCGTCGCCGACACACACCCCGACTGGGTCATCTGCCCCGCCGCGTTGAGCCACGTCGACTACTGCGAGGAGCACCCGGAGGAGGCCTTCGCCGCGAACGTGCACGGCCCCCTCGCCGCCGCGAAGGCCACCGCCCGCGTCGGCGCCGGCTTCGTCTACTACTCCTCCGACTACGTCTTCGACGGCGTGGACGGGCCCTACGCCGAAGATGCCCGCCCCCGCCCGCTCGGCGTCTACGGGCAGAGCAAGTGGGAGGGCGAGCAGGCGGTGCTGGGCGCGCTCGAGCGCGCGCTGGTGGTGCGCACCAGCGTGGTCTACGGCCCCGAGCGCCAGGAGAAGAACTCCGTCTACCAGCTCATTCGCGCCTGCCGCGGCGGCAAGGGCTTCCGCGCCGCGATGGACCAGCGCGCGAGCCCCAGCTACAACCACGACGTGGCCGCCGCCACCGTGGAGTGCTGCGAGCGGGAGCTCTCCGGCACCTGGCACCTGGCCGGCGCCGACGTGCTGGATCGCATGGCCTACGCGCTCCTGGTCTGCCGCGTCTTCGACCTGGACGCCTCCTGCCTCACGCCTGCGACCACCGCCGAGCTCGGGCAGAAGGTGGCGCGCCCGCTCAACGGCGGCCTGCGCATCGAGCGAGCCCAGGCGCAGCTTCGCACCCCGCTGCGCGGCGTCGAGGCGGGGCTGCGCGCGATGCGCGCGGCGCTCGAGGCGCCGGCCCAGAGCGCCTGAGCGGCCGCGCCGTTGACCAGCCCCGAAACATACGGTACAGTCACAACTTGGCTGTCGTCCCGGGACGGTGACCGTAGCTCAATTGGTTAGAGCACTGGACTGTGGCTCCAGGGGTTGAGGGTTCGATTCCCTTCGGTCACCCCACTCCTGAAGTCGGCCAGTGCTCGGGCGCCCATAGCTCAGCTGGATAGAGCGTTAGCCTCCGGAGCTAAAGGTCAGAGGTTCGAATCCTCTTGGGCGCACCACTTCTGTCGTAGCAGCACCCGGATGTCGCAGCACCCGCGAAGACGCGGGCCGTTAGCTCAGTTGGTAGAGCAGCTGACTCTTAATCAGCGGGTCCAAGGTTCGAGTCCTTGACGGCCCACCAATCAAGACGGGCGCTTCCGGAGCATCGGAAGCGCCCGCTGTTTTTCGGTCGGCAGTTCAGGAACGCGCGTCGTGATTCGTCAGTGGGACCTTACCGGGCTGGGATCGGCCGCGCGCCGAGGCCTCGCCACGGCTGACCAGGAGCCCGTTGATGGGGTGCACAGTACCGGTCATTTGAGCGTCGCCGGACTCGAGAACGGCTTGGTGGCGTCGACCACGAACATGACCAGTGCATGGAGGTCCACCGAGCCGCTGCTGGAGACTTGCATCGGCGTCCCGGCGGCGCGGCCGGCCTCGGCCTGGCCGGCGGCGACTCGCTTCACGCCATGGGGCGTCCGGAAGGTTTGCTCCCCCGCGAGCACGTAGGCGGCCTCGGCGCCCGGGTGGCTGTGCACGGGCGTGACGCTGCCCGATGGACCGCGGGCTTCATTGACCCGGAGCAGATAGGCGGGCGCCGCGACCGGGGGGAGTGGTCCGATCTCCGCCATCTTCGTGCCGCCATCCGACGACCCGCCGGCCGGACCGAGCGTGAGGAGCCAGACCTTGCCACCGGACTCGGTCACGAGGCCCAGCTGACCGGCGGCGGCCTGCGCCCGGGCCAGGGTGGCGAAGCTCTCCACTCGCCAGAAGAGCGGTCCAGGTGGCAGCTCCGTGACCTTCTTCTCGATCAGTGGCTTGATGACGAGCGTGCCGGAGCCGGCGACACCCACTCCCCCCGGCTGCGCGAACGCCAATGCCGTAGACAGCCACACGAGGACGAGACCTGCGACCACCACTATGAAGCGCGGTTTCATCGGGCGATCCTCCTTTGCCAGACGGCTACGCCACTTGCTGTTGACCCTCGTATGTGTCAGAGAGTAGGGGCCCGGGACATCGGAAGTCCCAAGAGAACCGTGAGATTCTTCTGAGACGACGGCAGGCGATGAGACCGCCGGCAATGCCGATGGGACAAGAGGTTAGCTTCGGCCGCCACCGCTTCGATCCGGGCACCGGGCGCCTCTGGGCCGGCCGGCGCGAAGTCAAGCTCACGCCACGGGCGGCGGCTGTGCTGGCGGCGCTGATCGAGCGCGCCGGGCAACCGGTCACGCGGGCCGAGCTGTTCCAGTCCGTATGGAGGGACGTGGTCGTGGGCGACGCGGCGCTCACGGCCTGCATCCAGGAGCTTCGGGGGGCCCTCGACGACGACGCCAGACGCCCCCGCTTCATCGAGACGCGGCACCGCCGGGGATACCGGTTCGTCGCTCCCACGGTCCTGTCGGCGCCCGCGGGCGCGGCCGGCGATTCGTCGTCGCCAACGCGGCCGGGGCCGCGGGCGCCGGCGCTGGTCGTCGGGCGTGACCGGGAGCTGAGGGAGCTGCGCGCCTGCCTCGAGCGGGCCACGGACGGGGACCGCCAGATCGTCTTCGTCACCGGCGAGTCCGGGATCGGGAAGACGACGGCCGTCGAGGTGTTCCTGGCGGAGGCGGCCAGTGGCGGTCGGCTTCGCATGGCTCAAGGTCGATGCATCGAGACCCATGGGGCGGGGGAGGCCTACTTGCCGCTCCTTGAAGCCATGACCCGCCTCTGCCGCGAGCCGGGCGGGCAGCTGATCGCCCGCCTGCTCCGCCATCACGCCCCCACGTGGCTCGCCCAGATGCCCTCGGTCCTGGGCACCTCGGAGCTGGGAACACTCAAGCGGCAAACCTACGGCGTCACACGGGAGCGGATGCTGCGCGAGCTGGCCGAGGCCGTGGAGGTCATGGCGGAAGAGGTCCCCTTGGTCCTCTGGCTCGAGGATCTCCACTGGGGTGATCCATCGACCGTGGATTGGCTGGCCTACCTGGCGAGGCGTCCCGGGCTGGCGCGCGTTCTGGTTCTCGGCTCGTACCGGCCGGGCGAGGCGCTGACGCGGGGGCATCCGCTCGAGGCGACCAAGGACGAGCTGAAAGTGCATGGATACTGCCGCGAAGTCGCGCTCGCGCGGCTGGACGAGACGGCGGTAGGCGAGTACCTGGCCCGCCGCTTTCCGGCCGCCGGGCCGCTCACCGAGCTGGCCGGGGTGATCCATCGGCGCACCGGTGGCAATCCGCTGTTCGTCGTCAACGTCGCTGACGACCTCGGGAGGCGCGCCGGCCTGATCGAGGGCGCTGGGCGCCGGGAAGTCGAAGTCGCGGGGCGGCCCCTGGCCGTCAACATCGTCATCCCCGAGGACGTTCGCCGGATGATCGGCCACGAGCTCGACCGAGTGCTTCCCCGCCAGCGCCGGATCCTCGAGGCGGCGAGCGCCGCCGGCGTGGAGTTCTCCGCCGCCGTCGTCGCGGCTGCCGAGCAGCTGAGCCTCGACGACGTCGAGCACTGTTGCGCCGAGCTGGCCCGGCACGCCTCGTTCCTGACGTCGCACGGCTCCGAGACGTGGTCGGACGGGACGGTCGCTGGACGCTACGGGTTCCGCCATGCGCTCCATCAAGAAGTCGTCTACGAGCGCATCGCGACGGGACGCCGCGTGAAGCTGCACCGCCGGATCGGCGAGCGGCTCGAGGCCGGCCTGGGTCCGCGTGCCGTCGAGGTCGCGACCGAGCTGGCCATGCACTTCGATCGGGGCCACGACGTGAGCCGCGCGGTCCGATATCTGCGTCTGGCGGGCGAGATCGCCACGCAACGTAGCGCGACGCGCGAAGCGGTAGGGCACCTGACACGAGGGCTCGACCTGCTCCAGGCCGAGCCGGATACCCCGCAGCGAGCCGAGCAAGAGGTCGCCCTCCAGATCGCGCTCGGGGGGCCGCTCATGGCGATGAAGGGCCGCGGCGCGCCCGAGGTCGAGCGGGTCTACACACGGGCGCAGGATCTCTGCCAGCAGATCGGCGACGCCTCTCGACTCTTCCCGGTTCTCTGGGGTCTGTTTCTGTTCCGCCGGAGCCGAGGCGAGATCGACGTCGCCCACGGGTTCAGCCAGCGCCTCCTCGCGCTGGCCCAGCGCACCGGCGACCCCGGGCTCCTCATCGAGGCTCATCACGCGCTGTGGGCGACTCTGTTCGCGCGCGGTGAGCTGGCGGCCGCCCGAGACCACGCGGCCCGGGCGGTGGGTCTCTACGATCCCGACCGGCACGCGGCGCTCGCCGCCGTCTACGGCAACCACGACCCAGCCGTTTGTGCGCTCGGCCACGGAGCCTGGGCGCTCGAGCTCTCCGGTGAGCCCGAGCAGGCGAGCCGGCAGAGCGAGGCCGCGGTGGCACTGGCGCGGACGCTCGGCCACCCCTTCAGCGAAGCCCACGCCCTGCTCTACGGGGCCCGGCTGCATCAGTTCCGCGGCGACTGGCGGACGACGCGTGACCGAGCCGAGGCGGCCGCCGTGCTCGCCCGCGAGCGGGGGTTCGTCCAACTCCAGGCGTGGGCGGCGATGACCGGCGGGTGGGCGCTGGCTGAAGCGGGGGAAATCGAAGAGGGACTCGCGAGGATGCGCGACGGGGTCGCGACCATTCGAACCCTGGGCTCGGAAGAGTTCAAGACGTATTTCCTCGGCTTGCTGGCCGAGACGCTCGCCAGCGCGGGTCAGCCCGGGGCCGCCCTCGATGTCACCGCGGAGGCGCTGGCCGCCGTCGAGCGAAGCGGCGAGCGTTTCTACGCGGCGGAGCTCCATCGGTTGAGGGGCGAGCTGCTGCTGGCGACGGGGCAAGACCCCGCCGCGGTCACGGGGTGTTTCGAGACCGCGCTAGAAATCGCGCGGCATCAGCGCGCGCCGGCGCTCGAGCGGCGGGCCCTCCGGAGCCTCCGTAAAGTGCGCGACGTGGAGTGACTACGCGCCGACGCAGTCACGGCAGAAGCCCGTACGATCGCGTGGATCTCGAAGTGCACCGCGGCGGGATCCGGGTAGAGGAGCAGGTGGGTTCGATGCGCCGCGTCACGCCGGGCGTCACGAACCGCGGCATCGCTTGCCTTCGTGGACCCGATGGAGGATATTTTCCGGCACCAGCCACCCGAGGAGGGAAGCCATGGCGCGCTTCACCGTCAACGGCAAGGCCGTCAACATCAACGTCAGCCCCACCATGCCGCTGCTCTGGGCCATCCGCGAGCACGTTGGCCTCACCGGCACCAAGTACGGCTGCGGCGTCGCGGCATGCGGGGCCTGTACCGTGCACCTCGACGGCGCCCCGGTCCGATCGTGCGTGATCCCCGTCGCCGCGGCCGAGGGCAAGAAGGTCACCACCATCGAGGGCCTGGCCTCGGGCGGGACGCTGCACAAGGTGCAGAAGGCCTGGGTCGAGCACGAGGTCCCCCAGTGCGGCTACTGCCAGGCCGGCATGATCATGGCGGTGGCGGCGCTGCTCAAGGACAAGCCCAAGCCGACCGACGCCGACATCGACGCGGCGATCACCAACATCTGCCGCTGCGGGACCTTCCAGCAAGTGCGCGAAGCCATCCACGCCGCGGCGAAGGCGTAAGGGGGGCGGCCATGATCACCACGCCAGAGATCAGCCGGCGCAAGTTCGTCATCGGCTCGGCGGCGGTCGGCAGCGGCCTCGCCCTGGGCCTGAAGATCCCGTTCGGCCCCGAGGTCGTCCGCGCGCAGGATGGCTCGCCTGAGATCAACGCCTGGGTGGTCATCCGCCCGGACGACACGGTCGTCATCCGCGTCGCCCGCTCCGAGATGGGACAGGGCACGATCACCGGCCTCGCCCAGATGGTGACCGAGGAGCTCGAGTGCGACTGGTCGAAGGTGACGACCGAGTACCCGACGCCGGGGCAGAGCGTCAAGCGCAAGCGCGTGTGGGGCGACTTCTCGACGGGCGGCAGCCGCGGCATCCGGATGTCGCACGAGTACGTCCGCCAGGGCGGCGCCGTCGCCCGCACGATGCTGGTCCAGGCCGCGGCCAACGGCTGGGGCGTGCCCGTCGCCGAGTGCAGCGTCGCCAGCAGCGTGATCACGCACCGGCCGACCGGTCGCACCACCACGTACGGGAGTGTGGCGGAGGCGGCGGCCAAGCTCACGCCGCCCGACAAGGTGCCGCTCAAGGACCCGAAGGAGTGGAAGATCATCGGCAAGTCCGTGAAGCGCCTGGACACGCTCGGGAAGGTGACCGGCGCCCAGGTCTACGGGTTCGACCTGAAGCTGCCCGGGATGCTCACCGCCACCATCAAGGACTGCCCCGTCTTCGGGGGCACGGTGAAGAGCTACGAGGCGGACAAGGTCAAGGGCATGCCGGGCGTGCGGCACGTGCTGCCGGTGGGGGGCTCCGCCGTCGCCGTCGTGGCCGACACGTACTGGGAGGCCAAGACCGCCCTCGACGCGCTGCCCATCGTCTGGGACGAGGGCCCCAACGCCAAGGTCTCCAGCGCCATCATCGCCGCCATGTGCGCGGAAGGCCTCAGCGCGGAGCAGGCCTTCGTCAACAACACGAACGGCGACGCGAAGGCCGCGCTCGCCGGCGCGACGAAGAAGATCGAGGCCGTCTACTCCTATCCCTTCCAGAACCACGCGCCGATGGAGCCGATGAACGCGACGGCAAAGTACACCCCGGACCGGTGCGAGGTCTGGGTGCCCACCCAGAACGGCGAGGCCGCGTTCGCGGCCACCCTGGCGGCCTCCGGCCTGCCCGCCGACAAGTGCGAGGTCTACAAGATCAACCTCGGCGGCGGCTTCGGCCGGCGCGGCGCCTTCCACGACTACGTCACCCAGGCCGTGCTCATCGCCAAGCAGATCCCGGGCACTCCGGTGAAGCTCCTCTGGTCGCGCGAGGAGGACATGCTCCACGGCAAGTACCACCCGGTCATGCACTCGAAGCTCACGGGCGGGCTCGACGCGAGTGGCAACCTGACCGGCCTGCACCTGCGCCTGTCGGGCCAGTCGATCCTCACCGCCGTGTTCCCGCAGATGCTGCAGAACGGGATGGACTTCCTCACCTTCCAGGGACTGCACGCCAGCGGCGACTTCGCCATCGGCTACACCGTCCCCAACCTCCTGATCGATCACGCCATGCGCAACACGCATGTGCCGCCCGGGTTCTGGCGCGGCGTGAATATCAACCAGAACGCCATCTTCCTCGAGTGCTTCATGGACGAGCTGGCGCAGGCCGCCGGCCAGGACCCGCTCGAGTTCCGCCGCAAGCTGATGGCCAACCACCCCAAGCATCTGGCCGTGCTCAACGCGGTGGCCGCCCGGGCGGGCTGGGGGAAGCCGGCGCCGCCGGGCGTGTTCCGCGGCCTGGCCCAGATGAAGGCGTTCGCCAGCTATGTGGCGGCGTGCGCCGAGATCTCCGTCACCGACGGCAACAAGGTGAAGGTGCACCGCATCGTCTGCGCGACCGACCCAGGCTATGCCGTCAACCCCGCGCAGATCGAGCGGCAGATCGCCGGCTCGTTCGTCTACGGCCTGTCCGCGCTGTTCATGGAGGAGTGCACGGTCAAGGACGGCCGCATCGAGCAGACCAACTTCCACGAGTACGACTCGATGCGCATCCGCCAGATGCCGAAGGTGGAGTCGATCGTCATGCCGTCCGGCGGCTTCTGGGGCGGCGTGGGCGAGCCCACGATCTGCGTGGCGGCGCCCGCGGTGCTGAATGCGTTCTTCGCCGCCACCGGCAAGCGCATCCGCAGCGTCCCGCTGAAGAACCACGGCATCACGCTGGTGTAGGTCCGGGATGGGGAGGCTCCTGGTCGCTGCGATCGGGGTCGCCTCGATCGCGGCGACCGCGTCGGCCGAGCCTCCGGCCGGCGCCGTCTCGTGCTCGGGGTGTCACGCGACCTCGGCGCGCGTGACCACGCCCGTGCCGCGGCTGCTCGGGGTCGACCAGGCCGCGATCGTGAAGGCCATGCAGGAGTTCCGCTCGGGGCAGCGCCCGGGCACCGTCATGGACCGGATCGCCAAGGGATTCACGGACGACGAGATCCGGGCCATCGCGGCCTGGTACGCGGGACAGAGGTGAGCCCGGGCCGCCGGGAGTTCCTGAAGCTCGGCGCCGCGGCCGCGGCTTCGACCGCGCTGTGTCCGTATCCCGTGTTCGCGCGCGGCGCCGCGCCGAAGGTGGTGGTGATCGGTGGTGGCTTCGCGGGCGCCAGCTGCGCCCGCGCGCTCCGGACGATCGATCCGGCCATCGCGGTCACGCTGGTGGAGCCGAACCCGACGTTCACCGCCTGCCCGTTCAGCAACAACGTGGTCGCCGGCCTGCGCGAGCTGAGCGCCCAGCAGTTCACCTACGAGCACGTCGCGGCCGCGGGCATCACGCTCGCCGGCACGAGCGCCACGGCCGTCGACGCGGCCGCGCGGTCGGTCACGCTCGCCGACGGCGCGCGCTTGCCGTACGACCGGCTGGTGATGGCGCCCGGCATCGACATCAGGTGGGGCGCGCTACCCGGCTACGACGAGGCGGCGTCCGCGAGCATGCCCCACGCCTGGCGCGCGGGTGAGCAGACGCTGCGGCTGCGCCGCCAGCTCGAGGCCATGCCGGACGGCGGGGTGGTCGTCATCTCGGCGCCCGCCAACCCGTTCCGCTGCCCGCCCGGCCCCTACGAGCGCGCCAGTCTGATCGCGCACTTCCTCAAGACCAGGAAGCCGCGCTCCAAGCTGATCGTGCTCGACGCCAAGGACGTGTTCTCCAAGCAGCGGTTGTTCCAGCAGGCCTGGGCGGAGCTGTACCCCGGCCTGCTCGAGTGGGTCCCGGTCTCCCGGGGAGGCGCCGTCACCGCGGTGGACCCCACGACCCGCACGTTCGTCACCGATTTCGGCCGCCACAAGGCCGACGTGGCCAACGTCATCCCGCCGCAGAAGGCCGGCCGCATCGCGGAGGTCGCGGGCGTCGCCGACCGCAGCGGCTGGTGCCCGATCGATCCGGTGACGTTCGAGTCGAGGCTCGAGCCCCGCATCCACGTCATCGGCGACGCCGCCATCGCCGGCGCCATGCCGAAGTCGGCCTTCGCCGCCAACTCCCAGGCCAAGACGTGCGCCGTGGTGGTCGCCCGGCTCCTCACCGGCGCCGCCCCGTCCGACCCCAAGCTCATCAACACGTGCTACAGCCTGATCGCGCCCGACTACGGCATCTCGGTGGCCGGCGTCTACGAGCCGTCGGGTGGGCAGCTGGCCGAGGTCAAGGGCGCCGGCGGCGTCAGCCCGGCCGGCGCGCCGCGCGAGACGCGCGCGGCGGAGGCGGTGCTGGCCGAGGCCTGGTTCCGGACCATCACCGCCGAGGTGTTCGGGTAGGTCACCCATGGTGAGAGACGGGCGGACCGGGCCGGGCCGGGCGGCGCCAACCCCACGGCGCGCGGCCGCCGCCGCCCTCGTCGCGATGAGCTGCCTGGTGGCCGGTGTGGCGCACGGACGGGACGGGATCCCGGAGTCGCTCACCGGCGCCCCAGGCGATCCGGCGCGCGGCCGGGCGATCGTCGCCGACCGCCAGGTCGGACTCTGCCTGCTCTGCCACAGCGGGCCGTTCCCGGAGGAACGCTTCCAGGGTGAGCTGGCCACCAACCTGGCCGGCGTCGGCAGCCGGCTGTCCGAGGCGCAGATCCGCCAGCGGATCGTCGATCCCGCCCGGGTCAACCCGGCGACGATCATGCCGGCGTATCATCGGACCGACGGCCTGACACGGGTCGCCCCCGCGTTCCGCGGCAAGCCCGTGCTGACCGCCGAGCAGATCGAGGACGTGGTCGCCTTCTTGACGACGCTGCGAGAGTGACAGACATGGACCGCCGCGCGTTCCTCCGGACCGCCGGCGCCGGGCTCGGCCTGGTGTCGATCGTCGCCGTTCGCCCCACCGGGGCGACCCCCGAGCGGATGCAGGCCGCCATCCGCCGGGTGGTGGGCTCCGCCCCCGTCACGCCGGGCCGGGTGAAGCTCGAGCTGCCCCCGCTGTCCGAGAACGGCCACGCCGTCCCGCTGACGGTCAGCGTCGAGAGCCCGATGACCGAGGCCGACCACGTCCGGGCCGTCCACGTCTTCACCGAGATCAACCCGCTGCCCGACGTCGCCACGTTCCGCTTCAGCCCCCGCTCCGGCCGGGCGCGCGTGTCGACCCGCGTCCGGCTCGCCAACACGCAGACCGTCGTCGCCATCGGCGAGCTGAGCGACGGCTCGTTCTGGTCGGATCGCGCCACCGTCGTGGTCACCCTGGCCGCGTGCCTGGAAGGGCCCCTCTAGCCGTGGCGCGCGCGCTGATCAACGTCCCGGGCCAGGCCAGGCGCGGCGAGATCATCGAGATCAAGACGCTGATCTCCCACGTCATGGAGACCGGTCACCGCCGCACCGAGGCCGGCGCGCCGATCGCCCGCGACATCATCCGGCAGTTCGTCTGCACCTACAACGGCGCCGAGGTCTTTCGCGCCGACCTGCATCCGGCGATCGCCGCCAATCCGTTCCTCGTGTTCTCGACCGTCGCCACCGAGAGCGGCACACTGACCTTCACCTGGACCGGCGACAACGGCTTCTCGGTGACGGAGTCGGCGGCCATCACGGTCAGCTAGCCGCGTGCGGCTCGTGGGGGCCGCGCTGTTCGGTATCGTGGTGGTAGCGGCGTCGGCCCCGGCCGGCGAGATCCCCCTGGGCGAGCGCCGGGCGGGGTACGACTTCATGAGCCGGGAGACGCGGGCGATGCAGGACGACGACACCGCGAATCCCGGGATGCTCTGGGTGCTCGAGGGCGAGTCGCTGTGGGGGCGGAAGGTCGGGGCGGCGGGACGGGCCTGCGCGGACTGCCATGGCGATGCTCGGACCAGCATGAAGGGCGTGGCGGCGCGGCATCCGGCGTTCGACGCGGGGATGGGACGGCCGGTCAACCTCGAGCAGCGGATCAACCGCTGCCGGGTCGACCGGCAGCAGGCGCCGCGGCTGGCCTGGGAGGGTCGCGATCTGCTGGCGTTGGCCGCCTTCGTCGCGCGGCAGTCGCGCGGGATGCCGATCAACCGGGTCGTCGACCCGCGGATGCAGGCGTTCGTCGATGCCGGACGCGCTACGTTCTATCGGCGGCAGGGGCAGCTCAATCTGGCGTGCAGTCAGTGTCATGACGACCACTGGGGGCGGCGGCTCGCCGGGAACGTGATCCCGCAGGGGCACCCGACGGGGTATCCGCTCTACCGGCTGGAGTGGCAGGGGCTGGGCTCGCTCCAGCGGCGGTTACGCAACTGCATGGTCGGGATGCGGGCGGAGCCGTACGAGTATGGGGGTCGCGAGTTCGTGGACCTCGAGGTGTTCCTGATGTGGCGAGCGAGAGGGATGACCATCGACTCGCCCGCCGTGCGGCCTTGAGGGCAGTCGGGGCGAACGGGGGTATGCGGGGCTGAGCGCTAGTCCAGCCAGTCCTCTTCCTTGAGCTTCCGCGGCAGGTAGGTCTTGGTCAGGTCGCGGAAGTCCTCGTTGGCGAGCGCGTCGAGCTCGTACTTGGGGCCGGACGCGAGCATGCACGTGCGCACAGCCTGTGGCTGACAGCTGCACCAGTGGAGAGGTGCTGCGCGCCTCAGCCTCCATCTACAATACCGCATCGGAGATCGAGACCTTGTTCGGCGGCCTCGACCAGCTTGTGAAATGGGTTGCGCCCTCGTGGCCGCTGTCCGCGATTGATCTGGCCAACGAGTGCCATCCGAGGATGATCTTCGCGTCCTCGTCGCGGCGACGTGTCACGCACACGGAAACTATGTGTTCGGAGGTTGGCCAATGCCGAGTAAATTGCCATGGTGCACCTTCCCCAAGCGCGGGATCTATTCTGAGGTTCGCTTTGCCGTCCGCCGAGAGCGTGAAGGCAAAGCGATCGACGGGCAGCGCTAGGCTCAAGCCCCGAGCCTTGATGTAACTTTCTTTGAGTGTCCAGTAATCGAAGAATCGGCGCTGCTGCTCAGCGTCCGGTAGCGCGCGCAAGGCCGCGATCTCCGTGGGCGCGAAAAAATGATCGACGACCTCAAGAGGCGCTGGGCGGCCGATGTGTTCGACATCGACTCCGACATCAAGATCTCGGGCGACGGCACAGACGACAAGCCCATTGGTGTGAGAGAGATTAAAATGGAGCGCTGGTTGATCGTGTACGATCTCTGGGCGGCCGTACTGTCCGACGATGAATCGCCAAGCAGCCGGCGCCAGTGGCTCGTACCGGGAAAGTACCGTACGGACGAGAACACGAGTTGCCAGATAAGTCTGTCGGTCCCGAGCGAAGCAGAAGCGCTCCAGCCGCTGAGCCTCTTCTGAAGTGATCATATGTCGAGCGACGTCGTAAACGTCGTCGCGGTTGAGCTCACTGGGGTGCGCGCACCAGAGATGAACTTCGTCGATAGGTAGTGAAGCATACCGCATTGTGGGATGGATGCTACGCGCTTTTTGGTGTGCTCGTCAACGTTGAACCCCGAGGGGCGCAGGTGACGCTGAATGAGGTCCGGGAAGCTTCGAGCTGGGCAGGATCGAGGTCATCCCCCACCTCGGCAAACTGGCTCCGGCAAGAGCCGAACGGTATCGGTTCAGGAGAGCGATGGAAGTCCTCCCGGTAGATTCGCATATCTGTCTCTTGTTTTGGTGTCAGAGGGCGAGTAAGGTCGCGCCGTGGCTGACGAGCGCATCGCGGTTCTTGGCGCAGGGGGGCACGCGGCGGTGGTCGTCGCCACTCTGCATGCGATGGGCCGGAAGGTCGTCGCACTCTTCGATGACTCGCCCAAGAATTGGGGAAACAACGTCTTGGGCGTTCCCATCCGCGGGCCGATCGCGGCTGTGCGTGATTCCACCTGCACGCGCGCCATCATCGGCGTCGGTGACAATCACGTGCGCAAACGCATCAGCCACGAGATCGAGATCGAGTGGACAACCGCGGTGCATCCATTCTCTTCGGTCCATCCGGATGTGACCCTAGGCCCTGGCAGCGTCGTGTTTGCCGGCGGCATCGTCCAAGCCGGCGCCTGCATCGGTGCTCACGTCATCTTGAACACCAAAGCGAGCGTCGACCATCACTGCCACGTCGGCGACTATGCCCATATCGCTGTTGCGCACCTCGGCGGTGGCGCGTCGATCGGTGAAGGCGTCTTCCTTGCGCTCGGGAGCATCGTGCTTCCCGGGTTACATGTCGGCGATTGGGCGGTTGTGGGCGCGGGTGCCGTGGTTACCAAGAATGTCGAGCCAGCCACGACGGTCGTCGGTGTGCCGGCACGGCCGATTCCTTCCCAAACCCGGCCTTAACTGCGCCCGCCGTGCTGGCACTCCCGCCGGCGCCGCACCTGCTCCCCGTCTGGACAGTCCGCTCGGTCACGTCGGATCCCATGCGAGTCGTTCGAGGCGCCCGATGATCTGTTGAAAGAGAGTCAGCGCCAGCTGGCTTTCGGCCACCTGCAGGGTGAAGGACCGGGCATGTCGGATCAGACGCCCGCCGTCTTGAAAAGCCGCTGTTGCCGGTTCAGCCCTTGCTCCTCCCGCCCGCTCCGCTTATACTCGCGCTCCACGCCCTCTGAGGAGAGGCAGTAGGGCCTTCGCTGGAGGGTGTCTGTGCGTGCCCGGTTCATCGTGGTAGCCAGATCTATCCGTAGCACTATCAGCCCCCTTCAGGGCATCACCGCCACGCTGATCACGCCAGGCACTGGAGCCGGCCCGTGGCTCGCACATCACGCACGGCGGCCTCGAGGTCTATGCCAGCAGGGGTGCCGGGGTGGTGGCCAGTACATCCCGGCTAGCATCTTGGTGATCCTGGCAGTGGTCAAGGCGGCAATCCTATGACATTCAGCACGCTCATTCTGGGGGAGGGAGCTCTTCTGATCCCCTGCGCGGAGATTCTTCTTCGCTACAAGCACAAGATAGAGATCATCGTGTCCGCCAACGATGTGATCCAAGAATGGGCCCAAGAACAGAAGATCCGTTGTGTCTCCCGCCAGGACGAAGTTCTCTCTTCGATGGATGGTCGGCCCTTCGATTACCTGTTCAGTATTGCCAACCTATCCCTCGTTCCGGCTCGGATCTTGGCGCTGCCTCGTTTTGGCGCCATTAATTTTCACGATGGTCCGTTGCCGAGATACGCCGGTTTGCACGCCACCACGTGGGCCATCCTCAATCAGGAGACGTCCCACGGCGTCACTTGGCACGAGATGCGAGAGATCGTGGATACAGGCGACATTTTCCAGCAGCGTTTCTTTGCGCTCGCTCCCGATGAAACGGCGTTTACGCTGAATCGCAAATGCTTCAAGGCCGGAATCGATTCCTTTGAGGAGCTGATCAAAGCCTTGGGCGATGGGACGCTTCGAGCCCTCCCGCAGAGCCTTTCCGAGCGAACGTATTTTGCGAAGCACGCGCGGCCCGCGGCCCAGGCTTGCATCGACTGGAGCCTGCCCGCCGAAACAATAGCCGCCTTTGTGCGTTCCCTCGACTTCCGCCCTTATCCGAATCCCCTCGAGATTCCAAAGGTGATCAGCGGCGAAACCGTGCTTCTCGTGCCGAAGCTGGAGGTGCTGCCGGCATTCTCTGAGAGCCCGCCGGGTACGGTGCTATCTGTCGACGGTAATTCCGTTCGTGTGGCCACGTCGACCAATCAAGTTGTAGTTTCTCAGTTGCTCGACATCGGTGGAGAGGCGTTGGACGTCGCCACGGCTGGGATTACTGCCGGCTACCGCTTCGAGGCGCTCCCAGCGGGTACCGCAGTAACTCTCACGCAGCTAGGTCAGAGTATCGTCCGGCACGAGGAATTCTGGCTGCAGCGCCTCCTGCAGCTTGCACCCCTGGAACTTCCCTCCGAGGGCCGGGGCGCGAGCACGCAAGGAGTGGAGTCTCGTGGGACGGCGGCCCTCTCCGTCCCGCCGGTCCCCACCGCGGCGGGCGAACCCGTGGATGTCCTGACAGCAGCGTTGATTCTGTACCTGGCGCGGACCACAGGACACACTTCCTTTGATATCGGCTTCGGACACGTCGGCTTGGAGGAGTCGCTGTCGGGTCTTGAGCAATTCTTCGCTCTTCAGGTCCCGGTGCGCGTCACATTGGACGGTGACGCCAGCGTGGACGCTGCACTGCGTGCCGTGCTGAACGACCTGGAGAGCGCCCGAGCCAATCAGACGTATGCGCGTTCCCTGGTAGCTCGCACTCCGGAACTGGCCGGCCGGGCCATGCGGCTGCCGATCGGGATCCTTCAACGGGACGAACCAGAGAACGCCGCGGATAACGACCTGACGATCGCTGTGTCGCGCGACGGATGCACGAGTCATTGGACCTATCGGACCTCGGTCTTCGGCCAGGCTCATATTCTCGAACTCCAGCGCGCCTTCACGGCATTCCTGCAGCACCTGGCGGCACATCTCGACGCGCCTCTAGCGGGCGTCCCCATCCTCACGGACGCTGAACGCGAACGGCTCCTGGTAACGTGGAATGCCACTCACAAGGCGTATCCGGTCGACGCGAGCGTTCACGAACTCTTCGAGCAACAGGTGAAGCGGACCCCGCACGCGGTAGCCCTGGTCTGTGGAGACCAACGGCGGACCTACGACGAGCTGAATCGCGCGGCCAACCAACTGGCCCGACACCTGCGGAACTTGAGCGCAGGACCTGAAGTGCTCGTCGGTATTTGCGTGGAACGCTCGATCGATCTGCTGACGGGCGTCTACGGGATTCTCAAAGCCGGCGCGGCGTATGTTCCGCTCGATCCCGCCTATCCCGCGGACCGGCTGGCGTTGATGGTCGAAGACGCCCGGTGCGCGATTCTACTGACGCAACAAGGTCTGCTCCACCGGCTGCCTCCTCATCGCGCGAAGATCGTCTGCATCGACACTGACTGGGGGAGCATCGAACGGGAACCCGAGGACAATCTGGACAGCGGCGTGACTGGCAGTAACTTGATCTATGTCATTTATACGTCGGGGTCCACCGGCAGGCCCAAGGGTGTGATGGTCGAGCACCGCAACGTCACGAACCTCTTCGCGGGAATGGATGATTGTATTCCGCACAGTCCACCGGGGACCTGGCTGGCGGTGACCAGCCTCTCCTTCGACATCTCGGTGCTGGAGTTGTTTTGGACCATGGCGCGTGGGTTCAAGGTAATCCTCCACGGTGGCACGGAGAGGGGAACTCGAGCGGCCGGCATCGACTTCAGCCTGTTCTATTTCGCCAGCGACGAAGGAGAGAACGCCGCCAATAAGTACGCTCTCCTGCTCGAAGGGGCCAAGTTCGCCGACCAGAATGGCTTCGCCGCGGTATGGACACCGGAACGGCACTTCGGTGCGTTTGGCGGATTGTATCCCAATCCGTCTGTCACCAGCGCCGCTCTGGCGTCGATCACGAAATCGATCGGCCTCCGCGCGGGTAGCTGCGTATCTCCCTTGCACAGCCCCATCCGGATCGCCGAGGAATGGTCGGTCGTAGACAACATTTCCGGTGGCCGCGTCGGGATCTCGTTTGCCTCCGGCTGGCAGCCGAACGACTTCGTGCTGCAACCGGAGCAGTACGCCAACCGGCAGGATACGATGTTTCGCGGTATCGAGACTGTCCGCCGGCTGTGGCGGGGGGAAACGATCCGCTTTCCCGGCCCCGACCACAAAGAGGTTGAAGTGCGGACCCTGCCTCGGCCCGTTCAAGCCGAGTTGCCGGTCTGGGTCACAGTGGCGGGAAACCCGGAGACGTTTCGCAGGGCGGGCACCGGAGGCTTCCGGATTCTCACCCACCTGTTGGGGCAAGGTGTGGAGCAACTGGCCGAGAAGCTCTCCATCTACCGTAAAGCGTGGCGGGAACACGGGCATCCGGGCGATGGCTACGTGACGCTGATGCTGCATACCTTCGTCGGCGACGATGATGGTCAGGTGCGCGAAGTCGTGCGTGAGCCGATGATTGACTACCTGGCCAGCGCGCTGGATCTGACCGAGCAGGCCGCCTGGTCGTTCCCGGCGTTCAAGGAGCGCGCCTCTGCAACGGGGCAAACCCTCAGCCAGATGTTTGCTGCACAGAGCCTCACGCCAGAGGAGAAGTCTGGCATCCTGAACCACGCCTTCGATCGGTACTTCGAGACGAGCGGACTATTCGGGACGGTCGAGACCTGCCTCGCGATGGTTCATCGATTGAAGGGAATCGGCATCGATGAGCTTGCCTGCCTGATCGACTTCGGGGTTGCCTCCTCAACCGCGTTTCAGCATCTGGAGCATCTGAATCGCTTGCGGAGGCTCGCCGCTGACGTTCCGGTGCAAACGGCGGGGCAGTCGGCCATCCCGGCCCTGATCGCCCGCCACAAGGTGACGCATCTGCAGTGCACCCCGTCAATGGCCGGTCTGTTGACCGCCGATCGGGAGTCGCGTCTGGCCCTGCGCGGCTTGAGGGTGATGATGGTGGGGGGCGAGGCGCTTCCCGCAACACAGGCCCAGGATCTGGGAGAGCTTGTACTCGGGAAGCTGATCAACATGTATGGCCCCACGGAAACCACGGTCTGGTCGTCCACCTATACGGTTACCGGCAACGAGACCACGATTCCCATCGGACGGCCGATCGCCAACACCGCTATGTACATCCTTGACCACCGCATGCAGTTGGTACCCATCGGCACGGCGGGTGACTTGTACATCGGCGGGAAGGGGGTTGCTCGCGGATATTGGAAGCGGCCCGATCTGACCGCCGACCGGTTTGTGAGCGACCCATTCGGCGGTTCTGACGGACGCCTCTACCGGACCGGTGACGTGGCGAGCTATCGCTCCGACGGCAATGTCGAATTTCTGGGCCGGAGCGACGGCCAGGTGAAGCTGCGCGGCTATCGCATCGAGCTCGGCGAGATCGAAGCCCTGCTCGACGGGCACCCTGGTGTCGGCAAGTCCGTGGTGCTGGCGCGTGAAGATACTCCCGGGGACAAGCGCCTGGTCGCGTATGTGACGCCTAACGGATCCGCCGGTGTCCCGGTGATAGAGCTGCGCGACCATCTTCGCGCAAAGCTGCCCGAGATCATGGTGCCGTCGCACTTCGTCGAAATCCGCGAATTCCCGCTAACGCCCAACTTGAAGATCGACCGCAAAGCGCTTCCACCGCCGGGCGCGACTCCGGTCCCAGTCGTTGAGCTGGGGGCCGTTCCGTCCGAGCGCCTTGGCGGTCTGGAGCAGCAACTCGTTTCGATCTGGCAGGAAGTATTGGGTGTTCCCCGGGTCGACGTTCACGACGATTTTTTCGACCTCGGCGGACACTCTTTGCTAACCATACAGTTGCACCGGCGTATCAGCCCGCTCGTAGACCGGCCGGTCGCAATCGCGGATCTATTTCGCTATTCTACCGTCGACAAGCTGGCGGCATTCTTGCTGGCGGCTGACAACGAGGGGGCTCGGGAATGAGCAAGGTTGTGATTTTCGGCAACGAGCCTTTCGCGGAGATGAATCACTTCTACCTGAGTCACGATTCACCCCACGAAGTCGCTGCGTTTACCGTGGACCGGGCGTACATAAGGCAGCCTGAGTTGCAGGGCTGTCCCGTGGTTCCGTTTGAAGAGATCGCTCAACAATATCCGCCGGAGGAGTATCTGATGGCGGTTCCCATCGGTCTGAAGAGAGTCAACCAACTGCGTGCGGAGAAGTTTCAGCAGGCGCAGGCTAAAGGCTACCGACTCGTGAGCTACGTGAGCTCCCGGGCCGTGACATGGCCGGAAGCGGTGGTCGGGGAGAACTGTTTTGTTTACGAGAACGTGGTGATAAAGCCATTCGCGCGTATCGGAAGCAACGTGATGATCGAGACCGGAAGTGTTGTGGGTCACCATACGGAAATCCAGGATCACTGCTTTCTGGGGCCGCATAGTGTGGTCTTGGGGGATTCTACCGTTGAGCCCTACTGCATCATCGGCGCCAACGCCACGGTGAGGGCGGGTGTGACGGTCGCTGCCGGCTGCATTGTTGGCGCAGGTGCGCTGATCACCCGCAACACTCGCCCCGGCAGCGTCTATCTGGCCCCCGCCTCGGAGCTGCTGCCTGGATCGAGTGCCGAGTTGAGCGCCTTGGTAGAAGCCCGTTAGGCATCGAAGCGCGGCGGGTCGCCGGTTGCCTCGTAATCAACGACTATGTATCACTGGAACTTGGTCTGAATTCGTCGCAGGTCCCTGAGGTGCACTTCTAAGCCGAGGGCGGATGCGGATGCCAGGCTCGAGACAAGCTGGGAGCGGGCGGTTGATCCAACGCCGCCCGGTACGTGATCAACCTGCTGAGGCGACTGGGGTGTGAAGTGTCAGGAGGTTGTTCATCCGAGCCACCCGTGGGTAGCTTGTGGTTGCCATCCGGACCGTCGCGGTTCTGTGGCGCATGCTCGCTCGGGCATTCTCCTCAGCCGTAGCCGGCGACGTATCCGAAACGGTGGACGAACTCCGGCTCGCTCAGCTTGGCGGCCCGAGCGAGAGCCTCCCGCTGCTCGGGCCGCTCGAAGTCCTCACGTTTGAGGCGGATCATGTAAGCGTGGAGCGTCCGGTACGCCTCCGAGTGGATGTCCGCGTAGCGAAAGCGAATCTTGCCCGTCGTCGGGTCGAGTGGATCCCCGAACGGGATCGGAACCAGCCGGCCGCCCTGGATCGTCGCCAGCGCTTCGGTGCCGCCGTCGAGCAGGAAGCGTGTGGCCCAGTAGCCGAGGCTCCGGCAGTACTGGATGTCGAACCCACCCGGCGGGGCGCAGCGGAGCTCGTAGCCGAGATCCTTGGCCACGATGCCGGTCCCGATACCCCGCGCCGCCAGGCTCGCCGCCACCCGCGTCTTGAGCAGCCGCGCCAGCTCCAGCTCTTCCGGGCGCACGTTTCCGTAGGCGTCGCGCTCCACCGACCCCAGCGTCTGCGGGTCGAGCTTCTCGCCGGGGTCTCCCGGATCCACGAGGAGACCCTCGGCCAGGAGGGCCACCCCGTGGTCCCGGCCGTGAACCAGCCGCTTGGTGATCGGCCGCATGCCGGGCATCTGGCCCTCGGCATCGGTGGGGCCGCCGGCGCCACCTCACCGTGGTCGCCGAGGAGTTCCCGGAGCGCACGCCGAGATTGCCGAGGGCCCGGGGATCAGCGAGCGGACGGCCAAGGCCCACCTGAAGGCCATCTTCGACGCCCTGGGGGTGGATACGCGGGTCAAGGCGGTGATCAGAGCCCAGGAGTGGGGTCTGCTCTCGGGCCGGTGATCGCCCGCAGGGCCCCCGCCGGCGGCCGGCGGGCCCGCCGCGCCGTGCGCTTCCGGGGGCCAGCCCTCGCGAGTACCGCTCGCTTCACGCTGACGAGCTGAAGGCCGGCGCACGAGTCAGCGGGAAGAAGCGATGTCGGTGGCCGGTTCTGGTCCGTGAACTGAAGCCGACGTTATTCCTCGACGGCGCCGCGCTCGCGCGCACGGTCGCCGACCTCGCCAGCCCGCACGTCGACGCCGTCGCCGCGGACGTCAGCCAGGCGACGGGGGCGCGTGGCTACATCGAGCGGACCGTCGCGCGCTTCGGCCCGCTCGATGTGTCCTTCAGCAACGCCGGCAACCAGGGCCCGGTGGTCCCCGTGACCGAGTATCCCGAGGACGCCTTCGACGCGCTTCTCGCCGTGCACGTGCGCAGGGCCTTCCTCGCCTGCAAGTACGGGCTCCCGCGCATGAACGATGGCGGCAGCGTCATCATCACCTCCAGCGTCGTCGGGGCCATGGGCGCGCCGGGCTCGGTCGCCTACGTGACGGCCAAGCACGCCCAGGTCGGACTCATGCGCACAGTCGCCCGGGAGGCGGCGCGGCGCCGGATCCGGGTCGTCGCGCTTCGTCACTGCGACCACGCTGATGGTGGACGGGGGCATGCGGGGCCGAGCGCTAGTCCAGCCAGTCTTCCTCTTTGAGCTTCCGCGGCAGGTAGGTCTTGGTCAGGTAGCGGAAGTCCTTGTTGGCGAGCGCGTCGAGCTCATATTTGAGGCCGCTCGCGAGCATCCGCTTGATCTCTTCCTGCCAGGGCTTCTTCTGAAGCCAGCGGTACTTGAGCAGCTCCTTGGCGCGGCTGATGTCCTTGTCGTTGAGCTTGATGCCCACGTTGCGGGGGAGGCCGTAGCGGTCGGGGTCGGCGCTCGAGAGGCCGATGAACTTGGCCTTGGGGATGGCCATCCGCTCGCTCTCGAACGCGAGGTTGATCGAGCCCTGCTTGACGACCGAGTAGATGTAGTAGCCCCAGGGGTCGTTGTCCACGAGGACGTACACCGGGATCTTGTATTCCTCGTGCAGGCGGCGCGCCAGGCGCCGGACTCCGCGGGGCGGCTGACCGTTCCCGGTGAGCAGCACGCAGTTGTACCGGCGCCAGAACTTATCCTCCGAGAGGCGGTTCCACTGGGTGCCCTTCTCGACGAGCAGGACGAAGTCGGCGGTGCAGCGGCGGATCTCGATGAAGTCGGGCTCGACGATGGACGGGACCGAGTAACCGCCCTTGCCGAGGCGCGCGCAGTCCACCCGGTCGCCGTCGTCGCCGAAGACGACGGGCCCCACGATGCTGCCCGCGTTCTCGGCACGCACGTGGAGCTCTTCGCGCAGCGCGGCCAGCGAGACCTCGAGGTCCTCGATCAGCGGGTCGGATTCGTTCTGGTTGTCGAACGTGTTCTCGTTCGAGTCCTTCATGGTGTGCTTGGTGCGGTAGTAGATCTCGCGCAGCGACGTCGTGAGGTCGGCCCGCTGCAGCTCGGACAGGGCGTCGGCCACCAGCACCGTCTGCATGAACTTCTTCGCCATGCTCACGTTGAAGAACGTGCGCTCCTGCTTGCGCTTGCCCATCTCGATGATGCCGCGCTTCTCGTTGAAGTTGACGTTGGCGAGGCTGCGCACGGGGATCGACAGCATGGGGTCCTTGCTGCGATCGGCGGCGGTGATCACCGCGTCCGCCACGCTGATGAGCTTCTTCTCGACGGCTCCGATCTTCTTCGCCTTTGCGCGCGCCATGGGTTGCTACCTCTTCCTGCGCTTTGGCGCCTTGGTCTTGGGCTTTGCCGCCTTGGCCTTGCCCTTGCCCTTCCGTCGCGCGGGCGCGGGCTTGGTCTTCTCCGGCCGGGCCTCTTCGGGCGGCGCAACAGCGCTCCCCTCGGCGCCGGGCAATGCCGGCGCCTCCCCTTCCGGCCCGTCGGCGGTGACGATGATCGAGTGGGGGAGGCCTTCCGGACCGCCCTCGTGACCCAGGATCGCGTCGGTCCGGGGACCGCCGGTGCGCTTCAGGGCGATCTTCTGGAGCTGGGCCTTGAGCTTCTCCTTGGCCAGCTTACCGCCCTTCAGCCGGCCGCAGGCCTCGACGACCTCCTCGATGTACAGCTCGAAGATGTTGCGCCGGCGAAACTCGCTCTTGGCCCGCTCGCGCCGCCGCAGGAACATGCCGAGTCGGCGCCCGCACTCCTGCAGCGCGAGCTTGATCTCCTTCCGGATCTCGTCGTAGTCGGCGATCGCTTCCTTGGACTCGCTGGTGAACGGCACCCAGACCGAGCCCATGTGGACGAACACCACCATGGGGCCGGCCGGGAGCGCGCCCCGGGACTGGGCCACCCCGTAGTTGCGCCAGGCGGTCTCGAGCACCGCCTTGAAGGTCGCGCAGGCCGACTGCTGGTAGAGCAGGGGGACGCGATTGGCGTACCGAATGACCCGGGCCAGCTCGTTGTCGTCCTCCCGCTGCTCGCCTTCCGCGAGCGGGACCGCGGCCGCGTCCGGGGTGACCGCCACCTGGTCCGGACCCTTCCCGTACGCCAGGCCCGCTTCGATGATGAACGGGTTGCCCCGGTACACGGCCGCGGGCCGGGTCACCGCGGTGTAGAATTCGCCCTTGATCTGCTTGTAGAGGCCGTGGAGGATCGCCTTCTCGCCGATGGGCGAGATGCAGTTCGAGGGCGGCGCCATGATGCGGGTCGCCTGAATGGCCTTGTAGAGTGCCTCGGCGGCGTCGCCGTGGACGTTGCGCGGCCGCGCGTCCGCCGAGAGCTTGGCCGTCTTGCAGATCTCCACCGCGACGGCCGGGGAGACTCGGCTGAAGTCGCCGGCGAGGAAGCCCGAGAGCGAGTGGCTCCGGGTGTCGTGGAGCATCCGGAGGAGCACGCCGAACTCGATGCCGTAGGGATGCGGCTTGATCTCCCGGGGCTGCGGCGGCAGCTCCTGGATCGTCCGCGGGTAGTGCCGGGTCTCCCCCTCCGGCGCATGGTAGACGAGCCTCACGTGCGGATTGGCGATGGCCACCTGCTCGAGGAACTCGTCCACCGAGGCGCGGCCTTTCTGGTAGCGTCCCTCGATCTCGAGCGTCACCTGCGTGCCCCGCGGGTGGTCCCAGTCGATCTTCTTGCTCTCGAAGATCCTCGGCTCGTTCTTCTTGGTGTCGATCTGGACTTCGAAGTAGTGCGTCGCGGCCCGCGCCCCGGTGCTCGAGGTGATCTGCACCGGCTTGCCGGTCGTGAGCTGGGCGTACATGCCCGCCGCGGAGATGCCGATGCCCTGCTGGCCGCGGCTCATGCGCAGCCGGTGGAACTTCGAGCCGTAGAGGAGCTTGGCGAAGATGGGCGGGATCTGCTGGCGGACGATGCCGGGACCGTTGTCGATCACCGTGACCCGGAAGCGGGTCGCCTGGCTGGCCGGCGCTGCCGCCTCGCCGTTTGCCGCGACCTCGAGCGTGACGACGACCTCGGGCAGGATGCCGGCCTCCTCGGCGGCGTCGAGCGCGTTGTCCACCGCCTCCTTGACGCAGGTGAGGAGGGCCTTGCGCGGATTGTCGAAGCCGAGCAGGTGGCGGTTCTTGGTGAAGAACTCGGAGACCGAGATCTCCCGCTGGCGGGCGCCCATCTCGGCCGCGGATGGGGCCGCCTTCGGCTCGGCGGTCGGGGGCTTGGCCAGGACGGTGGACATACCCTTCCTTGATATCAAACCCCGTGCTGGCGGGCGCTCTTTTATAATCAGGCCCGCGCACACGATCCAGAGGAGGTTCGCATGGCCAGCGTGATCGTCAGAGGCGGCGCCACCGGGTTCGCCCAGGAGATCGAGGCGGGCCGCCATCGCTTGATCGCCGACGAGCCGGGCGAGGTCGGCGGCACGGACGCGGGCGCCTCGCCCTACGACCTGCTGCTGGCCGCGCTGGGCGCCTGCACTTCCATGACGGTGTCCATGTACGCGCGGCGCAAGCAATGGCCCCTCGAGGGGGTCACGGTGCGGCTGCGGTACGCGCGGATCCACGCCCAGGACTGCGCGGAGTGCGAGACGAAGGAGGGTATGCTCGATCGCATCGAGCGGGAGATCGGCTTGACCGGCCCCCTCAGCGGCGAGCAGCGGGCGCGGCTGCTCGAGATCGCCAACCGCTGCCCGGTGCATCGCACCCTCGTTTCCGAGATCGACATCCGCACGCGGCTGGCCTGAGCCGGCGTGGGGGCGGGCGTGGTCATGACGCAGGCCCGGACGCTGGTGCAGTTGGCCGCGCCGGAGACGCACCGCGCACGGATCCTCTCGCTCTTCCAGCTCGGTCTGATGGGTGGGGCGCCCGTCGGCGCCCTGCTGATCGGCTACCTGGTCGCGCACGCCGGGCCGCGCGGCGCGGCGGTCTATCCCGCCGCGTGCATGCTGCTCGTGCTGGTCGGGCTGCTGCGGCGCTCCCGCCTCTGGCCGCAGGGGTAGGCGCGATGAGGCGGGATCAGCGCATCTCGTAGAGGAAGAGCGACGGCCTCGTCTCGGCGTTGAGCAGCTCGCCGCCCGAGGCGGGGCGCGGCAGCTCGGCGCCCACCCGTTCCCGCATGCGGACCACGAGGTGGCGGTAGGACGAGCCCCGGATCACGCGTTCGAACTGCGCCCGGTAGTTCGTGATCAGGCTGACGCCGTCGATCGTGATGTCCCGCACGAGCCAGCGATTGCCGTGGTAGACCATCCAGTGGTCGAGGCGGATCTGCCGGCCACCGCGGCCCACGATGGTGGTGCGCACCCCCGCCCGGTCGCGCTCCACGGACTCACCCAGGTAGTGGACGGTGATTCCGCTGGCGTCGATCTCGGCCGCCGCCGCGAGCCAGTAGACGAAGCCGCGCTGGACGAAGCCGGAGAAGATGGAGGTGAACTCCCGCTGCTCGACCGCGGTGCGCGCCTTCCACTCCCGTCCGAGCACGTCCTCCGCCGCGCCGCGGAAGTCGAAGACCTTGCTGAACAGGGCGCGGATCGCGACGAGGCGCTCGAGCGGCCGCTCCTCCAGAGCCGGATCGGCGATGATCTGGTTGGCCCGGTCGAACGTGGCCCGCAGCGTGGTGGTGGGCGCCCCGGCCTCGGCGCCCGTGACGAGGAGACAACCGAGCGTGGCGAGGGCAAGGAATGCACGGGGGGACATGTCTCGGAGGGTTGCATCGCCTGTGCCACCGGGACGCGTTGTGCCATGGTCCCAAGCACGGGATTGAAGGCGGGATTGCGGAGCCGCCGGCGCCGGCGGCGCTCACGGGTGGACGATTACCGTCAGAGTGTCAGCCGCCTTTCAGCCGCGCGGATCGAGCAGGTCGCGACGCGCCCAGGCCCAGGACCGAAGGGCTCGCCTCGGGCGGAGTCACCGTCGAGAGGCCGGCGGTCGCGACCACGATGAGGAGCCCCGCCGGAGCCGCGTCAGGCGGGCGGCCAGGCGATCTTCATCGTGTCGAGCCGGCGCAGCCGGTCCTGGCCGAGCGTGCGGTCCCAGGTTTCCGCGAGCTGCTCCGCGGTCCACTCGCCCGGCGTGCTGGCCGTGCGCAGCGGGGCCGGGTGGGAGAACACGGTCACCTCGCTCCCGCGCACGCCGATCACCTGGCCGGTGATGTGACGGGCCCGGTCGCTCACCAGGAAGGTCGCGACCGGCGCGATGGCCTCGGGCGGCGTGGCGGTGGCGGCGCCGCGGCGCTCACCGGGCAGCCGCTGGGTCATCCGCGTGTCGGCGGTGGGCGAGATCGCGTTGCAGCGCACCCCGTACTTCGCCATGGCGAGCGCGGTCGAGCGGGTGAGCCCCACGATGCCTTCCTTGGCCGCCGAGTAGTTGGGCTGGCCGGGGCTGCCCTCGAGGCCCGCGGCGGAGGTGAAGGTGATGATGCTGCCCGCTCGGCGCTCGCGCATGTGGCGCGTGGCCGGCTGCATGACCGTGAAGTGGCCCTTCAGGTGCACCGCGATCACCGCGTCCCACTCTTCCTCGCTCATGTTGAAGATCATGCGCTCGCGCAGGATGCCCGCGCAGCAGACCAGCACGTGGAGATCGCCGAACTCCTTGAGCGCGAGCTCCACCACCGCGCGCCCGCCCGCCATGGTGGCCACGCTGTCCGCCGCCGCCACCGCGCGGCCGCCCGCCTTGCGGATCTCCGCCACCACCTGGTTCGCCGGCTCGCGGGAGGGATCCATCCCGTCCACGCTGACCCCGTAGTCGTTCACGACGACGCGGGCGCCCGCCGCCGCCAAGCCGATCGAGACCGCGCGCCCGATGCCCGTGCCGCCGCCCGTCACCACCGCCACCTTGCCGTCGAGCAGTCCCATTGCGTCTCTCCTCCCGCTGCCGTATCGTCGGCGCGTACACGTCGACCGCCGCCGATCCTGCGCGACGCCGACCGGGCAGTCAAGGGCGCATCCACGAGGGAGCGAGCATGGCCAAGACGCGCGGCACCGGGCTGCTGATGCTGTGGACGGACGTGGACGCGCAGTACGAGGCCGAGTTCAACCGCTGGTACGACGAGGAGCATCTCGACCGGCTGCTCAAGGTGCCCGGCTTCCTCTCCGCCTCGCGCTACGTGGCCGTGCGCGGCGGGCCCAAGTACCTCGCGATGTACGAGCTGGAGGAGGCCGGCGTGCTGCGCACCGCCGCCTTCCTCGACGAGGTGCGCTTCCGCCCCTCCGCGCGCCGGCAGCAAATTTCGGGCGGCCATGTCGGGCGCAACTACCTGCTGAACGGCTACCGTCAGATCTTCCCGGCGCGTACCAACCCGGTGGAGCTGACCATGGGGCCGTCGCCCTATCTGCAGATGGGGCGCATGGACATCCCGGCCCACATGGAGGAGGAGTGGAACGACTGGTACAACTGGGTCTACCTCCCGGACTACCTCACGGTGCCCGGGGTAATTCGCGCCCGCCGCTTCATGGCGGTGGAAGGCCAGCCCAAGTACCTCACGGTCTACGAGTTCGAGCGGCCCGACGTGCCCGACAGCGAGGCCTGGAACCGGGTGCGCGACGCGAACCCGTGGACCCGCCGGGTGCGGCATCACATGCGGCTCGACGCGGGCTCGCCGGTCGTCTACAAGCGGATCAATCCCATTCTGCCGTCATGATCAAGCGCGTCTCGCTGCTGACCCCGAAGGCGGGCATGACGCGCGAGCAGTTCACGCGCCACTGGCTCGAGGTGCACGCCCCGCTGGCCCACGCGGTGCCCGGGCTGGGCCGCTCCGTGCAGTCGCAGATCGTCGAGGAGTACCGGCGCCCCGACATCCCGACCACGCCCATCGAGGTGGACGGCATCGCCGAGCTCTGGTTCGAGGACCGCGCGGGCATGGACGGCGCCCTCGCCGCACCCGAGATGGCCACGCTCCACGCCGACGGGGCGCTCTTCATCGGCGGCAACAAGACCTTCGTGGTCGAGGAGAAGGTGATCATCTAGGTGGCGGGCGATCAGATCCACCTCGGGATCAAGCTCGCCTACACGCTTTTCCTTCTCGTCCTGGTGCCGGTGTACTGGACGCACTACGGCCCGAAGAACTTTCTCTGGAGAGCCCGCTGCTCGCCAGCATGATGATGCTGGCGGTGCTGCTGCCCGAGCTCGCGTGGAACCTCGAGTTCTTCGGCCGGCAGCTCACCGGGCGCCCGATGTTCGGCATGAGCGCATACATGTTCGACGCGGCCACGCCGCGCTATCTCCGCGCGCTCTCTCTCTTCCACGTGCCGCTGCCGGCGGGGCTCGTGTGGCTCGTGGCCCGGCTCGGTTACGACCGGCGGGCGTGGCTCTACCAGAGCCTGCTCGCCCTCGTCGTGCTGCCGGTGACCTACTGGCTCACGGATCCGGCGGAGAACGTCAACTGGGTGCACGGGCTCGGCCGACCCCAGACCGCGCTGCCCCCCTGGGCTTACCTCGCCTTGCTGCTCGTCGCGTTCTCGCTCGTGCTCTACCTCCCCCCGCACCTCGTCTTCACTTACCTGCCCTTCAGCGTGACGTCCTCGTAGGGCGCCGAGTAGGCGTGGCCCGCGATCAGGCCAAGGCGCGACTCGCGCACGCGGGGCCCGACGCCATTCAGGAAGGCCAGGAAGTCGGGCCAGGGATACTTCAAGCGGATGCGCACGGGCCCGGAGTCCGGCGTCTCCACGCCGGCCACGCGCTTCTTCAGCGCCTTGACCGCGGTGCCGCGGTAGCGCTCGAGCCAGTACTGCACGTCGTCCGCGGCGACCGGGTCGCCGTTGTGGAAGAGCGCGCCCTTCCGGAGCACGAACTCGTAGACGAGGCCGTCCTTGGAGACCGACCACGACCCGGCCGGGCTCGGCGCACGGGGCTGGCCGGGCATGGGCTTCACCAGGGCGTCGTGCAGAGCGTAGAGGACCATGTAGGGGTGAGTGAGCGACATGGGCCCGCCCTTGAATCACGAAGGCCTGAGGTCGACTGGGGGTGTCGATTGTGCGCGGGTCGGGCCGACTGTCAACCGGAGCGTAGCCGACTAGCCGAGCCGGGCCCCGTTCTTCGTGGCCAGCGGCATAAGGCTCTGGTGGTAGAGGGCCGCGAGCTGGCCGCGACCGCGCAGCATGAGCTTCTGGAAGACGTGGGTGAGGTGCGCCTTCACCGTCGCTTCGGTGATCGCGAGGCGGTCGGCCACCTCCTTGTTCCTCAGGCCGCTCGCGATGAGCCGGACGACCTCCTGCTCGCGCTCGCTCAGGCGGTTCTTGATCGACGGCTCGGCCTGCCTGGGGCTGAGGCCGCGGGCGGCCAGCTCCTCGACGGTGAGTGTCAACACTCGCTTGCTCGCCCACACTTCACCCTCGTGGACTACCCGGACGGCCTTGAGCAGGGTCTCCACGGTGGCGCTCTTGCCCAGGATGCCCCGCGCGCCCGACTTCAGCGCCTGGAGGGCCCAGCCGTCATCTCCCTCGGCGCCCGCCAGGATCACCCGCGGCCTGGCGCCGTTCTGACGAAGCTCGCCGCATACCGCGAGAGCGTCTTCGATCTGCGCGTCCACGAGGAGGATGTGCGGAGCGCACGCTCGCACGAGGTCGCGCACCGGAGGCGCGCTTCCTTCTCCTACCAGCGCGACGGAGCGATAGGCTTCCAGGATCCTTCGGAGGCCGGAGCGAAAGAGGCCGCTGTCGCTCAGTACTGCGATGCGGATCAGGGTGGACGTCGCCGCGGAGGGCGGCGTGGCTTTCGCAGGGGGCGGGGCCGGCGGTCTGGCGACTGATCGTGCTTTCCGACGTATCACGCGCGCGCCTTTTCCCGGGCGAGACCTTGGTGCTGGACCATTCACCGAAGATCTTCCCGGAAGCGCGCTCTGCCTTCTCCTCAGGCGGCCGTCAAGGAGTCTATCAGACTGCGGCACCCCTGCGCACGACGTTGTCAAGCGCGACGCGGCGCGCGGGCGCGCTCGGGAAATCTCCGCGCCGCTGGACGCGGCGCGCGGCACCGGGAAACGAATACCGGCGTGCGGCGCCCGTCCACGCAGGAAGTGCGCCTCCGCGCCGCTGCGCCGCGAGTCGTACGACCAAAGTCGTAGCGATATAACCACGCGGTCGCATGGCGATGACCTTCGTCTAGTTGACGACCGGGGAGCGGCGCGTGAGTATTCGCCCACTCAGATCGCCGAGATCGGGGATCACGGCGACCGGACGAGCCGATCGTCTTTACTGGAGGCGGACGATGAGGAACACGCGTTACGTATTGACCACCGTCATCGCGATCGCCATGGCGGGATGCGGGATGTCGGTTCCTGCCACCGGTCCCGACCAGGGATCGCTGCTCCGGGAGACGGGAGGCGTTGCCTCCGCGGCGAGCGGCTCCGGCCGAGCAGGAGGATCGCTCGAGGCCGGCTCCTCGCCGAACACCACGGCGTTGAATCGCCGGCTCCTGGAGCAGGCGGCACGGTCGGCGGACGGCGCCGATCTCCCGGTCGGCGCGGGAGACCTGCTCGAGGTAAGCGTCTTCGAGGTGGAGGAGTTGTCCCGGATTCGGCTCCGCGTTCCCCATCGGGGGGTCGTCACGCTGCCTCTGCTCGGCCAGATCCAGGCGACCGGTCGCACCACCTCTGAGCTGGAGGATGAGATCCGTTCCCGACTCCAGCGGAAGTTCATGCACGACCCGCAGGTCTCCGTCTTCCTGCTGGAGCACAACAGCCAACGCATCTCGGTCATCGGCGCGGTACGGAAGGGCGGCGTGTTCAACCTGAACCGGCCGCTCCGCCTGGCCGACGCCCTCGGCCTCGCGGAAGGGCTGACCGACGAGGCCGATCGTCTCGTGTACGTGATCCGCCGCGCACCGCTCAGCGCGGTCACCGCGACGGGAGACGGCGGAGCTAGCGCGAGGAGCGGACCGCCGCCGGCCGGGGATGCGACCGCCGAAGTGATGGCCCCGATCGACCTCTCCGAGCTGGCGGACGGGCGCGACGACCTGAACGTCGCGCTTCGATCCGGCGACGTGGTGCATGTGCCGCGGGCGGGGTCCGTCTACGTCGGTGGCTCGGTCGAGCGCCCTGGATCGTTTCTGGTGAGGGGCAAGACGACGGTCCAGCAGGCCATTGTCGCTGCCGGTGGTGTCAAGGACGTGGCGGACTGGAGTGACGTGCGCCTCTATCGGAAGAGGCCGTCCGGGGAAGTCGAGGTTACCAGCTACGACATCGACGCGTTCGAGCAGGGCAAGCCGGCGCCCGAGCTGCAGCGCAACGACGTGGTGATCGTCGGGAAGCACGCCGGCAAGGCCTTCTTCTACGGGTTCATCGACTTCTTCAGAGGCGCCCTCGGCGTGGCGAAGCCAATATGAGCGACCAAACTCATCGCGCTCTAACGAATGGCCGGGACCTCCCGGCGCCGCTCCCCCCGGCCCGACTCGAGGCGGATTCCCGCCGGTCCTGGGAAGGCGACGCGCACTTCTGGGACTACTGGGCGGTGCTCACCCGGCACCGGCGGACGGTGGTCATGGTATTCGTGGGGGCGGTGCTCACCGCGTTCGTCTGGAGCGTGACCGCGCGGCCCGTGTTCACCGGCACCGCGATGCTCCGCATCGAGAAGGACGAGCCCCGGATCCTCAAGTTCGAGCCGCCCAGGCGCGACGACACCGGGGGCGAGTCCACGCAGACCCAGATGCAGACGGAGCGCCGCCTCCTGCAACGTCGCACGCTCGCCAACCGGGTCATCGCGCTCGTGGGCCTCGAACGTCATCCTGAGTTTAGCTCGGTCGGACGTCGGCCGGGGGAGCTGACCGACGCGTTCCTCGACCGGCTCCAGGTCGAGCCGGTCCGGAACACGCGGCTGGTCAAGCTCTCGTTCGAGAGCCGCAGCCCCGAGCTGGCCGCGCAGGTCGCGAATACGCTGGCCGACGAGGTCATCGCCCAGCAGCTCGACGACAGGAAGGACGCGAGCCAGTACGCCACGCGGTTCCTGACCGCGCAGGTGAATGAATTGCGGCAGGCGCTGCACTCGAGCGAGGTGCAGTTGAGCCGGTTCCTGGAGGAGAACGACATCCTGTTCGTCGGCGGGGAGCGCATCGGGGAGCGGGTCGGCGAGCGCCAGGCCCTGATCAGCCAGGAGCTGGCGACCCTGTCCGATTCGCTCCTCGAGGCCAAGGCTGAGCGCATCGCCAAGGAGAGCATGCTCACCCAGGCGACCCGGGCGACCGCCGACTCCCTCCCGGCGGTCCTGCAGGACCCACTGATCGCCCATCTCAAGGAGGAGGCGACCAAGCTCGAGGGGAGATACCGGGAGCTTGGCCAGTCCTTCAAGGCCGAGTATCCGCGCATGCAGCGGCTGTCCGAGAACATCAAGGAGGTGCGGCGGCAGATTCACGCGGAGATCCAACGGTTCGTCGAAGCGGCCCGCGCGGAGTACCGAGCGGCACTTCAGAAGGAGACGGAGGTCCGGAAGCTCGCGGACGAGCAGCGAGGGTTGGCGCGGAAGCTGGACGGCCAGATGGCGCGGTACAACCTGCTCCGGCGGGAAGTGGACACGAACCGCGAGCTTTACACCGGCTTGTCCACGCGGCTGAAGGAGACGCAGGTTTCCTCGTCGCTGCTGCTCTCGAACATCTCGGTGGTGGACCGCGCCGATGTTCCGCTGAAACGCTCGAGCCCGCGCACCGGGCTCAATCTGTTGATCGGGTGCATGGTGGGCCTGGTCGGCGGCGTGGCCCTCGCGTTTCTCTTCGAGTACCTGGACACGAGCATCCGGGATCCCCGTGAGGTCGAGGCCATCCTCCGCGTCCCCACTCTCGGGCTGGTGCCGACGCGCTCCGCGCTCCCGGCCCACCTCGACGGCCGGCCCCTCGGAGCGGGCGACGGCCCCCCCGGCGCCTTCGCGCTGGTGGCTCACCAGGCGACCAGCTCCATTCTCGCGGAGGCGTTCCGCAACCTGCGGACGAGCGTGGTATACGCCACGCCGGAGCGCCCGCCCAAGACCATGCTGGTGACCTCGCTCCAGCAGCAGGACGGCAAGACCTCCGTCTCGACGAACTGCGCGATCACCCTGGCCCAGCTCGGGATGGGTGACGTGCTGCTGGTGGACGCGGACCTGCGCCATCCCGATCTCCACCGGATCCTCGGCGTTCCCCAGACGCCCGGCGTGTCCGACCTGCTCGTGGGGGGCGTGGGAGTGACGGAGGTCATCCGACCGACGCGAATCCCGAGGCTCTTCGTGATCCCGGCGGGCCCGGTGCCGACGAACCCGGCGGAGCTGCTTTTCTCTCCGCGATTCACGCAGGCCTTGGCCGCGCTCGGTGAGCGGTTCGCTCACATCGTGATCGACACGCCGCCCCTGCTGGGGGTTAGCGACACCCTGGTGCTCGCGCCACGGGTGGAAGGCGTCATCCTCGTCCTCCGCCACCGGCACGCGGGTCGGGACGCCGCGCAGCGTGCCGTGCAGATGCTCGGATCGGTCCGCGCGCGCCTCCTGGGTGTCGTCCTCAATCACGCGGACGTTCGAAACACCGCCGCCGGCTATCAGTACTACCACCACGAACCACTCCCCTCCGGGGCGTCGATGTGGGCGGACTGGACGATGCGGGGTCGGTCCGCATCGCGAGGGTCGAGGTCGGATCGGGACCAGGACGTCGGCACCCTTTGAGACGACCGCTCGTCACGACCAGGCGCGCCTCGGTGGTCCTCGTGGACCTGCTGCTGACCGTCGCCGGGAACTACTTTGCCTTCTGGCTCCGGTTCGACGGCGCGATCCCCGCCGCCGCCTCGGACCTCTGGCGGGAGACGATTCCCTTGCTCGTGCTGCTCCGCGGGCTCTCCTTCATCCCGTTCCACCTCTACGACTCGGTCTGGCAGTACGTGGGCCTCCGGGACTTGCGGGCGATCGTGGCCAGCGTGACCGCGAGCAGCGTCCTCTTCTGCCTGCTGATCCGCGGCGTCCTGGGGCTGCGCGCCTATCCCCGCTCGGTGTTCTTGATGGACCTGGTGCTCGTGGTGTTCCTCATGGCGGCGGCGCGGGTCGGTTGGCGCCTGGGGCGGGAGTACCGCGCGAACGCCCGGACGAGGAGCGTGCTCATCTTCGGCGCGGGTGACGCAGGCGAGACGATCGTCCGGGAGATCCTGAACGGGGGCGAGCACGGCTATCGGCCCGTCGGATTCGTGGACGACGACCCGACCAAGGTGGGCCAGCGGATCCACGGGATCCCGGTGCTCGGAACGCGGGCGGACCTGCCGCGCATCATCGCCCAGACAAATCCGAGCGAGGTGCTGGTGGCGATCGCCCGGGCCGCCCCCGAGATGTTCCGGGGCGTGGTGAAGGCACTCGAGTCGTACAAGCTGCCGATCAAGGTGATGCCACACCTCCGGGACATTCTCGACGGACGCGCAAGGCTCCACGACGTCCGCGACCTTGCCGTCGCGGATCTGCTCGGGCGGGTGCCGGTCGGGCTCGACATGGATACCGTGAGGCATCTGGTCGAGGGGAAGCGGGTACTCGTGACCGGCGCCGGCGGGAGCATCGGATCCGAGCTCAGTCGACAGATCGCGGCGCTGGGGCCGAAGAGCCTCGTGCTGTTCGAGCGCTACGAGAACGCGCTCTGGGCGGTGGAGCGGTCGGTGGCCGGGCTGAAGCCCGGCGGGAGGGTGTATTCCGTCATCGCGGACGTCACCGACGAGGGACGGGTCGACGAGGTGCTGGCCGAGCATCGTCCGGAGCTGATCCTTCACGCGGCCGCCCACAAGCACGTGCCCCTCATGGAGCTCAATCCCTGCGAGGCGATCAAGAACAACGTCAAGGGCACGCGGATCGTCGGAGAGGCCGCGGTCCGCCACGGGGTGGAGCGGTTCGTCCTGATCTCGAGCGACAAGGCAGTCAACCCCTCGAGCGTCATGGGTGCCACCAAGCGGGTGGCGGAGCTGCTCGCGATGGCCCTGGCCGAGCGAGGCCCGACCGGGTTCGTGGCGGTGCGTTTCGGCAACGTGATGGGAAGCAACGGCAGCGTGATCCCGCTCTTCCTCGAGCAGATCAAGGGCGGCGGGCCGGTCACCGTCACGCATCCCGACATGCGTCGGTACTTCATGCTGATCCCGGAAGCGGTGCAGCTCGTGCTCCAAGCCGCCGCGCTCGGCGAGAATGGAGCGCTGTACGTCCTCGACATGGGCGACGAGATCAGGGTGGTGGACATGGCGCGGAACCTGATCCGGCTGTCCGGCTTCACCCCGGAGCGTGAGATCCCGATCACCTACACTGGGGTGCGGCCCGGCGAGAAGCTCTCGGAGGAGCTGGTGGCCTCGGACGAGACCATCGAGCCGTCGCGCCTGGAAGGGATCAGGCGGGTCCGATGGGCCCGTGACCTCTCGCCCGCGAGTCTCGGACGCAGCGTGGCGGACCTCGAGCGCTTCGCCGAGAAGGGCGCGACCGGCGCCGTCATGCAGGAGCTCGGCGCGATGGTTGCGATGTTCCGGCCCTTGACTGCAGGGCCGGAGGTCGCGAACGGCCGACCCGTGCTTCCCGCGGACGTGCCGGCGCCCGTCGCCGCCGGGGTCGGCGAGGCGCGAGGCCTCGCGTGATGGGCGGTGTGAGGGCGCCGACGCGCCGGCCCGGACGGTGGCCGGGTTGGCCCAAGCGCGTGTTCGACTTCGTGGTGGCGTCTGTCGGTCTGATCGTCCTCGCGCCGCTGCTGGGCGTGACCGCCCTGGCGATCTGGCTGGCGCTCGGCCGACCGGTGATCTTCGCGCAGCGACGGCCCGGCCGGCACGGGCGGCCGTTCATCCTCTACAAGTTTCGCACCATGAGCAACGCGTGCGGGGCCGACGGCCGGCTCCTGCCGGATCATGAGCGACGACTGACCCGTCTCGGGCGGCTACTCCGAAGAACGAGCGTGGACGAGCTGCCGGAGCTCATCAACGTGATCCGGGGCGACATGAGCCTGGTCGGCCCCCGGCCGCTCTTGATGGAGTATCTGCCGCGCTACACGAGGGAGCAGGCCCGCCGCCACGAAGTTCGACCGGGGATCACGGGGTGGGCTCAGGTCAACGGCCGCAACACGCTGCCGTGGGAGCGCCGCTTCGCGCTCGACGTCTGGTACGTGGAGCACCAGTCGTGCCGGCTCGACGCCGGGATCCTGCTGCTGACTGTCTGGAAAGCGCTCGCGCAGGCCGACGTCAGTGAGCCCGGGGAGGCGCCCGATGGATGGAGCACGTGGCCGGCCACCTTGGAAACGGCAACGGACGTGCCAGCGCCGGACATCGAGGTCGCGCGGTGAGCCGGGACGACCGTGAAGCTGTACGCGCTGCGGCGTCTCGAGGCCGCGGAGGCCTACCGATGGAGCCGATGCCGATCATTCGCCCGACCCTGCCGGAGTTCCGCGAGTTCGAGGAGCTCGTTCGCCCCAGCTGGGACGAAGGCCAGGTCACGACTGGACGGATCGTGCGCGCCTTCGAGGAGGAGATCTGCCGGCAGACCGGCGCGCGCGAGGCGGTGGCGATATCGTCGTGCACGGCGGGGCTCATGCTGGCCGCTCAGGCGATGGAGCTGCCGGCGGGTGCCGAGGTCATCGTGCCGTCCTTCACGTTCGCGGCCACCGCGCAGGCGCTGGTGTGGAATGGTCTGGTGCCGGTGTTCTGCGACTGCCTGCCGGAAACCCTGACCATCGATCCGGCCGACGTCGAGCGGAATCTGACGTCGAGAACCGCCGCGATCTGCGCGGCGTATGTCTACGGTCTCCCCCCGGACATCGAGGCGCTGGCCGAACTCGGCGAGCGACAGGGGCTCCCCGTGTATTTCGACAGCGCCCAGGGATTGGGCGCCGAGTACCAGGGCCGGAAGGCGGGCGGCTTCGGAGCATGCGAGATCTTCTCGCTGAGCCCGACCAAGGTCGTCACCGCGATCGAGGGCGGCGTGATCTGCACCAGCGACCCCCGCTTGTCGGCGCGCCTGCGATCGATGCGCGACTACGGCAAGGATCCGCAGAAGGGAGAGGACATGGTCCACCTGGGCCTCTCCGCCCGGATGAGCGAGCTGCACGCCGCGGTGGGCTTGCTCTCGCTGAGACGCGTGGACGAGCTGGTAAAGGCGCGGCGGCAGCTCATCGAGGCCTACCGGGCGCGGCTCGGCGCGCTTCCGGGATGCCGCGTGCAGAGCATTCCACCCGACCGGACGAGCAGCGGAAACTACTTCGTGCTGTTCATCACCGCACGGGCCCGGGCCAGCCGGGACGCAGTGTACGCGGGCCTCACCGCGCGCGGGATCCAGACCAAGCGCTACTTCTATCCGCCGGTCCACGAGCAGACCCTCCTCCAACGGGTGCCGCACCGGGTGAGCGAGCGGATGGAGCAAACCGTGACGGCGAGTCGGGAAGCCCTGGCCCTGCCGCTGTACTCGCACATGACGCCGGAACAGGTCGACCGCGTGTGCCAGGAGGTGGAGCGCCTGCTGGCTTGAGCCAGGCTGCGGCCCATGCGATGGCGACCGGGTCGATGAACTGGGCGAATTGAAGCGTGATTGCAGCAACCAAGAGTGAAGTGGCCACGTCTGCCGCCCCGAGCGAATCGGTCGCGATGCGGTTCGCAATCGGCGCATTCTGGGCGCTGGTCGGCGCCGTCGTGTCGCGCGGCTTGACGCTCGCATCATCGGTGGTGGCGGGGCGGCTCCTGGGAACGACGGGCTTCGGCGAAGTCGGCATGATTCAGAGCACGCAAGGCCTGTTCGGCATCGTGGCAGGCGCCGGGTTGGGGTTGGCCGCGATCAAGTTCGTCGCGGAGTCTCGTTCGATCGATCCCGCAAAAGCAGGCCGCTGTGTCACCCTGGCGACCACCATCGCCCTGATCTCCGGCACGCTGATGGCCCTGGTGCTCCTTGTTCTTTCAGGAGTGATAGGCTCGAGCGTGCTGAACGCCCCACACCTGACCGTGGAGCTGCAAGTGGCGACCGGCCTGGTCCTCTTCGGCACGATCAACGGTGTGCAGACGGGCGCCCTCGTCGGGTTCGGCGCCTTTCGTGCCTTGGCGGTCCTCAACAGCATCCGCGGCGCTTGCCTGTGTGTGTTCTTGATCGCCGGCGTCAAGCTCGGCGGCGTCCTGGGCGGCGTCATCGGCCTGGTTTTGACCGAAGCGATCGCGGTGCTCGCCAACCATGTCGCTCTGCGGCGCCTTCTTCCCGAGGCCGTCGGCTGGCAAGACCGCAACGCCGCGTGGAGCGAGTTGATGATGATGTGTCGATTCAGCGTCCTGAGCCTGCTGGGGAGCATCTGCACGATGTCGGCGATGTGGTTTGCCAATGTGGTGCTGGTCGCGCAGCCCGATGGCTACGCATCGCTCGGCATCTTCAACGCGGCCGAACGCTGGCGGCAACTGCTGCTGTTCCTCCCCGCCTCGTTCTCGCCGGTAATCCTCACGATGCTCAGCACCCTGCACGGCACGAACGATCCCAGCGCCTATCGCCGGCTCTTTGGTCTCAACCTGGCGGTCAGCATCGCCGTCGTCGTGGTCCCGTCGATCGGCATCATCCTGTTTGCGTCACCGGCGATGGGCCTGTTCGGCGACGAGTATCGCGACGGTTGGATGACGCTGGTCATCCTGTCGGCCTCGTCGGTCGCGGTGGTGCTCAACAACCTGTTGGGCCAGATCTTGGTGAGCAAAGGGGCCATCGTGAGACGCTTCGTCCTTGACCTTCTGCTCGCCGCGGTCCTCGCGATCGCGTCGTGGCAACTGATTCCGATGTATCGCGACCAGGGGATGGCGCTGGGCAGTTTGATCGCGTTTGCGGTGACGTCGGCCGCTCTAATCGTGACGACTATCCACTTCATGAGAACGCCTGGGAACCAGCCATGACGGCCTTGACAAGCAGCCCGATGCCTCGCGCCACCCTCTGGGTGCTTGCAATCAACGCCATCGCCCTGATCGGATTCGCGTGGGCGCCGGTTGCGCCGGAGTATCCGCTCGCGGTGGTCGGCATCGTGGCATTTCTGTTCGTGCAAGCGTTTCTGCCGGCGTGTCGGATCCGCGTGACCGCTCCAGTGTGTCCAGCAAACATTGCCCAGGGCTACTATTGGATCCAGCTTGTGCTCGTCACGGTATTGGTCGGCTACTTCGGTTTCAGCCTGGGGGCGTTGCCGTATCTGCCGTCGAGGGGTGCGATCAATCTGGCGATCGTCGTTCACGTCGTGGGCTATCTGTCGTTTTGTGTGGCGTACCAATTCTGCAGTCGCGTGACCGTCGGTGGGCCGCACGAATCGGTGCCGAGCACGGCCTACTTGATCGTGCCGTTTGCCGTGTTGGGATTGTTGGGGTTCTTGCTGGCGCACGGCGGCGTCACGGGGTTCATCGACTATGTCTCGTCGCCGATCGAGCATCGCCTGCGTGCGGAGGATCCGACGACGCTACAAACGGCCGCGGGCAGCTTTCTGAAGCACTTCCTCGGCTTCGCCGTGGTGCTGGCGTGGAGCTGGTGGCTCGGCAGGGCGCCCCGGCGGAAGGTGTCGATCATCGCCGTGACGGCCGGCGTCGTGTTCGTGCTGCTGGTTGCCAATTTCAACTACAACCGTGGCACGATGCTCGGACCGCTCGTCGGCCTGGCCGCCGCGTTCTCCGTGCACGTGCGGCGCATTCCGTTCAAGGGCGTTGTCTTGGCCGGCATGCTCGCGCTTTCCCTGGCGTTCGTTTTCGGGTGGTATCGGTCCACCGACCTCGACATCACCGATCTGTCGGCCTCGGCAGTCGCGGACACGTGGGACCCCGAGGGGGTCGTCGAGTTCATGCAGATTTACGCGTCGGCTCCGCAAATGTCTGCTTACCTGATCGAATCTCTCGAAGGCAAGTTCTACTACGGCAAGACCTTGCTCCCCTCGCTGGTCTACCCGATTCCGGTGCTGGGCAAACCGTATCGTGACACGAGCGGTACCGGGATATTCAATGAGCTCATCTACGGCGATACGGAGAGTGTCGATCAGGTCATTCCCCTGGACGGCGAGCTCTACATCAACTTGCACCTTGCCGGCGTGGTTCTCGGCAATGTGTTGCTCGGTTGTTTTCTAGCCTGGCTGCAAGGTAAGTTTGTGGGCGCCCCGAACGCCGTGGAAAGCTATGCCTGGCTCATGATGGCGCTTTGGACCGTATTCCCTGGCAGCTTGCCGGTCACGAGCCAGATATATGTGTATTCGTTTTGGCCAATCTATCTCTACTTCGTGGTCAAGAGTGTCTGGTCGTGGAGTTCAGGGATGGTCGGCCATCGTGACCAGACCGCGGTGAAGTATTCGTGAAAGGTGATTCGCAGTGAAAGTGTGCCTGGTCGGCGGCATCTTTGATCGGCCCGAGGCGGTTCGTTCGAGGCAGCTGGTGACGCCCGAGACGGTGTTGCTCGATGGCTTCCGCAAGGCCGGGGTGGAGGTGCACGCGGTCGGACATGCCGGGTTTCAGCCATCGGATGACTACGACATCATTCACGTCCATCACTTCGGTAGGGCGGCACTCAAAATGGCGTCTTCGCATTGCCGGGCGCGCGCCGTCTTCACCGGCCACAATGGGCTGATCCCCACGGGCTGGGAACGCTCGCGGCTGCGCCGTTACGCCTTTCAGTACGTCGTGGACAAGGCGGAGGCATACGTCGCGCTGTCGCACGCCGAGGCGCGATACTACGCCGGCGTGACCAACGCCGACAAGATCCACACCATTCCCAACGGCATTCCGGCCGAAGTCTTTCGCGCCGCCGGAAATCTCCGGAAACGGGCCGACAAGGACCGCTATGACGTGCTCTACGTCGGCCAGCTGATCGACTGGAAGGGGGTCAACTTCCTGCTCGAAGCGGTGCAGCGGCTTTGCACACAGCGCCACGTTCATCTTCGGTTGGTTTATCACAACGCGCAATTGGAGGCAGAACTCAGACAGCAGGCCAACAACCTGGGCATCGCGGAGCACGTGGAGTTCGTTGGCATTCGCGGTCCGAGGGAGCTGGCCGAGGAGTATCACCAGGCGGACCTGCTGGTGCTGCCGAGCTTTGCCGACTGCTTGCCGAGCGTTGTCACCGAGGCGTTCCTGTGCGGCACGCCGGTGGTGGCGGGCGGGGTGTGCGGCGTGCCGGAGCAGATTGGGCCCTACGGCCTGGCCGTGCCGCCGGGTGATTCCGTCGCTCTTGCGAACGCCATGGAGACGATACTCGCCGATCGGCCTCGCTGGCACGGCATGGCCGCCGACATGCGAGCGTATGCGGAGCAGGCATTCAGGCCGGAGACGATGGTCGCCCGCCATCTCGCACTGTATCGCGACATGATCGAAGGCCGCACCGTGCCGGCCAAGCGCCGGGCGACCTGGATGGACGTGGCGATGCGCCTGGCGGTCAGGGCGTACTGGCGCGGCAGCCGGGCCGCGGCGTAGGACAGGCTGGCCGCGATGAACATCAGCCACATCAGCGTCAGCACATTGCCGGTGCTGCATCGCTTCGGCGGCGCCATCGAGCGGCGCATCGTCGAGATCGCTCACGAGCAAGCGCGGCGCGGGCATCGCGTCCACGTCTACTCGGTCGGCGACACCACCGATACGCGCGAAGTGAACGGCGTGAGCTATCACTTCCTGAAGTGTCGGACGCGTCTGCCGTTCAAGCACCTGGAGTTTCAATATCAAGTCGTGCGGGAGTTGAAGAAGCACTCCGCTGAAGTGCTGCACTTCCACAGTCAGCCGGAAGGCGCGTGGATGAGCAGGGCGGTGGCAGCCAAGAAAGTGCTCTCGTACGACTTTTTCCACTTCCGCGGCGGTCGCGAGACGCCACTTTATCACGTGTACAAGCGCGTGCTCCGCTGCTTCGACCTGCTCCTGCCTTGCTCACAGTATTGCCTGGAGGAGTCGCAGAACTTCTGGAGCTTTCCGGTGAACAAGTTGCGGATCCTCTACAACGGCGTCAACACGCAGCAATTCAGGCCCGATCCAGAAGCGGCCGCACGCGAACGCCGGCAGCTCGGCATCGACAAGAAGGTGATGCTCTACGTCGGCCGTGTCTGCGAGCAGAAGGGGAGTGATGTGCTATTGGAAACGGCCAAGACGCTCAGCGAGCGGCGCAGCGACGTGGAGCTTGTGATCGCGGGACCGATCGGGCAGTTCGGCCTGAAGGACGATCCGAACCGCTGGATCGAGCGCATCAAGGAAGTCGGCGGCCGCTACCTCGGCGCCGTCGAAGAAAGTCGGCTCAATGCGATCTACAACCTCGCCGACGTCTTCGTGATGCCGACCCGCGCTTACGAGATGTTCGGCATGGCCGCCGTCGAGGCGCAGGCGTGCGGCAAGCCGGTCGTCTCCAGCGACACGGGCGGCCTGAAGGAAGTGGTCCCGTCGAACTGCGGAGCGCGCTTCCCGGTCGGCGATTCGGCCAAGATGGCGGACGAGATCGAGAAACTCGTGGATGATTCGAATCTCTATGCTGCTTGTTCCGCGAATGCGCTGATCAACGCGGCGACCTATGACTGGGCGCGCATCTGCGATACGTGTGACGAACTGTACCGCGCGGCGGGCTGACACCGGAGAATCCCGTGAGTGATCGCGTGTCCGTTACCATCGGCCTCCCTTTCCTTAACGCTCGGCGCTTCCTTGCCGACGCGGTGCGCTCCGTGTTCGCGCAGACGCATGACGACTGGGAGCTGCTGCTGATCGACGACGGTTCCGCCGATGGCTCGATCGATGTCGTACGGCGGCTGAACGATCCGCGCGTGCGCGTCCTCAGCGATGGGAGTAATCGCGGTCTGTGCGCGCGTCTCAACCAGATCGCTTCGCTTGCACAGGGCGCCTATCTGGCGCGGATGGACGCCGACGATCTCATGCACCCCGAACGCGTCGAGCGCCAGATCAAGTTCTTGCGTGCGAATCCGAGCATCGATCTCATTGACACGGCGACATTCACCGTGGACGACGACCTCACGCCGCTAGGCATTCGCGGGGATCGTCCGCTGGATTCGCGGCCGCAGGCGGTGCTTCGAAATGGCCTCCTCATTCATCCGACCGTCATGGGGCGAGCCGAGTGGTTTCGCAGTAATCCGTACGACCCGGTCTACGTTCGCGCCGAGGACCGCGAGCTGTGGAGCCGAACCTGCGCGACGACAACGTTCGCCCGGCTGTGCGAGCCGTTGTTCTTTTACCGCGAAGGGCCCGCCGGCAACTTGCGGAACTATCTTCGCACTGAGAGGACCGTGCGCGACATCCTGCATCGCTACGGCCCGCCGCTGGTCGGCGCGCGGCGCACACGGCTCCTGGTGATGCGTTCACGGCTGAAGGCGCTGGCGTACCGCATCGGCACGAAACTCGGGCTTCAAGGCCGGCTGATCAACAAGCGAAACCGGCCGCTCAATGCGGCGGAGATACAGGAAGGCCGCCGCATTCTGTCGGTGATCCGAAGCACGCCGGTTTCTGGCCTGGACGGCGACGTTCCCGCGCCCTCAGCCCATCGACCGCTTCACGACGAGGCGGCGGCATGAACCCGAGAGTGCTGCACGTGACGACGGTGCCGATGACGCTGCGCTTTCTGGCGGGGCACGTGGCCCATGCCAAGGGCAAAGGGTTCGAGGTCCACGCGCTGTCGTCGCCCGGCGAGCCGCTCGACGAATGTGCCCGCGACATGCAGATTGAAGTGCATGCGGCGGTGATGCCGCGCCGGATCACGCCGCTGGTCGACCTCGCGGCGCTGTGGCGGATCGTGCGAGTCATTCGGCACGTTCGACCGACGATTGTGGACGCGCATACGCCGAAAGGGGGCCTGCTGGCGATGATGGCGGCAACTCTCTGCCGCGTGCCGGTTCGCATTTATCACCAGCATGGGCTGCCGCTCATGACCGCCACGGGGGCAAAGCGGCGCATCTTACGCTGGACGGAACGCACGGCGTGCCGGTTGGCGCATCAGGTCATCTGCATCAGCGAATCGCTTCGGGAAGTCCTGATCGCGGAAGGACTATGCCCGCCCGAAAAGATCAAGGTGCTCGAACACGGAAGCATAGACGGCGTCGAGGCCGACGGACGGTTCAATCCGGCACGCATCTCGGCGGAGTCGGCGCAGCTAGTTCGCGCTCGCTATCGGATTCCGCCGGGAGCGCTGGTGATCGGCTTCGTGGGACGCATCGTCCGCGACAAGGGCTTGATCGAGCTGACGCAATCGTGGCGCGCGCTGCGCGAGGAATGTCCGTCGCTGCACCTGCTGGTTGCCGGGCCGTTCGAGAGCCAGGATCCGATCCCGGCCGACGTGGAAGCGACGCTGCGCAGCGATCCGCGCATCCATCTGGCCGGAATGGTACTCGATATGCCGAGTATGTATCGGACGCTGGACCTTCTCGTCCTGCCGACGTATCGCGAAGGCTTCGGCACAGCGCTCCTGGAGGCGGCGGCGATGGAGCTGCCCGTGATCGCGACGCGGATTCCGGGATGCGTCGATGCGGTACGCGACGGCGAGACCGGCCTGCTGGTGCCGGTGCGCGACGCCGAGGCGCTGACGGCCGCGATTCGCGTTTACCTGGGCGACCCGAAACTGCGGCGGCAGCACGGCGCCAACGGCCGGCACCGCGCGCGGCGGGATTTTGATCCCGAGATGATGCGCGAAGCCTTGTTTCAGGAATACCTGCGCTTGCTTGGCGCGCGCGGCGTATTCGGGCCCGGCGGGAATGAATTCTTATTTCGTAGACGCGCAAGGGAACTCTCGTGAACCTCAAGACGACGTTGCCGGTGTTGCCGTTTGTGGTGCTGCTGTTCATCTTGCCTTTCCCGGGAACCGTGGTCGTGCGGCTCGCCTGTCTCGCCGCGGCGTTTCTGATCGTCGTGATCTCCTGGCGGCGGCTTACGCCGCCGCCATTCCCGTGCAAGGGGGCGATCGCGCTATGGGCCGGGGTAGTGATCGCCTCGCTTGTCGTCGCGGTCGATCCGGCCTACAGTCTGGGCGAGATCAAGAACGAAGTCGGCTACGCACTGATCGCGTTCGTCGCCTTCTTTGCCTGGACGCGGGACGAGAAGCAGTTGCGCCTCTCGTGTGTGGCGGTACTGGCCGGATTCGCGGTGATTTCGGGTTCGGCGCTGCTCGGCGCGGATCTCCGAAAGGGCGAATGGCCCTCGGACGCGTACTACGGCGGCGTCGGCGGCGTCAGCAACTATCTCGTCACGGTCGGCCCCGTTCTCGCGTTGACGGTGACGCTGTTTGGGCGTCGACATTCGAGTAAGTGGTTGGCCCTCTTGGGTCTGGCCTTCGGGGCGGTTGCCGTGCTATCCGCTCAACGGGCTCTGTGGCCGGCGCTCGGGTTGCAGGCTGCATTGGGGTGCGTGTGGCTTTGGCAGGTCCGCGGAGTCGCGGTCGGCCCGGTTCGCGTGGCGCTGACGGCGACGATCTTGCTGGCGCTGATTGGCGCAGGTATCTATGTCAGCGAACAATACCGTACCGGTGGCGATCCCGAGTCGCCGGTGGCGATGGGGAAGGATTTGCGGCCCCGCGTATGGAAAAAGGTCGGCGAGAAGATTCTTGCGCATCCCTTGAGCGGTGCCGGATTCGGGCTCGGCGTCATGAGCAAGGCCTACCCAGCGTTGCTTCCGGCAGAAGGCAAGGTGTTTTGGCATCCGCACAATCTCGTCCTCAACTACGGTGTCAGCGCAGGCGTGCCGGGGATGGTGGCGGTGGTGGTGTTGTTCGCGGCGCTCGGTTGGCGCTTCTGGCAGTTGGCGCTGCGCGGAGAGCGTCTCGCGCGTCTGACCGGACTCGCGGGGGCGGCGATGGTAGCCGGGGTATTGGCTCGGAATATGGCCAATGATTTCTTCGTGCGGGACGGGGCGCTCTTGTTCTGGGCGCTTGCCGGTATGCTGTTCGGATATGCGCTACGTCATGGGTCGACGTCCGGGGAGGATCAAGCCAGTCTTCAGCAAGCGCGAGTCATCGTGGTCGCTGAGGCATGATTCAAAGCGCCCCCCGCTTCCTTGTCCTGCAAAGCGCCCAGGAGCAGGAATGGAACGGCGTGCTCGCGCAGGTGGCGCGCCGCGATTTCTATCATCTGGCGGAGTATCACCGGCTCGCGGAGGAACGCGGCGAAGGGAGCGCGCACCTCTTCGCGTATCACGACGGCGGCTACACGATCGCGCTTCCGCTCCTGCTGCGGCCGGTCGAGTCGGCCGTCGGTGGGACGTGGAGCGACGCGACATCGGTCTACGGCTACGCGGGACCGCTCGCATCGCACGCCGGGATACCGGCGTCCGTGGTGCGGAGCTTCCAGAAGGGTCTGAAGGAAGCGCTGGTGGCCCGCCGCGTGGTGGCCGTGTTTTCCCGACTTCACCCACTGATCCCGCAGCGTGGGATGCTGGCCGGACTCGGAGATTGCCGACCGGAGGGCGAGACGGTCTCCATCGACCTCACACTCTCGCCGGAAGAACAGTGGGCGCGCTATCGCGCATCGCTCAGGACGCGCATCAAGAAGTTGCGGCGCGGGGGTCTCGTCTGCCTGCGTGACCGCGACAAGCGTCACCTGCCCGAGTTCACCGACATCTACTATGAGACCATGCGCCGCGTGAAGGCGCACAGCTCCTACTTCTTCGAGAAGGAATACTTCACGCGCCTCGCGAGCGGCCTGGGGCCGGCGCTGGAGTTGTTCGTGGTGACCCTGGACGGGGTCGTCGTCGCGGGAGGGCTGTTCACCATCTGTGACGGGATCGTGCAGTATCACCTGGGCGGAACGTGCGACGCCTTCCTGAAGCTCGGGCCGATGGCATTGCTGTTTGACACGGTTCGGCTCTGGGCGAACGAGCAGGGCGCGCGGGTGGTTCATCTCGGCGGCGGGGTCGGGTCGAGGGAAGACTCGCTGTTTCACTTCAAGGCGGGATTCTCCGACCGGCGGCACGTGTTTCCGACCTGGCAATGGGTCGTGGAGCCGGACGCCTACCGGGAGCTATGCGACCGTCACGCACTGCGCAACGTCGGGCATGGGGTGCAGTGGACCTCGGCCGATTATTTTCCCCAGTACCGGTGTTCGACGACCCCCATGGAGAAGAAAGACGGCATCGTCGTCATCGGCGCCGGTGGTCATGCCAAGGTGCTCATCAGCACCCTCATCGCCCGCGGGTTCTCGATCGAGGCGGTACTGGACGACGACGACAGCAAGTGGGGCATGGACGTCCAGGGCACGCGCGTGAGTCGGATCGAACGGGAGCGCGGGGGCAGCGGCATCATCGGCATCGGGGACAATGCGCAACGCAGAGAGCTGGCGAGAGCCTTGAACTTTGAATGGCAGACCGTCGTCCATCCGTCCGCCTGCGTTCACCTTTCGGCAAAAGTCGGGCGAGGAACAGTAGTCTTTGCGGGGGCGGTCGTGCAACCGGATGCGGTGATCGGTGACCACGTCATCGTGAACACGGGTGCCACGATCGACCACGACTGCGTCATCGGCGACTACGCGCATCTCGCGCCTGGTGTGCACCTCGCGGGCTCGGTGCATGTCGGCGAGGGCGCGTTTCTCGGCATCGGAAGCGTCGTGATTCCCGGCGTCAAGATCGGGCGCTGGAGCACCCTCGGAGCAGGAGCCGTGGCGACTCGCGATCTGGCGGATGGAGTCGTGGCCGTCGGCGTTCCTGCGGTAGCACTGAAGCGAGGAACCCCAGGGGGCGAAGAGCGTGAAGAAGGCGGTCAGTAGTCCGTCATGAGTTCGGGTACGCTGACACCCGAGCAACGCGCCCTCTTGCCGGATGACTCGGACGTGGCTTTCTACGAGCTGAATGGTTACTACATTTCAAGAGAGGGTGTCCTGCCCGCGGCCCTGATTGACTCGGCCTGGGAAGGGACCCAGCGCTTTTATCAGGGAGAAAGAGATGGCACCCTCCCCTTCGACACGGGCTTCTCGAACTGGAAACCGGGCGATGGAGACGGCCAGCGAAACAACGAGTTCGTTTCACTCCAGAGGAAGGAGCTGAAGGCTCTCGCCGTCTATCCCCTCCTGGGCGCCATCGCGGCGAAGTTGACTCGGAGCTCCGCCATTCGCGTGCTGGACGATCAGCTTTTCTACAAACCGTCCAATAGCCAGAACGCATCAAGCACCGTTTCCGGCTGGCACGTGGACCAAGCATACTGGGCGACCTGCAGTTCGGACAAGATGATCTCGGTGTGGATTCCACTCCACTCGGTGGACATCACTCGCAGTCCGCTCGTCCTGATGGCAGGAAGCCATCGCTGGCAGGGCCTGCAGGACGTTCGGTTGTCTTTCAACCAGCAGAATCTGAGGGAGATGGAAGAGAAGTTCCGTGCGCTCGGCAGGGAGGTTCGCATTGTCCCCATGACCTTGAGGAAGGGGCAGGTGAGCTTCCATCACGGATGGACTGTCCATGCAAGCTACCCCAATACGAGCGGACAACCCAGGTTGGCGTATGCGGTCCATTTGCAGGATGGCGACAATCACTATCGTCCCTACCGCAACGCCCAGGGGAGGGAGATCCACATCTTCGATGAAAAGCTGTGCCGCAAGCTGCCCAACGGCGATCCTGATTTTAGTGACCCAGACGTGTTTCCAACCGTCTGGTCGGAGGGACACTGATGGACGTCGTCCATCTGGAAATCGACGATCCGCAATGGCGCGAAGCCTTGGGCCGGCTCCGTCACGATTTTTACCATCTTCCCGAATATGTGAGGCTGGATAGCGAATGGAATCAGGCTCAACCCAGGGCATTTCTGGCCAGGACCGGAGATGAGGAACTGTTCGTTCCCTATCTGCTGCGCCGTTGTGACAGCCTGTTCCCGGAAGTCATGGTCGGCGACAAGATCTACGACGTTGTTTCGCCTTACGGGTATCCAGGTCTGCTGCTGAGTGACGCGGGCCGGGGGTCTCCAGATTTCGCCCGGCAGGCGATGCATCGCTTGAACGAGACTCTGCGCGAAATGGGAGTGTGTTCCGCGTTTTTCCGCATGCATCCCCTGCTCAGCAACGGGTTATCGGAACTCTTTCCGGAGGGCTTTTTCACCGCCGCCGGCGAGACGGTCGCAATGGATTTGACCCTGGACGAAGGTGGATTGTGGAAAGGGATCCGGGAAGGACACCAGTGGACGATCAAGAAATGCAAGAAGCTGGGCTTCGTGCCCCGGATTGTTTCACTTCGCGAGCACATCGAGCGCGTGATGGAGATCTATTGGGAAACGATGGATCGGGTCCAAGCCAAGGAGTCCTATTATTTCGGCCGGGATTATTTCGCGAGACTCGGTGAGATGCCTGGGCAGGTGCATTGCTGGGTGGTGGAATCGGAGGGTCGGCCGGCGGCGGCCTGTATTTTTTTCGAATGCGGCGGAATCGTCCAGGCCCACTTGGGAGGTACCAAGTCGGAATTCCTGAACAGATCTCCGTTTCACCTGCTCCTCTATGCTGCGGCGGAATGGGCCAAGTCTCGAGGTAATCGTTACCTGCACATAGGGGGCGGTGTCGGCGGCTCCAACGATCGCCTGCTCCAGTTCAAACGCGGGTTCTCCCAGCTGCTGTTTCCTTTCTCGACCCTGCGTCTTATCATCGATGAAGGGAAATACCGCGAACTGACGACGTGCCGTGCGCAGGCCGCCGATGTTTCGGGGGAGGATGTTGCTTGCGACGATTTCTTTCCCGCCTATCGAGCCCCTCTTTGATGGCTCAGCACGCCGGGCCCGGCGCCGGCGCGCCTGGCGCATATTCAATCGCGAAAATGCGCAGATCGTAGGCCGGAACGCTTCCTTTGACCGTCACGCTTGACCCGGCGCGCGTACAACCAGCCGCTGTGTCGGCGGTATACTCACGAACGGTGGCGACCGCGCCGGGAATGTTCGCCGTGATCGTGCCGTTCCATGCAGCGCCCGAATTGTTGATGATCGTGGTGATGAGCTTGCCTGGCGCGGTCGAGAACATGTACTGAGCGTCGGGCCCGGAAAGGAAGGCGGGCGCATACTGGCGGTTCAGGTCATCAAACAGCCTAACGCCGACTTCCAGGAGGCGATCGCGCGCGGTCGTCTGTAGATAGTCGGGCGTCGTCAGGATGACCCGGCCCGGCCCGACCGCGTTGGACGTGATCAGCGGGGCGCCGCCGCGGGCTGCCGCCAAGACGCGAGCGGAGACCGGAGCGACCGGCTTGTAGCTGAACGGTTGCTCCGTATAGGCCGTATTGTCGGATAACCATTTTGAGGTTGTTCCGCTCACATAGGCGCCGCCGAGCCGAACGCCGAGAAGCGCTTCATCCGCGCTGGTCGCCTGCCTGACATTGACGACGAGCGTCCCACCGGCCCGGACCCACAACTGGAGAATCTGGCGCAATCGCACGTCAATGACGACGTCGCCCATGAGAACGATGACTTTGTATCGCGCTAGCGAATTCAACGTCACGGTGTTCAGGATCACATCGAATGTGTCGCCCCAGCGGGTGAACGGCATCGGCTCGTAGGGCCTTGGATCGCCTCCGGACGCCAGGAATTGCTGGTAGGCCACCGCGGTCGAGAACGGCGCGCCGGGCATCGTGCCATGGCGCCAATGATTGGGATAGGTGAGTTTCAAAAAATTATCGATCATGAAGTCGCCGGAAGAATAGGCGATGTCCTGATACCAGACCGCGTTCTGCTGGTTGTACTGCCCGTGTTTGGTGTCAAAGCCGCTGTGAACGTCCAGCATCAGCGCCATCGGGACCGCCGGCGTTCCGACATTGGGATGTCGCCTCAATGCGAAATCCGCAAAGCGCTTGACGGCATGTCCGAACGGATTGAGCGTCGACCCGCCCGGAACATGATAGAGCGTCGGCTCGATCTGCAGGATATGCGCGCCGGCCATGTAAGCCGCGTACATATGGCGACGCAGATAGCTCGGCGACCATCCGCCGGTCTGCCTTCCCCCGGCATCGAAGCTCGTCGCGGAGTCTGCGCCAGTGCGCCACGTCGAAAGGTCGATCCCCCAAGGGCGATTGTATTGACGGCCTGCGCCGCGCATGAAGGCGATGCCGGTGGCGACATCACCCAATTCGTCGACGCCGCGCTCGAGCAGGCCGACATCAACACCGAATTCATAGGCGGCAAACGCGTTCGGGGAATAATCGGTGACGGCGGCAAGGCGGCACGGCCGCGCACTCGAGGGCTGGCGCAAGTAGGCGCCAAGCGGGGGAGATTCTTTGAGGTAGTAATCTGCAAATCGCGCATGCGCCTGCGTGCGCGTCAGCGCCCCATATTGCGGCCGTCCGTTCGGAACCCAGGCGCCGCCGCTCTGATCCCACTCGATCATCAAGTTCCAGACGTGGTTCTTGGCCGGCTGCGCCAGGCAGATGTGTGCTGCGGCGAGGCGCTGGCTTTCGATCGAGGCGGCGGAGTGGTTGTTGACGTGAGTTGCGCCCTGAAGATGAAAATTGAGCCTCACCGCGCGAGTTCTGACGAAGCGCTGCATGCCGACGTCCGCGGGCGGCCAAAAAGCGACCATGTTGGCCATGCCATTTTGTAGGTTCAGGGCGGCGGCGGGATTGGTGTAGCCAAGCGGGCCGTGGAATTCGGTCGAAAGATAAAACGCCGAGCGTTCGGACTCGGCGCGGACGCCAGGCGAGTGGAGCGAAAGACACAATGCGACGACCATGAAGCGCAGAGCGACATTGATCGGGAGGCTCGCACTTCCAGAACTGTCCTTGGGTTGCATGTTCCGCCGGATGAACATCGGTTGGTTCCTGGAAATTATATGGCCATCCCGCCGATCAACGCCCTATTGCGCTCAGAAAGGAACTGCGAGGCCGACGCCTAGGCGCGGGAGCAGCTTCTGACCGTACCATTCTGTGGTGGAACCGGATACTTATTTGTAGCACCGCGGCCTCGGGAACTGTGCGAGCGATTACAATTCGATAATCTCAGCAACTCACCCCTGACAGCTCGCTGGCGCTCCTAGCGGAAGAGCCTCCCGGCCCCGCGTCGCATCCGGTCCGCCATGCCACGGCGCCGCAACGCTCGGTCGCCGATCGCGACGAGGAGGAGGCCGAGGACGAAGCCGCCGACCCCGAGCCGGACGGTGGCCGGCGTGCCGACCAGCCGCACCCCGAAGACGTCCAGGCTGAGCCCGAGGTCGGCGGTCTCGGGCGGGGGCCAGATCCCGGTCGCGCCGAGCGAGATCGCGGCCGCGACCGGCAGGGCGAGGGCATGGAGGCCCACGGTGAGGGCCACGCGGCCCCAGATCTGCCTGGACGTGCCGCGCCTCCAGCAGAACACGGCCACCGCGAGGCCCGTCACGCCCCCGACGCCGAGCGCGAGCGGAAGCGTCATCACGCCCGGCCGGGCGACATCCAGGATCGTGGTCGCGATCAGCATCCAGAGGCCGCCACATGCCAGACCCGCCACCACCGCCGCGGCAAGATTCCTCCTCTCGCGGTGCGGTCGCATCGCGTCCCTACTGCACGAAGCCCAGAAGGCGCGGAATGAAGAGGACGGTCTCCGGGACAAACGCCACCAGGAGCAGCACGGCGACGATGGCGGCCAGGAAGGGCGTGAACGGGCAGACCGGCTTCTCCATGGGCAGGCCGCTCAGCCCGATGATGAGGCCGATCACGCCGGTCAGCCGCGCCGAGTCGGCGAAGATGCCGGGCATGTGATGGTGACGCCCTTGGCCTTCACCTGCTCCTGGATGTCGCGGTCCTCGTCGAGGATGAACTTCCGGTTCCACTGCCCGGCGTGCCCGGCCGCGTCCATGATCGCCTTCTGGGTGGCCGCGTCCTGCTTCGCCCACGAGAGCGCCACGCACTGGTGCGTGTGGCGCACGTCGGCCACGTACTTGACGATGTCGTAGAACTTGTTGTGGTAGAGCGTGTTGATCCCGCTCTCGGCCGAGTCGATGACCTTGGTCTGCAGCGACGTCGCGACTTCGGGGACGGCGATCGGCGTGGGCGTAGACGTGCTGGTAATCCCGGAAGATGTACGGGAGCTGGAGACGGACCTCTCGGGCACCAGCGTGGACAGCGGCGCCGTCGTCATCGGCGAGCAGTCCACGGTGCCGAGCTGCACCTGCGGCCCGACCTCGCGCTCACCCCCCGAGCGCGCCCGAGTGGTGGTGCACGATCTTGGTCTTGCCGCCGGTCAGCTCGGCCAGCTTGTCGATGAACTGCTGCGACGCCAGGGCGGTGCCGTGCTTGGGCGGGTTGACGTTGCCCATCACCAGCTCCTCCCCCTGGGCGTGGGCGGTGGTCGCGCCGGCGAGGACGAAGATAGCCAGACTCAGCAGTCTGAGCACGGTCATGGGTGAGCCTCCTGGGGGGTGTGAGGGGGAGATGATCGTCTGCGCGGCCCCGCCCTGTCAAGATCTCCGGCCCGAGCCGCTTGGGTCCCGCGGGACTTCCGTGCTATCCCTACGCGGGTGAGCAGCGTCGCTCCGCCGCCGGCCGGCCTGCCCGCCCCCCGCGCGTTCACCGAGATTCTCCGCGAGGCCCCGTTCCGCCGCCTCTGGCTCTCCGGCCTCTGCGTGAATGGCGCCCGCTGGATGGATTTGGTCCTCCTCGGCTGGCTCGCCTTCCAGCTCACCGACTCGCCGTTCATGGTGGCGGTGGCCGCGTTCGCGCGCTCGGCGCCGATGATGCTGCTGGGCCCGTTCACCGGTCTCGTCGCGGACCGCATGCATCGAGGGCGCGTGCTCGTCTTCACCCAGGCGATGGGGCTGGTGACCGGCCTGGCCCTGGCTGGGCTCTTCTGGGCCGGCTGGGGGCGCTTCTGGCCGATGGTGGGCCTCGAGGGGCTCTTCGGCGTGCTCTGGGCGATCGACTTCCCGGCGCGGCGCACCGCGTTGTACGCGCTCGTGGGCCCGCGTCGCGTGGCCGGCGCGGTGTCGCTCGAGACCGTGTCGATGCAGGTCGCCAAGATGATCGGGCCGGTGCTGGCCGGGGTCGGGCTCGCGCGCTTCGGCCCCGCCCCGTGCTACGCGGCCGTCGCGGCGCTCTACGCCCTCGGTTTGCTCATCTTCATCGGCCTGCCCGCCCGCATCGGCGGCCCGAGCGGCCGTGACACCGCCTCCGTGGTCTCGAGCCTCGGGGCGGGCTTCCGTGAGGCCTGGCGCGAGCCCACCGTGCGCGCGGTGCTCATCATCACGGTGCTGATGAACGTGCTGTTCTTCCCGTACCAGCACATGCTGCCGGTCTTCGCCCGCGACGTGCTGGGGGTCGGGCCCGAGTGGCTCGGCGCCCTCATCGCAGCCGACGGCCTGGGCGCCCTGCTGGGCGCGCTGGCCATCGCCTCGCGGCGCGGCTTCCTGCCGCACGGTCGTCTGTTCGCGGTGTCGGTGCTGATCGCGCCCTTCCTGCTGCTCGCCTTCACGGGCCTGCGCTGGCCCTGGGCCTGCCTGGCCGTCCTGGTGGTGATCGGCGCCGCCGAGTCGGGCTTCGCGGCCATGCAGAGCACGCTGGTGCTCCTGTCCGCGCCGGCCGAGAGCCGGGGCCGGGCCATGGGGATCCTCTCGGCGTGCATCGGCACCCAGCCGGTCGGCACGCTCTGGATCGGCTTCCTGGCCACCGGTATCGGCGTGCCCGCCGCGATGGCGCTGAACGGGGTCGTGGCGCTGGTGGCCATGCTGCCCGCGGCCTGGCCCCTGGCCCGTCGGGGGCGCGTTTGACGCGCTATTGACCGGGTTTACGAAGTACCCTAAGTTGGTGGCCGATCGCCGCGATCGCCGGGATGGTCCCGGCCGGTCCCGACCGTTTCCCGTCGCCCAGGAGGACTCATGAAGAAAATGATGCGCGCCGTACTGGTTCTGGTCCTGGTGGCCGCCGTCAGCCTGTCGCTGCCCGGCGCCACCTCGATCGCTCAGGAAGTGCTCACGAACGATTCGGTGATCCAGATGGTCAAGGCGGGCTTGCCCGAGGCGGTGGTCATCGCCAAGATCAAGGGGACTGCCACCAAGTTCGATCTCAAGACCGACTCGCTGGTGGGCCTCAAGAAGGCCGGTGTCTCGGACAAGGTGCTGGAAGCCATGCTGGCGGCGGGCTCCGCTTCCGCCGCCCCGACCACCGCGATGCCCGCGCCGCCGGCGCCCACGCCCGCGGCCGGAGCGCTCAGAACCCAGGACGTGATCTACCAGCTGGTCGGCGACAAGTACGTCGAGATGTTCGCGACCTCGGCCAATCTCGAGACCAACATGGCGTTCTTCCAGAGCAAGAGCGAGGTCGTGCTGGAGGGACGGAAGGCGCGCTACCGGACCAACGACAAGCAGCCCGTCTTCCTCAGCACGTACTCGTCCACGGACGCGCCGCTGGTGAAGCTCAAGCCGGGGGACAGCAAAGACGATCGTAACCTGAAGATCGGGAGCGGCGCCTTCATGCCGTTCGGTGGGACCCAGAAGATGGGCGTGCGCAACGAGGACAAGATCGCGATCAACATCGAGCGGGATGCGCGCGGCTTCTACAAGATGACGCCGGCCACCCCGCTCCCACCCGGCGAGTACGGCTTCATCCTCGCCACCGGCTTCGGCGCGGGCTCGGGCAAGATCTACGACTTCGGAGTGGACTGAACGGACTCCCGCGAGACGGCGGGCCCGCTCGAGCGGGCCCGCGCCCTGGCGCCGCTCCTCGAGGACCTGAGCGAGCGTACGGAGCAGGAGCGCCGGCTCCCCGAGCCGGTGCAGCGGGCGCTCTTCGACGCCTCGCTCTTCCGGCTGCTCCTGCCTCGCTTCCTCGACGGAGGCGAGGTGGACCCGCTCACGTTCGTCCAGGTCATCGAGGAGATCGCTAAGCACGACGCGAGTGCGGCATGGTGCCTCTGCCAGGCTTCCGGCTGCTCCATGACCGCGGCCTATCTCTCGCCGGAGACCGCGCGCGAGATCTTCGGCGCCCCGCGCTCCGTGCTGGCCTGGGGCCCGAGCCATGACGCGAGGGCGGTGGCCGTGGCCGGCGGCTACCGCATCACCGGCACGTGGAGCTTCGCCAGCGGCTGCCGCCACGCCACGTGGCTGGGCGGCTACTGTCCCATCGAGGAGCCCGACGGCCGGACCCGGCGCCGCCCGGACGGCGCGGCCGACGGGCGCACCATGCTGTTCCCGGCCGAGCGGGCCACCATCGTGGACGTCTGGCACGTGACCGGCCTGCGCGGGACCGGGAGCGACGCGTTCACGGTCACGGACCTCTTCGTCCCCCACGAGCACACGGTCTCGCGCGACGATCCCGCCGAGCGGCGCCACCCCGGTCCGCTCTACTGTTTCCCCTCGGGCAGCCTCTACGCGGCGGGCTTCGCCGGCGTGGCGATGGGCATCGCGCGCAGCAGCCTGGACGCCTTCATCGAGCTGGCCCGCGACAAGGAGCCACGCGCCTCCAGACGCCTCGTGCGCGACAGCGCGCTCGTCCAGTTCCAGGTGGCCGAGGCCGAGGCGAAGCTGGGGGCGGCGCGGGTGTTCCTGCACGACGCGCTCGGGCGCATCTGGGCCGACGTGAGCCGGTCCGGCAGCCCGCTCAGCCTGGAGCAGCGGGTGCGGATCCGGCTCGCCTCCACGTACGGCATCCACCAGGCCAAGCAGGTGGTGGACACGGTCCACCACGCGGCCGGGTCCAGCGCCATCTTCACCAGCAGCGCCTTCGAGCGGCGCTTTCGCGACATTCACACCGTGACCCAGCAGCTCCAGGGCCGCCAGGCCCACCTCGAGACCGTCGGCCGCTACCTCCTCGGCCTCGAGCCCGACCAGACCTTTCTGTAGGGCGGTCACCCGTCTGTAGGGCCACCCCGCCGCGGGCCGGATTTTGGCCGCCGCAGAATTAGGAGGCAAATAATCTCGTGTGTAGAATGAACGTGAGCCTCGAGCCGGGTCCGGTACACCGGACGGGAGGGTGCTATCGCTCGAAACTCGCGACGAAGTTCTGCAGTCTTCCAGCGTGGGGGACTGCCATGAGCGACATGCCGGCCGAAACCCCCCGAATTGCCCGCGCTTACTGCCCCGCCTGCGAGCCCGACGCCGATACGCTGCTGGAGATCCTCGAAGTGCAGTGGTGCAACGTTCACATGCCGGTCCGCGAAGGCCTGGACGACGCCCGCGTCATGTCCGACGCGATGCTGACCGGGAGCGCGGAGGCGGGCGGCGACGAGAACCGGCGCTGGTGCGACATCATCCACGCCGCCTCGAACAACCGCCACCGAGGCCGCTAGGAGCTCACACCACCCCTCACCCTGCCCTCTCCCCTGAGGGGAGAGGGAGAGATCAGACAAGCGGCCAGGGGTAGCGCAGGCCGCTCTTGTCCACCGGATAGCGCCCCGTGCGGAGGAGTCCGCGCACGCGGCGCTTGAGCGCGCGCTGCTCGTCGGAGTCGAGCAGCTCGGCCAGGGCGGGGGGCAGATCGTCGGCCAGGACGCGGCGGAGATCCTCCTGCAGGGCGGGCGCGATCGGCTCGTCGCCGAAGTCCCAGATCACGGTTCGCAGCTTCGGCTCGGCATGAAAGGTGAGCCCGTTGTCGATCGCGTAGATTCGATCGTCGGGCACGAGCAGGCAGTGGCCGCTCTTGCGGTCGGCGTTGTTGGCCACCAGGTCGAAGAGACAGATGCGTTGCAGGGTGTCGCGGTGCTCGCCCGATTCCGCCAGGGTGAAGTAGTGCTGGCGGAAGTCGGCCGGGACGAAGAGCTGCAGGGAGCCTTCGCCGAGCGGGCCGTCCCCGCGCGTCGCGGTCGGCGGCACGAGCCTCCAGCCGAGCGCCTCCGAGAGCAGGTACGCGGCAATCTCGCGCCGGAAGAGCCCGGGCGGGAAATCCCAGAGCGGCCGCTCGCCCTGTTCCGGCTTGTAGACGGCCAGGGCGGTGGCGCCGTCGAGGGCGACCTCCACCAGGAAGGTGGCGTTGCTGCTGCGCGGCATGCGCCCCTTCATGGTGATGGCGCCGCGGACCAGCAGGTCGAGGGCGATCGCCGGATCCGCGCGCCCCGTCATGGCTAGTGCTTCACGTGCCCATTGGCCCGCGGGCAGACGTGGCCCTCGGGATCCATGGGCCGGCTGCACACCGGGCAGGTGGGGCGTCCCCCCTTCATGAGCTCGTTCGCCCGCTCCACGAACGCGGCGGCCTGGGCGCGGGTGATGCGAAAGCGGGCCATGGCCGGGTCGGGCTCGGGCCCGGGGCTGCCCTCCTCCTCGGCCTCCTCCGCCTCGATCAGCTCGCTCGCCTCGACGACGACCCGGTCCTGGCTCTCGTCGTACCCCACCGCGAGCGAGCCCACGTCCCACGCGACCTCGAGCGGCTCGATCAGCTCGCCCCCGCCGCGTCCGGTTCCCGGCGCGCCCTTCACGCGGGCGAGCAGCCCGCCCACGTACTCGGCGAGCGCCCGCACGTGCTCCTTCTCGACCTTCAGGGTGATGAGGCGGGTGCCGTCGCGCGATTGGAGGTAGAAGACGCGCTGGCCCGGCGGTCCCACCGCGCCGGCCGTGAAGTGGTCGGGGGAATCCACCTCGAAGGACGGATTGTCGCTCATGCCTTGCCCCCGCCGAGCCAGGTGGTGAGGTCGCCCGCGAGCGAGTTCACGGTGAGGACGGCGGGGCCGCCGCGACGGTAGGCCACCGCGGTGATGGACGTCGGCGCGATCATGATGCGCTGGAAGAGGTCGAGCGGCGTGCCGAGCGCCTGGGCCACCGCCGCCTTGATCGGATCGGCGTGGGACACCGCGACCACGACCTGTCCCGGAAAGCGGGCCACCAGGCGCGCGAGCGCGGAGGTGATGCGCGCCTGCATCTCCGGGAAGGACTCCCCGTCCGGAAAGCGGAAGCCGCTGGGGTTGCGCTGGACGGCCTCCCACTCGGGACGCCGGGCCGCTTGCTTCAGGCTGAGGCCGGTCCACGCACCCACGTCGAGATCGGCCAGATCGCGGTCGATCCGAAGCGCGAGGCGGCGGCTCCGCGCGATGGGGGCGGCGGTCTCGCGCGCCCGCTCGAGGTGCGAGGAGTAGACCGCGGCGACCTTGGGCAGCGCCTCGATGCGCAAGGCGGCGGCCTCCGCCTGGCGCCGGCCCTCGTCGGTGAGGTGCAGCCCCGGGGCCTGACCGGGCAGCTTGATCCCGGTGGTGGGCGTCAGCCCGTGGCGTACGAGCAGGACGACCGTCGCGGCGTCCGCCATCGGGCGGGCCGGCTAGGAGACGGCCCGACGCTTCGCGCGGACGAAGTCCACGAGCACGTACTCGCCGAGGCGATCGGACGTTGCGAAGAAGGCGCGGCCGCGATTGATGCGGGTCATCTGTTCGACGAAAGCGGCCAGGGCGTGGCTCTGCTCGAGCATGAACGTGTTGATGGTGATGCCGTCGCGCGTGCAGCGCTGGACTTCCTTGAGCGTCTCCTGGAGGGTCCGCCGGGTCGGCGGGTAGGCGAACTCGGGCTCGCTCCCCTCCAGGTGGGCGGTGGGCTCGCCGTCGGTGATCATGATCACTTGCTTGTTGCCGCCCTTGTGCCGGGCCAGGAGCTGACGGGCGAGCAGGAAGCCCGCGTGCATGTTGGTGCCCACGCTCCACTCGCCGGGGGCCAGGTGCGGAAGCTGGGCCGCGCTGAACTCGCGCGCGTAGAGCGAGAAGCCCACGATGTGGAGGCTGTCGCGCGGGAACTGGCCGCGGATCAGGGCGTTCAGCGCGAGCGCGACCTTCTTGGCGGGCAGGAAGCATCCGTTGAAGATCATCGAGCGGCTCATGTCGAGCATGAGCACGGTGGCCGCGTGGGTCTGGGTCTCGGTGCGCGCCACCTCGAAGTCGCCGGGGGCCAGGCGCACCGGGATGCCGGCGCCGTGGCGCTCCACCGCGTTCATCAGGGTCTCGCGCAGCTCGAGCAGGAACGGGTCGCCGAACTCGTAGGGCTTGGTCTGGTCGGTGCGGTCGCCGCCCGCGCCCCGCCGCTCGATCGCGTGGGCGCCGAAACGGTCGCGCTTGAGGTGCCCGAAGATGTCCCGCAGCGCCTTGTCGCCGATCTTGCGGATGGCCCGCGCGGTCAGCTCGAGGCGGTCGCCTTTCCGCTCGAGGTAGCCGGCTTCTTCGAGCTTCTTGGTCATCTCGCGCAGGCGCTCGAGGTCGCGGGCCGCCTCCTCGCCCAGGAGCTGCTCGACCTGCTGCGGGTCGATCTTCTCCAGATCGTTGGGGTCGCGCACTTTCTGGATCTGCCGCTCGAGCTCGTCGAGCTGCCGGAGCTCGTCCATCAGCTCCATGGCCTGCTTCATCGTGAGGTCGTCGCTGCCGCGGAAGCTGTAGCGCTGACCGTCGGGCGGCGGCATGAGCTGGCTCAGGTTCATGCCGAGCTGGCGCAGCTCGGCTTCGAACCGCTCGTCCCGCATGAAGAGCGACTGCATCATGTCCTGGAGCTGGCTGCGCTGGCCGGGCGACATGCTCGAGAGCAGCGACTGCATCTGGCCGGCCTGGCGGGCGATCTGCTCCATGAGCTGGTCGAGGTTCTGGGCGCCCGGGAAGTGGTCGCCCCACTTCTGCTTGAACGCCTCGAAGTCCGGCTCGCGTCCCTCGGCCCGGTCCTGGAGCATGCGGTTGAGGTCGCGCAGCATCTCCCGCATCCGCTCGAGATCCTGGGGGCTCATGTCGCCGATCGCCTTCTGCATGTTGGAGAGGAACGGCTGCAGCATCTGCTGCTGCAGGCCCTTCATCAGCTCCCAGAACATCCGGTGCGCGTCGGGATCCATGAACTCGTAACCCTGCAGGCCCTGGATGCGCCCGGCCGGCGACTCCGGCATCTCGTCGAGGGTCTTCCGGTGCTCGGCGGCCGCCTGCTCCATGCCCTGGCGGAACGACTCGGGGGCCTCGCCGCGCTCGGCCCGCTCGCGGGCGTCGGCCACCCGCCGGTCGATGCCCTCGCGCTCGGTCTTCAGGATGTCGTCGAGCTTCTGCTTGATGTCGTCGAGCACCGAAGAGAGATCGTGGCGGTCGAGCTGCTGCTGGCGCTGCCGCCGCAGCCGGTTGAGCAGGTCTTGCAGCCCGGGGAGGTTGGCCCCGTCCGGGTTTCGGGCGCCGCGCTGGAACAGGCGCCGGAGCGCGCTCCACGGATCGCCGTCCGACAGGAGGTCGTCGGACATGGCGTCGAGGAGCTGATCGGCGTCGAGATCGTCGAGGCGCTGGGAGCCGTCCCAGCGCGAGTACCAGCTCAGGGGCGACACGAGCGCCTCGAAGGGGGCCGCGACGGCCCCCTCCGAGCCCCCCCCAGATCGGGTTGCGTCGGCCAAGCCGGCGCTCGGACGGAGCTCACTCCGACAGGCTCCCCGCGGAGCTCGCGCGCCCGGATAGGATTCACCGGAGACCTCACGCCACCCGGTAGCGCGCCTGTCCGGCCTGCACGTCCTTGTTCAGCTTTTTGCTGAGGTGCAGGCCCTCCAGGACGAACTCGACGGCGGCGGCCACGCTCGCCGGATCCTGCGCCCCGAGCTTGCGCACCGCCGCCTGCAGCGGGCGCACCTGGCCGAGATGCCGGAGGTAGAGATCGGTGGGCATGGAGTCGGACACCTCGATCTTGAGCCCGTCCTGAAACGCGCCCACCACCTCGTCCAGCTCGCCGGAGGAGAAGCTGCGGTTGAACACGTTGAGCAGCGCGCGCTGCATGATCTTGCCGAGAACCTTCTCCTCGCTCGTGTCGCCCAGGCTCTCCATCTCGATCTTGCCCCCGGTGGAGGCGGCGATGGCGCTGAGGTCGCTCACCCGCGGGGCGGCCACCGCCTCGCCGAGCCGGATGGCCCGCTTGAGCGCGCTCGACAGGAGATTCTCGTAGTTGCAAATCGTCACGCGCACCGACACCCCCGAGCGCTGGCTGATCTCGGGCGAGCGGCGGGCCAGGTGGGTGACCTCGGCCACGAGCTGCTTCATGAACTCCGGGCTCCTCGTCTCGAGCCCCGCGTCGGCGTAGGCGGTGCGCTCCGCCTCCATGATCGCGATCTCGTCTTCCACCCGCCGGGGGTAGTGGGTGCGGATCTGGGAGCCGAAGCGGTCCTTGAGCGGGGTGATGATCCGCCCGCGGTTGGTGTAGTCCTCCGGGTTCGCGCTCGCCACCACGTAGAGGTCGATGGGCAGCCGCACCTTGTAGCCGCGGATCTGCACGTCGCGCTCCTCCATGATGTTGAGCAGGCCCACCTGGATGCGCTCGGCCAGGTCCGGCAGCTCGTTGAGCGCGAAGATGCCGCGGTTGGTGCGGGGCAGGAGGCCATAGTGGATGGTGAGCTCGTCGGAGAGATAGCGCCCCTCCGCCACCTTGATCGGATCCACCTCGCCGATCAGGTCGGCGATCGTGATGTCGGGGGTGGCGAGCTTCTCACCGTAGCGCCGGTCGCGTGGGATCCAGGCGATCACCGCCCGGTCACCCTGCTCGCCGACCCGTTGCCGGCACGCCGAGCAGATCGGCGCGAACGGGTCATCGCTGATCTCGCAGCCGGCCAGCGCGGGCATCTTCTCGTCGAGCAGCCCCACCAGGAGGCGGGCCATACGGGTCTTGGCCTGGCCGCGCTCGCCCAGGAAGACGATGTCCTGGCCGCTCAGCACCGCGTTCTCGATCTGGGGCACGACGGTCTGCTCGTAGCCCACGATGCCGGAGAAGAGGCTCTCGCCGCGGCGCAGGCGCGCGATCAGGTTGTCGCGCAGCTCCTGCTTGACGGACCGGGACGTGTACCCGCTGTCGCGCAGCTCTCGAATCGTGGTCGGCGTGGCCATGAAGGCTCCCTTCGGTGTCGTGCGCTCACTATGCGGCGGCCCATGGCCGCTGTCAATCGGACGGCGGCGGCGTGACACGCGGCGGCCCTCCGGTCGCGCTTGGCGCGGCCCGGGCTCGGGCTTCCTCCGCTCAGGAGGCCTTGCGCGGCGGCAGCAGGTAGCCGATCAGCAGCACGTTCAGGTGCAGCAGCAGCAGCTTGTTCCACGCCACCGCCGCCTCGAGCGCCGCGGCCGGATCGGCCAGCTCGTCGCGGAAGATCCGGGCGAGCGCGGTCTGGGTGAGGCTCATCGCGGCCACCATGAACTGCGGAGGAATCTTGCCGCCCGGGCCGTGCTCACGGTGACTGTGGGCGAGGCCGACCGAGAGCAGGTAGTACGCGAAGTCGTGGGTGAGCGCGGCCTGGGCGGTCTCGCGCAGCCATCGGGACAGGCTGTGCTTGCGTCGCTCGATGCGGGTCCGGTCGGGCAACCCGTCGGGGCCGAGGAAGAAGCGCGCGGTCGCGGGAAACCGCAGGAAGTGCTCGTAGAGCGCGCCGGTGAGCTCGGCCTCGTGCTTCAGGATCGCGGGGGCGCTCGCGCGGATGGCGGTCGCGTCGGCCTCGTCCAGGCCGACGAACTCGGCCAGCTCCCGGACGTACCGCTCGAGATCGGCTCCCGGGGGGACTCGATCTTCTTCCTTGTCGCGCATGGGGGCCTCCTGTCGCGTGCGATAATACCGTGCATGCGGACCATCGTCGCGACCATGGGGCTGGCCGGGCTGCTCGCGGCCGCGCTCGCCGCCTGCTCGTCCACCCGGGCGGACCTGCCTTACAAGCCCGCGGTGCAGCCGCCGGGCGCCACCGTGTCCGCCGCCTACACGATCGTGAGCGACCGGCTCCGCGTCGAGATCGACGGCGGCGGGCGCCGCCTCGAGCGGGCCCAGATCGTGAAGGCCGACGGCGGCGTGCTCGAAGCGCAGACCATCGAGTACACGGCGGCCGCGGGCGGCGGGGGCAGCCCGGTCAGCATCGGCTTCGGCGTCGGCAGCTTCGGCAGCGTGGGCGGCGGGGTGAGCACCGGGGTCGGCGTCTCGACGGGCGGGGTGGTCGGCGGGGGCGGGAGCAGCAGCGCGGTCGGGAGCAGCATCGCCTCGTTCCCGCTCGCCCAGGCCGGGCCGAGCCCCTGGCGCGTGCGGGTCAAGCTCCAGGGCACCGACCCGGCCGACATCCTGGTCGGCGAGCCCGGGCCGGCTCCGCGCTGAACGGGCGCAAGCCGGCGCCGCCGCCGCCGGGGCTCGCGACAACCGCCGACGTGGTGGCGGTCAGCCCGGGCGGCGCGCGCGCGGGCGCGATGTAGATCCGCCCGGATCTGCCACCGGGCTGGTGACCGCGGCCGCGCCGGCCGGCCGCCGCTCCTCCATCTCCTCGAGCGTGCGCGGCCAGTCCCGGTGGAGCAGCCGTGAGAGCGCGCGATCGGCCAGCAGGCGCCCGGCGGTCTGGCACCGCGCGCAGTAGTTGGTCTCGTTCTCCGCGTGCACGATGCGCTGCACCGGGGCCCCGCAGTCGGGGCAGGGGTGGCCGTAGCGGCCGTGCACCGCCATGTCGGGGCGGAACGCGGTCACGCCCTCCGGGAACGCGCCGCCCGCCTCACGCCGCAGGCGCTCGATCCAGTCGGCCAGCGTGGCCTTCGCCGCCTCGAAGAGCCGCGTGCTCTCCTCCTCGGACAGCTGGCGCGTCATGCGCACCGGCGAGAGGCGGGCCCGGTGCAGGATCTCGTCGGAGTAGGCATTGCCGATGCCGCTCAGGATGCGCGGGTCGGTCAGCGTCCGCTTGAGCGTGTGGGACTCGCGCGTGATGGCGGCCCGGAAGGCGGCCGCGTCGGCATCTCCGAGCTCGAGGCCGCCCGGGTCGTGCGCGGCCAGCGCGGCCTCGCCGCGGACCAGATGGATGGCGGCGCGGCGCTTTGATCCCGCCTCGGTGAGGGTGACGGTGCCGGTGGAGAAGTCGAGCGCGGCCAGCCCGATCTTGCCCGGTAGCTTCGCGCCGGCGTCCTTCCAGTGCAGTCGCCCCGCGATCATCAGGTGGATGAGCACGAAGCGCTCGCCCTCCAGCGCGATCACGATCCGCTTGCCCAGGCGCCGGAGGCCGGTCGCCGCGCGGCCCGCCACGTCGGTCGGTGGCGGATCCACCGAGCGCAGCACGAAGGGGTTCGCCAGCCGGATGCGCTCGAGCCGCGCGCCGCCGACGCGGGCGGCCAGCGCTTCGAGGTAGACGGTGAGGTCGGGCAGCTCGGGCATGGCCGGATCGCGCCAGTGTAGAGACCGAGCGGGCGGCCGCGCAAGCGACGGTCGTATGGTACGGTTCGGGGGATGTCCGGTACCCCTCCGATCGCCCGCAAGCTCCCCAGGACCGACGTGGTCCACGGGGACGTGCGCCAGGACGACTACCACTGGATGCGGGAGAAGGACGACCCCGAGGTCACCGCCTACCTGACCGCGGAAAACGCCTATACCGACACGGTGATGAAGCCCACCGTGCCCTTCCAGCAGTCGCTCTACTCGGAGATGCTGGCGCGCATCAAGGAGGACGACCAGTCGGTGCCCTACCGCCTGCGCGCCCACTACTATTACTCGCGCACCGAGAAGGGGAAGCAGTACCCGATCTACTGTCGCAAGGCGGGCAGCCTCGAGGCGCCCGAGCAGGTGATGCTCGACCTCAACCAGCTCGCCGAGGGCCACCCGTTCCTGGCCCTGGGCGCGGCCGCGGTGAGCGATGACGGCCGGCGACTCGCCTATACCACCGACCTGACGGGCTTCCGCGACTACACGCTCCACGTGAAGGATCTCGAGACCGGCGCGCTGCTGCCCGACCGCGTGGAGCGCGTGAGCACGGTGGCGTGGGCCGTGGACAACGAGACGCTCTTCTACGTCACCGAGGACGAGGCGAAGCGCCCCTACCGGCTGCACCGGCACCGCCTCGGGGACACGGGGGCCGACCTCCTGTACGAGGAGCCGGACGCGCTGTTCCGCTTCCACGTGGGCCGCTCCCGCAGCCGGGCTTATCTGTTCCTGATCTCGGGTAGCTTCACGAGCACCGAGGTGCGCTATCTGACCGCCACCGACCCGGGCGGCGCGTGGCGGATGGTGCTGCCGCGCGAGCCCGATCACGAGTACCAGGTGGACCACGGGGTCGGCCCGGACGGCGACCTCTTCTACATCCGCACGAACGGCGGTGGCCGGCGGAACTTCCGGCTGGTGGCGGCCCCGGTGGACGATCCGCATCCCGCGCGCTGGCGCGAGCTGATCGCCCATCGCCCGGACGTGATGCTCGAGGAAGTGGACGTCTTCGCCCGGCACTACGTCGTGCAGGAGCGCGAGGACGGGCTGATCCGCCTGCGCATCACCGACCGCCGCACCGGCGCGCACCATCACGTGGAGTTCCCGGAGCCGACCTACGACCTGAGCGCGGACGCCAACGCGGAGTTCGACGCCGGCGCCTATCGCGTGCGCTACCAGTCGCTGATCACGCCCCCCTCGGTGTTCGACTACGAGATCGCGGGGCGCCGCCTCCTCCTGCTCAAGCAGGTGGACGTCCTGGGCGGCTACGATCCCGCACGGTACACCTCCGAGCGCATCCACGCGACGGGCGCCGACGGGACGCGCATCCCCATCTCGCTCGTGCGCCGCGCCGAGTCGCGGCGGGACGGCTCGAGCCCGATGGTGCTCGCGGGCTACGGAGCCTACGGCTATCCCTACCCGGCCGGGTTCTCGTCGAACCGGCTGAGCCTGCTCGACCGCGGGGTCGGCGTGGCGATCGCCCACATCCGGGGCGGGGGCGAGCTGGGCAAGCGCTGGCACGACGAGGGCCGCATGATGAACAAGCGCAACACCTTCACCGACTTCATCGCGGCCGCCGACTTCCTGGCCGGGAGCGGCTACACCGCGCCCGACCGGCTGGTCATCGAGGGCGGCAGCGCGGGCGGCCTGCTCATCGGCGCGGTGCTCAACCTGCGTCCGGACTGCTGCGCCGCCGCGGTGCTGCGGGTGCCCTTCGTGGACGTGATCAACACCATGCTGGACGAGTCGCTGCCCCTGACGGTGGGCGAGTTCGAGGAGTGGGGCAACCCGAAGGTCCGTGAGCAGTACGAGTACATGAAGAGCTACTGCCCCTACACGAACCTGGACGCGCGGCCGTTCCCGGCGCTGCTCATCAAGACCTCGCTCAACGACAGCCAGGTGATGTACTGGGAGCCCGCGAAGTACGTGGCGCGCCTGCGCGCGATCGGCAGCGCCGCCGTCCCGCCCGTGTTCAAGATCAACATGGAGGCCGGTCACGGCGGCGCCTCCGGCCGCTACGACTACCTCCACGAGATCGCCTTCGACTACGCGTTCATCCTCACCCGCCTCTCCGCCTTCCTTCCCCCCTCTCCCCCATTGGGGGAGAGGGCAGGGTGAGGGGGCCGGAGGCGAGGGGGGCCGGAAGTGAGGGGGCTGCGACGTCGGACGTAGCACCCGCCCTCCTCGCTCACCTCCGCCGCGAGCTGCACGCGTCCGATCTCGCCTACGCCGAGCCGCCCACCCCGATCAGCGGCGGCTACGACACGCGGATCTACGCCTTCCGGCTGAGCGCCGGGCCCTCCGCCTGGTCGGGGCCGCTCATCCTGCGCGTGCTGAGCCCGGCCCACGATCCGGTGCGCGCGCTCCGGGAGCGCGCCACCCAGAACGCGCTCGCGGGGCTCGGCTATCCCGTGCCGCGCGTGCTCATCGCCAGCGCGGACCGCGGGCCCCTCGGCGCCGGATTCCTCGTGATGGAGCGGGCGGCCGGGCGCCCGCTCCTGGCCACCCGCCGGCCCGGAGTGGGGCGCACGCTCGCCGAGGCACACGCGCGGCTGCACGCGCTCAACGCCGAGGCGCTCCTGCGCGCGCTGGACGACGAGGGCCGCGCGGCCGGCTGGGCCTTCGATCGCCACGCGGTCAGCTTCGAGAGCCTTCTGGCCTCGCTCGACCGGCGGATCCAGAAGGCCGGGCTCGCGGGCCTGGCGGACGGGATGCGCTGGCTCCGCACCCGGCAGCCGGCCGAGCGGTCCGGGCGCGTGATCTGTCACGGCGATTTCCACCCGCAGAATCTCCTCACCGAGGGCGGCCGGACCACCGCGGTGCTCGACTGGCCGAACGTGGTGGTGGCCGCGCCGGAGTGCGACGTGGCCGCGACCCGCGTCATCCTCACCCAGGCGCCGCTCGCCCTCCTGCCGGTGCCCGTCGCGTTCCGCCCCCTCGCCGCGGCGGGGCGTCGGCTCGTGGCCGTGCGCTACGTGGCGGTCTACCGCCGGCTGCGGCCGCTCGACCGGACGCGCCTGCCCTACTTCGAGGCGGCCGCGTGCATGCGGGGGCTGGTACGCGCCGCCGAAGCGCGCGTGGGAGAGGGCGCGCCGGCGAACCCGCTCGACGCCTCGTCGTTCGGCGAGCGGCTCGCCGCGCGCTTCGGGCGCGCCAGCGGGGTGTCGGTCGTGCTGCCGCCGCGTCGCGGCTGACCGTGCTACCATTCGGGCGGCCGTAGATCACCCCGCTTCGGAGGCCCCATGAACGCGACCGATCTCGCCTACACGCCCGCAACCGAGCTCGTCCCCCGGATCCGGTCGAAGGCGCTGTCGCCGGTGGAGCTCACCCGGGCCGTGCTCGAGCGCATCGAGCAGGTGAACCCGACGATCAACGCATTCTGCACCGTGACCGCGGACGCGGCGCTGGCCGCCGCGCGCGCCGCCGAGGCTGCGGTGATGAGGGGCGGGCGGCTCGGCCCGCTGCACGGGATCCCGGTCTCGATCAAGGACCTGGCCCTGGTGGAGGGCGTGCCCGCGCGCTTCGGCTCGCACGTCTTCGCCACGCGCATCGGCGAGGTGGACGCGCCGTACGTGCGCCGGCTCAAGGAGGCGGGCGCCATCCTCACCGGCAAGACCACCACGCCGGAGTTCGGCTGGAAGGCCCTCGGGGATAGCCCGCTCACCGGGATCACCCGCAATCCGTGGAACCTGGGCATGACGTCGGGCGGCTCGAGCGCGGGCGCCGGCGCGGCCGCCGCGGCAGGACTGGGCCCGCTCCACCAGGGCTCGGACGGCGCCGGCTCGGTACGGGTGCCGTCGGCGTTCTGCGGCATCTACGGGCTCAAGCCCACCTTCGGGCGCGTGCCGATGTGGCCGGTGTCCAACACCGACAGCGCCTCGCACACCGGGCCCATGACGCGCACCGTGGCCGACGCCGCGCTCATGCTCGGCGTGATGGCCGGACCCCACGACTGGGACCGCCAGTCGCTCGACGCGGCGCCCGACGACTACGTGGGCCGCCTGCGCGAGGGCGTCCGAGGGTTGCGCGTGGCGTGGAGCCTCGACCTGGGGTGCCTCCAGGTGGACCCCGAGGTCGGGCAGATCGCGCAGCGGGCCGCGCTCGCGTTCCAGGAGCTGGGGTGCGCGGTCGAGAGCGCCAAGGTGAGCCTCCCTGACACCCGCGAGATGATCCATCTCATGTGGAACGCGCACTACGCCGGCAACTACGGTCAGTACCTCGACGAGTTCCGCGCGCGCATGGACCCGGGCCTGGTCGCGGCCCTCGAGGACGGCCGCCGCTACAGCGCGGAGGCCTACGTGGCGATGCGTGGCCGCAAGCACGTGTACTGCGACGCGGTGCGCGCGCTCTTCGACACCTACGATCTGCTGCTGACCCCGACGGTGTCGGTCGCGGCCTTCGAGGTCGGGCGGCTCAACCCGGCGGGGTTCCCGCAGCATCCGTGGGACTGGTTCCCCTGGGCCGGCTTCAGCTATCCGTTCAACTTCACCGGGCAGCCGGCCGCCACCGTGCCCGCAGGCTTCACCCCCTCGGGCATGCCGGTGGGCCTGCAGATCGTCGGCCGCCGGCTGGCCGATCTCCAGGTTCTCCAGGCCTCGGCCGCCTTCGAGCAGGCGCGGCCGTGGGCGCCGAAGCGGCCCGCCGTGTGAGCGCCGAACGCCCGTACGACATCATCACGTTCGACTGCTACGGCACCCTCATCGACTGGGAGGGCGGCATCGCGACCGCGTTCACGCGGGCGGTGGTGGGGACCGGTGGCCGGCTCGATCCCCGCACGGTGCTCGCGGCCTACGAGCGGATCGAGCCGGTGGTGGAGGCCGAGCCGTATCGCAGCTATCGCGAGGTGCTGACGGAGAGCGCGCGGCGGGTGGCGCGGGAGCTCGGCTGGGCGCTGCCGGAGGCGCGCGCGGGCTTCCTGGCCGAGAGCCTGCCGTTCTGGCTCCCGTTCCCCGACACCAACGCGGCCCTCGAGCGGCTCTTCCGCGCCGGCTACCAGCTCGGCATCCTCTCCAACGTGGACGACGATCTGCTTGCGGAGACCCGCCGGCACTTCACGGTGCCCTTCGATCTCATCGTCACCGCCCAGCAGGTGGGCTCCTACAAGCCGGCTGGCGGGCACTTCACGACGGCGCGCGAGCGCGTCGGTGACCGCCGGTGGCTGCACGCGGCCCGGAGCCACTTCCACGACGTGACGCCGTGCCGCGGCCTGGGCGTACCGGTGGCCTGGATCAATCGCGCGGGTGAGCGTCCCCGCGAGCCCCGGCCGGACCACGAGCTCGCCACCCTCGCCGCGCTGACCGACTGGCTCACGTAGCCCCGCACGCGAGAGGACTCCCATGGCACTCGAGCAGACGCTGAACGACACGCTCACCCAGGCCATCAAGGCCAGGGACACCCGCACCGCCGACGTGGTGCGCATGCTCAAGACCAAGATCCAGGAGCGGCGCACCGCCAAGGGCTTCGCGGGAGCGGTGGACGACGCCCTCGTGCTCGAAGTGATCGGGGCCTACCGCAAGCTGCTGCAGAAGGCGGTGGCGGAGTACGAGAAGGCGGGGGAGCGCGGCGCGGGCCAGGCCGCCCAGCTGCGCTTCGAGATCGACTTCTGCGCGCGCTACCTGCCCAAGACGATGGACGACGCGGGGGTGCGCGCGCTGGTGGCGGAGCGCATCGCGGCCCTCGGGATCACAGATCCCAAGCAGGCCGGGCGCCTGATCGGCGACGTCATGAAGACCCACAAGGGCCAGGTGGACGCGGGCGACGTCAAGCGCGTCGCGGAGGAGCTGCTGAAGGGCTGACGATCGAGCGGAAGCGGGCGCGGAGCTCGTTCCGCAGCGCGTCCTGGATCCGCATGCCGTGGCGCGGCGGCATCGCGGGCAGGGCGTCGGGGGCGAAGTAGCGGATCTCGAGCGACTCGTCGTCGTTGACGCGCGCCTCGCCCGCCACCGGCCGGCACGCGAAGGTGATGCTCAGGATCGCCGCCTCGTCGCCGTTCGGGTAGCGCACGCGGAAGTCCGGTCCACTGTAGACGCCGACGATCCGCTCGAGGACGACCTCGAGCGAGGTCTCCTCGCGGCTCTCCCGCACGAGGGTCTCCGCGGGCTCCTCCCCCGGCTCCATGATCCCGCCCGGCAGCCCCCATTCGCCATTGTCGCTCCGGCGCTGCAGCAGCACCTGCCCCGCCGCGTTGACGATGACCGCGGCGACGCCGGCCTGCAGCAGCACGTCGTGGCCGATCTTGGCGCGGAGATCGCGCATGTACGGGGAGATGGGCATGGGCGGGAGCTCCGACGGAGGCGCGCGGCTACTTGCGGCTGCCCGCGTAGCGCTTGTCGACGTAGTCGTCGAGGATCTTCAGGAAGTCGGCGACGATCGCGTCGCCCTTGAGCGTGAGCTTGAGCGCGCCGTCCACGAAGACCGGGGCCTTGGGCTCCTCGAAGGTGCCGGGCAGCGAGATGCCGATGTCGGCGTGCTTGGACTCGCCCGGGCCGTTGACCACGCAGCCCATCACCGCGACCTTCAGCTCCTCCACGCCGGTGTACCGATCCTTCCACGCCGGCATCCGGTCGCGCAGGTAGGTCTGGATCTGCTCGGCCATCTCCTGGAAGAAGGTCGACGTGGTGCGCCCGCAGCCGGGGCACGCGGTCACCAGCGGCAGGAAGCTCCGGAGCCCGAGTGACTGGAGGATGAGCTGGGCGACCTGCACCTCCTCGGTGCGATCGCCGTTGGGCTTGGGGGTCAGCGAGACGCGGATCGTGTCGCCGATGCCCTCCTGCAGCAGGATCGCGAGCCCCGCGGTGCTCGCCACGATGCCCTTGGCGCCCATGCCGGCCTCGGTGAGGCCGAGATGCAGCGGGTAGTCGGAGCGGGGGGCGAGCTTGCGGTAGACGTCCACCAGGTCCTGCACGCCCGAGACCTTGGCGGAGAGGATGATGCGATCGTGCCCGAGGCCGGTCTGCTCGGCCAGCTCGGCGGACTGGATCGCGCTCTCCACCATCGCGTTCATGGTGACGTCGCGCGCGTCGAGCGGCGAGTTGCTCCGGGCATTGGCGTCCATCATCTGGGTCAGGAGGTTCTGATCGAGGCTCCCCCAGTTGACCCCGATGCGCACCGGCTTTCCGTTGTCGATCGCCACCTGGACGATCGCCCGGAAGTTGTCGTCGTGGTGCTTGCCGCCCACGTTGCCCGGGTTGATGCGGTACTTGGCGAGGGCGCGGGCGCAGTCGGGATACTTGGTGAGCAGCACGTGGCCGTTGTAGTGGAAGTCGCCGATCACCGGCACGGTCACCTGCTCGACAATCTCGGGGACCGCCCGCGCCGCCGCCTCGGTGTTCACGGTGACGCGCACCAGCTCGCTGCCCGCCGCGTGGAGCGCGTTGACCTGGGCCACCGTCCCGGCCACGTCGGCGGTGTCGGTGTTGGTCATGGACTGGACGACGATCGGTCGGGGGCCGCCCACCTTGACCCCACCCACGTCCACGGAGATCGTCTTGCGGCGGTGCAGAGCACTCATAGCGTGGGGCTCATCATAGCACCGTCACCCCCGGAGTATGATGACGGCCATGCCCGCTGCCGACGACGCCGTGATCGCCCAGACGGTCGCCCGGTTCGACGCGCCGGCGTCCGCGCTCGAGCCCATCGCCCGGGATCTCACGCGGCAGATGGCGCGAGGGCTGGTCGGCGAGCCCAGCTCGCTCAAGATGTTACGGACGTTTACGCGGCAACCCTCCGGACGGGAGCGAGGCCGGGTGATGGTGGTGGACTGGGGGGGCACCAAGGCCCGGGCCGGCCTGATCGAGCTCGGCGGGGACGGGTCGGTCCGCACGGCCGCGGAGGAAGCGCTCACCTTCTCCGAGGGGGACAAGCGCGGCGCGCCGGAGCCGGTCTTCGACCTGATCGCGCGGGCGGTCGGGCGCGTGGCCCACGCGCACGGCGTCGCCGCCGCACCGCTCGCGTTCGTCTATTCCTATCCGGCCCGTCTCGAGCGCATCGATCGAGCGGTGGCGCTGGCCTCGACCAAGGGCTGGCGCCTGAAGGGCCTCGAGGGCCAGGACGTGGCCGCGCTGCTCGGCGCCGCGCTGCTCCGCGCCGGGCGCGCGCGGATCCGGCTCGCCGCGGTGGCCAACGACACGGTGGCAACCCTGATGCGGCAGAGCTACCGGGCGCGCGGGCTCGACCCGGGCGCGCGCCCGGCCGACGTGGGCCTGATCCTGGGCACCGGCACCAACCTGGCCGCGGACCTGGGGCCGGCCGGCATCCGGAATCTCGAGTCCGGGAACTTCGACGGGGTGGCCGCCCTCGAGACGCCGTACGACGCCGCGCTCGACCGGGAGCTCGATGAGCCGCCGCCGGGCGCGCAGCGCTTCGAGAAGATGGTCTCCGGCCACTACCTGGGCGAGATCCTGCGCCGCGTGCTCCGGGACCTGGGGCCGCGCGCGGCGCGGGAGCACTGGGCGGCGCCGTCCGCGCTCGCCACTCCGTTCGCGCTCGGCAGCGCGCACCTCTCACGCATCGCCGCGGATCACACCGGCGGGCTCGACGACGTGGGCGCGCTGCTGCGCGCGCTCGGCGTGCCGAGCACGGGGGAGGAGCGGCACGCGGTCCGCGCGCTCGGCGCCGCGATCGCCCGGCGCGCGGCGCGGCTGGTCGGGGCGGCGCTCGTCGGCACGCTGCGCTTCCTCGACGCCGAGCTCGCCGACCAGCGTACCATCGCGGTGGACGGCAGCCTCTGGGGCGGCTACCCGGACTTCGAGACGCGGGTGCGCGAGAGCATGGTCGAGCTGGTCGGCGGCGAGCGCGCGGCCCGGATCGAGACCGCGTACGTGAAGGATTCCACGAGCGCCGGCGCGGCGGTCATCGCGGCCGTGGCGGCCGCGCAAAGGAGCGAGTGATGCAGCTCGGCATGATCGGTCTCGGGCGCATGGGCGCCAACATGGTGCGGCGGCTCGGCCGGGCGGGCCACGACTGCATGGTCTACGACGTCTCCGCCCCCGCGGTGCAGGCGCTGGCCCGCGAGGGCGCGACCGGGACCGCGTCGCTGCCGGCGTTCGTCCAGGCCCTGTCCCGCCCGCGGACCGTGTGGATCATGGTGCCGGCGGCGGTGGTGGAACAGACGCTCGCCTCGCTCGTGCCCCTGCTGGAGCGCGACGACGTGATCATCGACGGCGGCAACTCGCACTACCACGACGACATCCGGCGCGCCGTCGAGCTGGGTGCGCGCGGCCTCCACTACGTGGACGTGGGCACGAGCGGCGGGGTGTGGGGGCTCGAGCGTGGCTTCTGCCTCATGATCGGGGGCGAGGCGGCGGTGGTGGAGCGCCTCGACCCGATCTTCGCGGCGCTGGCTCCCGGCCTCGGTGACATCCCCCGCACCCCGGGCCGCGAGAAGATCGGCGGCACCGCCGAGCGCGGATATCTCCACTGTGGGCCGAACGGGGCCGGGCACTTCGTGAAGATGGTCCACAACGGCATCGAGTACGGGCTGATGGCGGCCTACGCGGAAGGCTTCAACATCCTCCGCCACGCCAACGCAGGAGCGCCGGCGACGGCGGGCGCCGCCGACGCCGAGACCACGCCGCTCCGGACCCCGGAGCACTACCGCTACGACCTGGACCTGCGCGACATCGCCGAGGTGTGGCGGCGCGGCAGCGTGGTGGCCTCGTGGCTGCTCGACCTCACCGCGAGCGCGCTGACCAAGAGCGGGGACCTCGCCGGCTTCTCGGGCCGCGTCTCCGATTCGGGGGAGGGACGCTGGACGATCGCCGCCGCCATCGAGGAGGGCGTGCCGGCGCCGGTGCTGAGCGCCGCCCTCTACGAGCGGTTCAGCTCGCGCGGCAATGGCGAGTTCGCGGCCAAGGTGCTCTCCGCGCTGCGCTTCGAGTTCGGCGGCCATCAGGAGAAGCCCGCCGAGGACGGGCCGGGGAGGCGGTGAGCCACGACGCGCCCTGCCGCCGCCGGAGCGAGCCCTGATGCCCGGCCACCGGATCATCCTCTGCCTGAACGCGGGCTCCTCCTCGCTCAAGTTCTCGGTCTGGGACGACGCCGACTGCCTCGGCGAGGGCGAAGTGGAAGAGATCGGCCGGCCCGGGGCGTTCGCCTGGCTGCGCGCGCCCGGCGCGCCGCCGCGGCGGCTGCCGGGTCGATGGACCGATCATGGCGAGGCGGCCGCCGGGGTGTTCGCGCTGCTCGGCGACCAGGCGCTGCCCGAGCCGGCGGGCGTCGGCCACCGGCTCGTGCACGGTGGGCAGGCGCACGTGGCCCCGGAGCGGGTGACGCCGACGCTGCTCGCCGATCTCCGCGCGCTCATCCCGCTCGCCCCGCTCCATCTGCCGAGCGGGCTCGCCGGCGTGGAGGCGGTGGCCGCGCGCTTCCCGGCGCTGCCGCAGGCCGTCTGCTTCGACACCGCGTTCCATCGCGGACTGCCCGAGATCGCCCGCCGCCTGGCCCTGCCGCGGGCGCTGGTCGACGCGGCCGGCGTCGAGCGCTTCGGCTTCCACGGGCTGTCCTACGAATACGTGCTGGAACGGCTGGGCACGGCCGGGCGCGGCCGGGTGGTGATCGCGCATCTGGGCAACGGCGCCAGCATGGCCGCGGTGCGCGACGGGCGGCCGGTGGATACGACCATGGGGCTGACCCCGGCGGGCGGGTTCATGATGGGCACCCGCACCGGCGATCTCGATCCGGGCGTGCTCCTCTACCTGATGCGGGAGAAGGGCTACGATGCCGAGCGCCTCGACCGGCTGGTGAACAAGGAGTCGGGCCTGCTCGGGGTGTCCGGCGCGAGCGCGGACATGAAGACCCTGCTGGAGCGACGAGAGCGCGACGAGGCCGCCGCGCTGGCGGTGGCGATGTTCTGCTACCAGGCGCGCAAGCAGGTCGGGGCCTTCGCGGCGGCGCTGGACGGCCTCGACACGCTGGTGTTCACCGGCGGCATCGGGGAGCGGGCGGCGCCGGTGCGCGCGGAGATCTGCGACGGGCTCGGCCACCTGGGGGTCCGCCTCGATCCGGCGCGGAACGCGGCCGACGCCGATCGGCTGAGCGCCCCCGGCGGTGGCTGCGCGGTGCGGGTCGTGCCCACCCGCGAGGACCTGATGATCGCGCGGCACAGCCGGGCGGTCCTGTTCGCCCGACCGCGAGAGGAGACACCGTGATCGGCCAGAGCGAGGCGTGGACGGCGCTGCGGAAGCATCACGGGCAGATTCGGGACGTGCATCTGCGGACGCTCCTCGCGGAGGACCCGAAGCGCGGGGAGCGGCTCGCGCTGGAGGCGGCCTCACTCTACCTCGACTACTCGAAGAACCGGGTCACCGACGAGACGCTGCGGCTCCTGCTCGCGCTGGCCGAGGCGGCCGGGCTGCGGGCGCGCATCGACGCCATGTTCTCGGGAGCGAGGATCAACGTGACCGAGCAGCGCGCGGTGCTCCACGTGGCCCTGCGCGCGTCCCGGGGGACGCGCATCCTCGTGGACGGCCGGGACGTGGTGCCCGGCGTGCATGCGGTGCTCGACCGCATGGCGGACTTCTCCACGCGCGTGCGCACCGGCGCCTGGACCGGCTTCACCGGCAAGGCCATCCGCAACGTGGTCAATATCGGCATCGGCGGCTCCGACCTGGGCCCGGTCATGGCCTACGAGGCCCTCCGGCACTACTGCGACCGCCGCCTCACGCTGCGCTTCGTCTCCAACGTGGACGGCGCCGACTTCGTCGAGGCCACGCGCGACCTGGATCCGGTCGAGACGCTCTTCGTCGTCTCCTCCAAGACCTTCACCACCCAGGAGACGCTGGCCAACGCCCACGCGGCGCGGGACTGGGTCCTCCGCGCGCTCCACGACCCGAGGGCGGTCGCGCGGCACTTCGTCGCGGTGTCCACCAACGCGGCGGAGGTGGCGACGTTCGGCATCGATACCGCCAACATGTTCGAGTTCTGGGACTGGGTGGGCGGCCGCTACTCCTGCGACTCGGCCATCGGGCTCTCGCTGATGATCGCGATCGGCCCCGAGCACTTCCGGGCCATGCTGGAGGGCTTCCACGAGATGGACGAGCACTTCCGCACCGCGCCGTTCGAGCGCAACATGCCGGTGCTGCTCGGCCTCCTCGGCATCTGGTACGTGAACTTCTTCGGCGCGGAGAGCCACGCGGTGCTGCCGTACAGCCACTACCTGGCCCGGCTGCCGTTCTATCTCCAGCAGCTCGACATGGAGTCGAACGGCAAGTCGGTGGACCTCGACGGCCGGCGCGTGGACTACCAGACCGGCCCGGTCATCTGGGGCACGCCGGGCACGAACGGCCAGCACGCCTACTACCAGCTCCTCCACCAGGGTACCCGGCTGGTCCCGGCCGACTTCATCGGCTTCGCGCGGTCGCTCACCCCGCTCGGCCGGCACCAGGATCTGCTCACCGCGAACCTGATCGCCCAGACCGAAGCGCTGGCCTTCGGCAAGACCGCGGCCGAGGTGGCCGCCGAGGGGGTGCCGGCCGCCCAGGTCCCGCATCGCACCTTCGAGGGCAACCGCCCGAGCAGTACGATCCTGGCCGACGCGCTCACCCCGGCCGCGCTCGGGCGCCTGGTCGCGCTCTACGAGCACAAGGTGTTCGTGCAGGGCTCGATCTGGCGCATCAACTCGTTCGACCAGTGGGGCGTGGAGCTGGGCAAGGCCCTCGCGGGTCGGATCGCGCCGGAGCTCGAGAGCCGGGAGGAGCCCACACTCGGCCACGACGCCTCCACCAATGCCCTGATCCGCCGCTACCGTCGCCGTCGCGACGCCGGGGCCTGACCCGCGGCGCGCCGGTCGGTGATCGCCCGGCCCGGAGCCGGCGCGCGGGTGCCCGGACGCTGGTCCCGTCCCCGACCGTGCGGGCCGGCCGGCCCAGCCCACGGTCGCCGCTGCCGGTCCCCTTCCCCTGCCGGGGCCTTATGTTATCCTTCCCTGGCCTGAGCCTCCCCGCACCGAGATACCCGCGACCCGTCGTGCGAGAGTGGCGGAACTGGCAGACGCGCTGGACTTAGGATCCAGAGGGGCAACCCGTGGGGGTTCAACTCCCCCCTCTCGCACCAGAACCCTGAGAGTCGTCACGAAGGTGGAACGGTCATGAAGGTGGACATCGAGGAGCTGGGGGGCTGCAAGCGGCGCCTCCAGGTCGAGGAAGCCCCCGAGGTCGTCTCGAAGGCCTGGGAGCAGGCCTTCGAGCGCGTGCAGCGCGAGGCGAAGCTGCCCGGCTTCCGCAAGGGCAAGGTCCCCCGCAGCATGATCAAGCTGCACTTCGCGGACGATGTGCGGCAGGAGGTCGCCCGCCGCCTGATCCCCGACGTCTACCGCCAGGCCCTCGCCGAGACGCGCATCGAGCCGGTGGAGGAGCCCGATCTGCAGGAGGTCACGCTCGAGGAGAACGCGGCGCTCAAGTTCGCGGCGGTGGTCGAGGTCAAGCCGGTCATCACCCTCGGCGCCTATACCGGCCTCGCGGTCGAGCACACGCCCAAGCTCTTCGCGGAAACCGAGGTGGACGAGGCGCTCGGCGCGCTGCAGGAGCAGCACGCGGAGTACCGGGCGGTCGAGCGGGCCGCCGATCCCGGCGACCTCGTGATCGTGGACTACACGCTCACGCCCGAGGGGCAGGAGCCGCGCTCCGAGACCGGCTACGGCTTCGTCATCGGCGGGGGCAGCGTGCTGCCCGAGATGGAGGAGGCGGTGATCGGCCTGGCCGCGGGAGGCTCGCGGCAGACGCGGCTGCGCTTCGGCGACGAGCATCGCAACGAGGCGCTGCGGGGCAAGTCGGCCGAGGCCAGCGTGACGGTGACCGAGGTGAAGGAGAAGGTGCTGCCCGCGCTGGACGACGAGTTCGCCAAGAGCGTCGGCGGCGACTTCGAGACGCTGGACGCGCTCCGGACCGAGGTGCGCAGCGGGCTCGAGGCGCGACGCGAGGCGGACAACCGCCGCGCGCTGGAGACCGCGGTGCTCGACGCGGTCATGGCCGGCCACACCTTCGAGGTGCCGGAGGCGCTCATCCTGCGCCAGGTGGGGCATCAGATCGAGCACGCCCGGGAGCACATGCGCCGGCAGGGGGTGGACCCGGACCGGGTGCCGTGGGACTACAAGAAGCTGCTGGAGGATCTCCGCCCGGGGGCCGAGAAGGCGGTCAAGCGCGCCCTGCTCATCGAGGCCATCGCCGAGAAGGAAGGCCTCGCGGCGGCGGACGCCGACGTGGACGCCGAGGTCGAGCGGATGGCCCAGGCCAGCCAGCGGCCCGCGCCCGCCGTCCGGCGGATGCTCGAGCAGAGCGGCGACCTGGAGGGCATCCGGCACGCCCTGGGCGAGCGCCGGACCATCGATTTCCTGATCGAAAAGAATCAGGCAAAGACCGCCTGAGGTACACTACGAGCATGGCAAGGAGGCGTCCGATGGGGTTGGTCCCGATGGTGGTCGAACAGACCCCGCGCGGCGAGCGGGCCTTCGACATCTTTTCCCGGCTCCTCAAGGAGCGGATCATCTTCCTCCCGACCTATATCGAGGACGAGATCGCCAACTTGGTCATCGCCCAGATGCTGTTCCTGGAGGCGGAGGACCCCGACAAGGACATCTACCTCTACGTCAATTCGCCCGGCGGCTCGGTGACCGCGGGCATGGCCATCTATGACACGATGCAGTACGTGAAGCCGGCCATCTCGACCATCTGCATGGGGCAGGCCGCCTCGATGGGCGCGCTGCTGCTGGCCGCGGGCGGAAAGGGCAAGCGCTTCGCGCTGCCCCACGCGCGGATCATGATCCACCAGCCGCTGGGCGGCGTGCAGGGCCAGGCCACCGACATCGACATCCAGGCCAAGGAGATCCTCCGGATGCGGGAAGAGCTGAACCGCATCCTGGTGCACCACACCGGCCAGTCCATGGAGAAGATCCAGAAGGACACGGACCGCGACTTCTTCATGACCGCCGAGCAGGCCAAGGAGTACCGGATCGTAGACGAGGTCATCTCCTCGAAGCCGACCACGCGGCCCGTCTCCGAAGTGGTCGTCACCCCCAAGTAGAGAGCCATGGCCCGCACGCGAGAAGGCGGCGGCGCGCTCAAGTGCTCGTTCTGCGGCAAGAGCCAGAACGACGTGCGCAAGCTGATCGCGGGGCCGACCGTCTACATCTGCGATGAGTGCATCGAGCTCTGCAACGACATCATCGCGGAGGAGTGGGAAGAGGAGAAGAGCCGGGAGCTGCGGAGCCTCCCCAAGCCCGCCGAGATCAAGAACGTGCTCGACCAGTACGTGGTCGGCCAGGAACGGGCCAAGAAGGTCCTCGCGGTGGCGGTCCACAACCACTACAAGCGGATCGAGGCCGGCAGCGAGGCCGGCGACGTGGAGCTGCAGAAGGCCAATATCCTCCTGATCGGCCCCACCGGCTCCGGCAAGACGCTCCTCGCCCAGACCCTCGCCAAGATGCTCCACGTGCCGTTCACGATCGCCGACGCGACGACGCTGACCGAGGCCGGCTACGTGGGCGAGGACGTCGAGAACATCATCCTCCGGCTGCTGCAGGCTGCGGACTACGACGTCGAGCGGGCGCAGCGCGGCATCGTCTACATCGACGAGATCGACAAGATCGCGCGCAAATCGGAGAACCCGTCCATCACCCGGGACGTCTCGGGCGAGGGCGTGCAGCAGGCCCTGCTCAAGATCCTGGAGGGCACGGTGGCCAACGTCCCGCCGCAGGGCGGGCGCAAGCATCCCCACCAGGAGTTCATCCAGGTGGACACCACCAACGTCCTCTTCATCTGCGGCGGCGCCTTCGTGGGCGTCGAGAAGCTGGTGGAAGGGCGCGTGGGCCGGACCGGCATCGGCTTCGGGGCCGAGATCAAGAGCCGCGAGGACCGCCGGGTGGGCGACCTGCTCGCGCTGATCCAGCCCGAGGACCTGCTCAAGTACGGGCTCATCCCCGAGTTCGTGGGCCGCCTGCCGGTGGTCGCCACGCTCCACGACCTGGACGAGCCGGCGCTCGTGCGCATCCTGCGCGAGCCGAAGAACGCGATCATCAAGCAGTACCAGAAGTACTTCGAGCTCGAGAAGGTGCGGCTCAAGTTCACCGACGACGCGGTGGCCGCGGTCGCCCGCGAGGCGATGAAGCGCGGCACCGGTGCGCGGGGCCTGCGCGCGGTGCTGGAAGAGGTCATGCTCGAGGTGATGTACGAGCTGCCCTCGCTGCCCGGGTTGAAGGAATGCATCATCACCCGCGAGGTCATCGTCAACAAGGATCGTCCCATCCTCATCTCCGAGCAGAAGGAGCAGTCCGCCTAGTCCCGTTCACCCTCTCCCCGGTGGGGAAAGGGGGTCTTCGATGAGGTACCTCCGCCCCGCCCTCTGCTTTCTCCTGCTGTTCCCGCTTGGGGTCGCCGCCCAGCCCGTCGCGCTCGACGACTACCTTCAGATGCGCCGCGCCCTGGATGCCGCGCGGGATGGGGCCGCGCGCGCCGCGCTCGAGCGGCGGGCGGGCGCGGCGCGCGACACGCTGCTGGC
>DATLFG010000109.1:0-7020 GCA_035524955.1 Candidatus Limnocylindria bacterium | reverse complement strand
GTGCTGGAGCACCCGGGCGAGGAAGTCGCGCGGGTCGAACCGCTCCACAAAGAGCGGGCCACGGCCTGACCCCTTGCGCTGGTAGAGCACCTCCTCCGTACCCGGCTCGAAGCCGAGCCTCTCGACCGCGACCGGGGCGCGGAGGAGGGCGGGACCCGCAGGCGCCGCCAGGCGCGGCGGCGCAGCCGCCCCGAGCGCAGCGAGGCTGTGGGCAGCAGCGGGCCAACCGCTCGATGCCCACGGTGTCGCCGGCGCCGAGGGTGACGACGTTGTGTACGGAGAACCCGGAGTGGCGGGTCGCATCCGGAATTCTGCACGCCCGACCAGCCGGAGGCCGGGCCGGCGCTCGCGGCGCGCGGCTCATCGGCACCACGTTCGCCGTGTTCGCGAGCATCTACGCGTCCCGCCGCTCGGCCGTCGCCTCGCGGTGATCGATCTGCCCGAGCTGCCGCTCGCGGCGACGCTTGGCCGGCCGCTCCACTCCGGCCGCGACTCGCTCTCCTCGCGCGGTCTTTTTCTTACTTCTGCCCTCTGCCCTCTTGAACGTGGCCATCAATGCCAAGCGGTTGCGTGCGTCCCTCCCCGACGTCGTCGAGGGGTGGATGGCTGATGGGGTTTCAGGTGCTTCCGGCGCTCCGCGGTCGGGTGCCGCGGGGATGACCCCGAGTCCTGACGCGGACCCCAGACCCGCAACCTCGGGCCGAGCGGGCTGTGGCAGGACGTCGCGCCTCTATCGGGTGTTGCCGCGCACGAGGCGGAGGAAGTGGACTTCGCCGTCCCAGGTGCCGCATGCGAAGCGGCCATCGGGAAGAATCTCGGACAACGCAGTAACGGTGGAGCCGGCGACGTAGCTCGCGGCGATGCGGCTCGAAGAGGGCTCTTCGACCATGAGTGTCGGATCTTTGCGTGCGGCCGCGGGCCGCACCAGAAGCGCGCCGTCGACAGTCGAGCTGCCCGCTGTACGTCTCTCGATCGACTCACCCAGCTCTGCCCGCCGCTCGATGCAGCCGCCCGATTCCGCGTCCCACACGCGAATCGGATGCTCGTCGGCGAGTGGATGCTCGTATCCCTTCAGGACGACGAGTGGTGCGTAGGAAGTGACGTGTCGTCCATCAGCACTCCAGATCAGCCGCGCGACTGGGCAAGTGTGGCGCTCTGGCGGCGCCTGCCAGATTCCGCGTACGAGGTCCCAGAGCGGCGTCGCCGGCGTCTTCGCCTGACGATGAGGAGCGACGGTGACAGCGAAGTCTGCCGTCGCCGTAATCGAGACGAGCCGGACCCCTCCCTCCACGGGAATCGCGCGCAGGCAATGCCCGGTGGCGACGTCCCACACGCGCAGGCCATCCTCGCCCCCTGAGACGGCTCGCTTTCCATCAGCCGTGACCGCGACGGTAGCCACGGCCGCGCTGTGGCCTTCGAGGACGTGCAGACATGCTCGTGTGCGCAGGTCCCAAATCCTCACGGTGCGCGCCTGCCAATCCGCGGTGAGGCCGAGTCGCCCGTCGGCGCTCATCGAGACCTCCCCCACGACGGGCCCTTCAACGAGCGTCGCGAGGGGAGTCAGCGAACGGAGGTCCCAAAGGCGGACGACGGACCTCGAAGGAGAACCCTCGTCGTCATGGTGCGCCAGCATCACGATTCGCGCGTTGGTCGACAGCGCGATGCTCGTCGGCAAACCCCGGTCGGAAGGCCTTGGCAACAACCAGCAGTCTCCTGTGGACACGTCCCAGATCCAGACGACGTATCGGTGGAGCGTGACCGCAACGCGTCCGTGGACGGAGAGAACGACGTGGTCCGCATAACCGTCCGAGACGTGGAGGCACCGCGTGCATGTGCCTGCGATGAGATCCCACACTCGCAGGGTGGCGTCCTGGGCCACTGAGACGCACGTCGCGCCATCGGCAGAGAGCGCGAGCCCGGTGATCTCGCGCGTGTGACCCGTCAGTTCGTGCATCTGCCTGCCGTCCTCGGCGCGCCAGATGTGCAGCACGTCTCCTGACGCCGTCGCGACCGTCTCTCCGTCTCCGCTAATCGCAGCCGCGCGTTTCCCTCCGGGGAACGTGCGGGCCTTGAGCGGAAATTCTGGCGGCGCAGGCGGGCGCGGGTCGCGCGCGATCCAGGTGCGGTCCTTCATCGCGGCGAGTCGCGCGTCGGCAGCGTCTGACACGATCCCGCTCGTGGCATTGCGAACGAACGGAAGAAAGTCGCGAAGCCCGAATTCAATCAGATGTGTGTGTGTCTGGAAGAACGTCGCGAACGCAGCGAGCCGTTCGCGTTGCGAAGCAGCGGGCATCCTACAAATCGCGCAACGCGCCGGGGAACTCGTCCAGCACGGTGCTCACGGCGTCGTGGGCAGGATCCGAGCCGTCCACGTAGGCGACCAGCGGCCCCGTGTCGATCAGCCAACGAATCACGGCCGCCAGTTCCGGGCGCGCAGGGTGTCCCGCCAGGTCGTCCCCCTGCGCGGCTGGAGCCGGACGCGGCCCCGGACGTGCCCGGCGCGCGCCTGCCAAGACGACCCGGCCCTCGATGGGGGCGAGGGAGGAGCGGGCCAGGGCGGCGAAGGAACCCTGGGCGAACGCCGTCGCGGGCGCCGCCGTGAGCAGCAGCAGGAGCACGCGCATGGAACACCTCATTCGGTTCGGGCGTCGGGCTTCTTGCCGTCCAGCAGCTTTTCCAAAATAACCCGCGGGCCGAGCAGCACGAGGAAGACCGGCCAGAGCGCCACGCCGAGATACAACCAGTTGAGCCCGGCGCGCAGGCTCCCGTCGAGGCCGTGTGCGCCGGCCTGCATGATCCGCATCCCCTCCCGATACGTCGCGATCGCCCGGAAGCTCCGGAGCTGGCCGCTGTATCCATTGGCCAGCCGGAAGAGCGCATTGGCCCTGGCCAGATGGTCGGGCCCCAGCGCTTCGCGCAGCGCACGCTCGGCCCGGGCGTAGCAGCCCAGCGCCTCCAGCCGACGCTCCGCCTCCTCCAGCGTGATCCCGAGATCCGTCAGGCAAGTGCCGACCTCGACGTTGCGCGGCCCCAGGGCCCCCTCCAGGACGGCCAGGGCCTCGCGGTAGCACCGCTCCGACTCGGAGTACTGCTTGCGCTTGCGGTGTAACTCGCCCAGCCGGCGCAGCGCGGAGGCGTACTGGGGATGCTCCTTGCCGTACGCGGTTTCCGCGATGCCCAGCGCGCGCCGCAGCGGCTCCTCGGCCTGGGCGGGCCCGTCGGGCTCCAGGTCCACGAGCGTGGTGCCGAGATTGATCAGCAGCACCAGCAGCTCCGGGTGGGTCCGGCCCAGCCGGGACTCCTTGATCCGAAGCGCGCGGCGGAAGAGCGCGAGGCTCCGGTTCTCGCCCGCCGGCTGGTCTCCGCCCGCGTCGAGCTCGCTGTAGGCACAGCCGAGGTTGCTGAGCGTCGTGGCCAGCCGTGGATCGTCGGGCCCGTACATCTGCTCCTCGAGCCGGATCACGCGCTCATAGATCGCGGCGCCGCGGGCGAACTCCGCCAGCTCGTCGTGCGCGATGGCGAGATTCCCCGCGGCGATCGCCAGGTCCTCTACCCGCCGGCGCCGGACCGCGTCGGCCGCGTGGTAGGTGGCGGGATCGGGGAGCCGGTCCGCCATCCGGTCGAGCGCGGCTTCGAGACTCAGGCCCCGCAGGCCGAGCTGGCCGCACTGCATCTCGATCGCCTTGCGGCCCCAGTCCAGCGCTTCGCGATATCGCCCCGTCATCCGGTACAGCTCGGCCAGGTTCATGTGGGCCGTGGCGTGATCGGTCGTGATCATCCCTGCCTCCTCCATCAGGGGGATGAGGCGGAGGAACATCCGTTCGGATGCGGAGAAGCGGCCAGCTAGGTTGTAGAAGCGCGCCACCAGATCGAGGTACAGGATAGTCGGCTCGGCGAGCCGGTCCCCGGCCACCAGGCGCTCGGCGACCGCCCCATAGGCGCGCTCCAGGTTTCCCCGGGGACCGAGCGCGAGCCAGTAGGACAGCAGCTCGTAGTCCCGCTCGCGCGCCAGGGGAAGAAAGAGCCCGGGCTCGGTCAGTGCCCGTTCCAGGCGATCCCAGGCCTCCGCCCGCTGGAGCTGCCAGGGCAGCTCCTCCACGACGCGAGGCCCCGGCTCGCGCCCCTCGAAGTAATCGGCCAAGCGGAGGTGCGCGGCACGCTGTGCGTCCGGCTCCGGCAGATACCGGCGCTCGACCGCCCGGCGGAGATAGTCGTGAAAGAAGCCCAGCAGGCCGGAGCGGTTGAGCAGCGCGGATTCCGCGGCGAGGTGCAGCGGGGACCACCACCTGCCAGGCAGCGGCTCGCCCTCCGAACCCAGCAAGTCGAGCAGCTCGGCCTGGGAGAGGCCGCGGCGGGCGGCCCAGAGCGCGCGCATCGCATCGCCAACCAGGCCGGAGCGCTCCCGCTCGTAGTCGGCCTCCCAGCGGGCGAGGATCAGCGTGTAGAGCGCCTCGGGGTCCGGCACGGCGAGGTAGCGTCCGATCGCCTCGTCGAGGGTGTCGTGCGAGCCCCAAAGCCGCAGCTCCTCCAGCAGGGCGCGTAGATAGAGCGGGTTAGCGGAGCCCGGCGCGGCGGCGATCCGTCCGGTGCGGGCCGGGCTCAGCGCCTTCCGGTACTGCGCCAGGTAGCGGGCGATCAGGTCGGCCCGCTCCGGCGCCGCGAGCGGCTGGACCGCGAGCTCGGCCCAGCCGCGACGGCGGATCGCCTCGAGGGGACGTCCTTCCAGTGTGGACACCAGGAGCCGGATGCCCGCCGGCGGGGTTTCGGGGAGCCAGGCCAAGTCCAGCGCGGCGTCCTGGTCTTCGAGCTGGTTGAGCGCATCCAGCACTAGGACGACCGGCGCCCGGCCCGCGACCCGCTCCAGCGCCGAGGCCAGCGCGCCTCGCAGCTCGGCGGCGTGAACCGGCGGGGGCTCGAGGTCGGGCCAGCGAAGCCGCAGCTCGCCTAGGATACGGCGCACCAGCTCGGTCCAATCGGTGCTGGCGCCGGTCGCGCCGATGTAGTGCTGGATGACGCGGTCCTGAGGGCTCGCCTCGCGGCGGCGGCGGACCCAGTTAGCGAGCAGAGCCGATTTGCCGGACCCGGACGCGCCGACCACCGCGAGCGGACCCTCCGCCGCTTCGAGCCGGTCGAAGTACTCCTGCCGCCCGATGTACACCCCGGCGCGTGAGGCGGCGAAGGCCTCGTGCTGCGCCGATTCGCGGGTTAGCCAGTCCGGTGCGCTGCCTTCCGGGAACAGCCGGTCGATGACGCCGCCCAGGTCGGCCTCGACCAGCCCGCCCAGGCCGCGGGGGTCGGCGTAATCCTCGCGGACCGGGAAGCCGCTCCCGCGGATCCGCTCCTTGAGGGCGTCCAGCCGTGGGTCCGCCGGACCGTCGCCTGCGCGGAAGTAGAAGAAGGCGTGCCGCGCCATGTCCGGGTCGTTGAGCACGCCGTGGAGGATCTCCAGCTCGGTCACCGAGCGGTCGCGGTGCTCGGCGAGCCAGGGCTCGCGCTCGATCAGGACCGGGTCAATGGTCGCCGGCACCCAGCCGTACCGCTGGCCCAGGATCCCGATGAAGTAGGGGCGGCAGCCGCGGATTTCCTCCAGGCAGATAGGGAGGACGCGGCCCTCGGCCTTTTGCTCGTCGGTGATGCCCCAGCGGAGGTCCACCTCGCCCCAGACCACGCCGCGCAGCTCGCAGCGCTTGCGGAGCAGGGGAAAAACGCGCTTGACCAGCTCCTCGCGCTCCGCCTGCATGTCCTGGAACGTGGAGGAGACGAAGACCCGCACGGCGCGGGGCAACGGCTCGGGCGCGGGGGCGGGGGGAGGCATTTCTAATGGTACTGCGTTTCGGGGTATGTCAGACGCTCCGCGATCCGGAGTACGCCATGATCATCAAAGTGAACAGTATTGGGGCTAGCCTTGCAGGCTAGTAGCATCCGCCTCATGGTTCTGGCGGGATCGGCACAGGGCGGTGGAGCTCGCGCCCTCCTGTCCCGCGCCGCCGAGGCGGCCACTCTCGAGGCCCTCTTCGACGCCATCTCCGGCGTGGTCTTCTTCATAAAGGACCGCGAGTGCCGCTACCGGCTGGTCAACGAGACGCTGGTGCGGCGCACCGGCGCCCGCGACAAGCGGGCGCTGCTCGGCCGCCGCGCCGACGAGGTCTTCCCGGCCGCCCTGGGCGCCTCGTTCCGCCGCCAGGACGAGCGGGTGATGGCGACCGGCCGGCCCCTCGTCGACCGCCTCGAGCTGCACCTCTACCCGAGTCACGGGATCGGCTGGTGCCGCACCTTCAAGACGCCGCTCAGCGACGGGGGAGAGGTGGTCGGGCTGATCGGCTTCTCGCAGGACCTCGGCGCCCCGGCCGAGCAGGGCGCCCCCGCCGGCGTGGCGCGGGCGGTCGGCCACCTCGAGGCCCGCCTCGACCAGCCCCTGCGGGTGCGCGACCTGGCGGCGGTGGCCAACATGGCGCCGCGCACCTTCGAGCGCACGGTGCACCGCATCTTCGGGATGAGCGCCGGCGAGCTCAGGGATAAGGGATAGGGATTTGCTTTTGGGGTAGGCTGCGTCGAGGGGCGCCGAGATGCGTCGAGGGCGCGCTCTCGAGCTCGTTTTCCAGCCAGGTGGGGTCGCCGAGGCGGCTGTGCGCGCGAGCACGCCCAGTTTCGCCTACTGCAACCGGCCGAGCCGCAACTGAAAAGTGCCGCATCCCCGCACTCGCACGCACATCGCCCGGGGCCGCGTCGATGGGTGAGCGGCGATCACGAGCCGAGCGGGGCGGGCGTCGGCATCCCTGATGGAGGACCCCTGCCGGGCTTCCCGCCTCTGCTCTCGCGGTGCGCGAGGATCTTGCGGATGACGGCGAGTTCGAGGATGAACGCCAGGATGCGCATCGTGCCGCCGCACTCGCGACATAGCAGAGGGTCGACCTCGTAGACGCGGCGGATGAGCTGGGCCCACAGCTTGCGCAGGCGCCGGCGCTCACCTGCGGTGGGCTCGCGGGCCGCATCAGGCGACGGGGCGGGAGCCTGAGGCCC
>DATLFG010000005.1:0-96946 GCA_035524955.1 Candidatus Limnocylindria bacterium | reverse complement strand
CGGCGCCGGCCCGTCCGCCGGTGACGCCGAGTACGCCGAGCGCGCCCGCGGTGCCCGCGCCCCCGCCGAAGACCACGCCGCCGCGGCCGGCCGCGCCTGCCGTCCGCCAGGCTCCGATCGCGGGGCCGCCGCCCGCGCCGCCGGCTCCCGGTATCCAGAACGCGCCCTCTCGCGTGAGGCAGAGCGCGCCCGCCGAGCGGAAACCCCGCGTGGAGCCGCAGGGCAAGGGCGCGCCCGACCGCGGCCCGCGCAGCGACCGCTAGCTCGGCCGCTTCGAGCGCGGGCTTCGCCCGCGCAGCCTGTCTCCTGGGGAGAGGTTCGGAGGGGGCATAGCCCCCGCTCGGCGTGGCACTCGATCAGCGGAGTGACCAGCGGAAGCTCAGCGCGGGCAGACGAAGGCCCAGAGCGCTCCCGCGCGCTCCACCACCGCGTCCACGTCCTCGGCGAGGAGATGCCGCGCCTCGACCATCGCCTCCGCGTCGCGGCGGACCTGCGCGAGGTAGGCCCCGCGGCTCCCGTAGCGCTCCTCGATGGAGAGACGCGGGTCGCCGGTCCGCGCCCGCTCGGCCGCGCTGCGGGCGAACGGCAGCGTCGAGCCCATCATCGCCATGATGTCGCCCGGGGCGCCCTGCTCCGGGTGGCGCGGGTTCCAGCCCATGAAGGTGGCCAGCGGCACCCGCAGCTCGGGCGGGCGGATGCCCGCACGCTCGTTACCGTCGCCGTCCACCGCGGAGACGAACGTCACGAAGGGGGCGCCGAGCTTGGGCGGCAGCGTGGTGATCCCGCGCTCGACGGCGGGACCGAAGTCGAGCCGCTGCGGCCGGTGGACCCGGTCGGGAAAGCGCGCGCCGGGAATCGCGGTGTAGATTTCCCGGGGCGTCTCGCCCGCCACCGCGGTGCCGTCGGCCAGGCGCGGGACCGCGCTCGGGGGAGGCTCCACGCCCTCGCTCACCCACCGGTCCAGATTGACCAGCGCGGCGCGCAGGAGGGGCGAGTAGTCCACCACGCTGAACGGGTGAAAGCCCCGGCCCCCGGTATTGGGATCCGCCGCGGGCGGCGGCAGGGTGCCCGGCGTGTGCTGGGTCCCCGCGAAGAGGTACTGGCGCACGTGGGGCGGCGGGACCACGTCGCGCGTGCCCCCGACGTCGGTGTGCACGAGCGAGCCGTCGCCCCGCCAGTACTCCGCCGAGGTATTGATCGTGAAGATGCGCGGCGGCGTCGGGCGGCCCGCCACGCGCCGGAGCAGCGCATCGCGCTGACCGGTCACCGGATCGTCCTGCTCCCCATCGGTGAACGGGAACAGGCTCCCGACCGCGTGCACCGCGTTGAGCGAGGGCTGGCCGAAGCGGCAGTTGAACTCGCCGCGCCGGGCCCCCGCCACGTGCGGGATCACCGCGTCCCACACGAAGCGGCCGGCCTCGTCCTCGTCGAGACCCAGATAGAGCAGGTGCCGCAGGAAGCGGCCGCTCTGCGAGACGCCGAACACGTACGAGCGCTCGATGGTGCCCGCGCCGGGGTTCCCCTCCGCGGCGGCGCCCCAGCGCAGGAAGCTCGCGGTGTCGCGCACCGCGGTGAAGCCGAGGCCGACCACCGGGGGGTCCTGCGCGCGGTAGTAGCAGTCGTAGATGCGGCCCGGCTGGAAGCCGCCGGCGAGCGCGACCGACGTGGTGTCGGGGAAGCGCCAGGTCGAGCGCGGCAGCGTGATCGCGGGCGCGTCGGCGTGCTCGCGCACCTGCAGCTCCGCCTCCGGATCGTCGAGACGGGCCACCGGATGGGGGAGGTGATAGCGGTCGGCCAGCGGCAGCACGTCCACCCGCGCGTTCGGCCGGAACTCGCAGCGCACGCGCTCGGAGATGCCGGACACCCGGGGCACCGTCATCGCCATCATCCCGTCGCGGCGCGGCACGTCGGGCTGCCAGCCGATCCAGGCCACCGTGTAGCCGTGGCGCATCAGGAACTGATTGCCGAAGTCTTCCCGGGACGTCGGGTCGTTCGAGCGCGGGGTGCTGTTGAACATGCCCAGCGCGATCTTGCGGCCGCGGTTCGGCACGTCGAGGAGCAGCCGGCGGCTGCCGCCGTCGAGCGGACGCAGGAGATAGAAGTCGGCGGCGTACTCCACGAGCCCGCGCGCGTTGCGGGGCGCCAGCCCCAGGTCCGCGATCGGCGCGTTCTGCCGCGCCGCCGGATCCGCGGTGAAGCGCAGCACGCCCTCGAGCTTCTCGTAGGCGCTCCCGGCTCCGAACCGGGTCCCATCCAGCACCGGCTCGCGCCGGGCGATCTCCAGGCCGACGACTCCCATCGCGTGCGTCTCCGATCTAGACACCGAGGAACGGCTTGAGCGCGGCGAGGACCGCGTCCGGATTGTCCTCGTGCAGCGTGTGCACCGCGCGGGGGATCTCGACGAAGCGGCCCTGCGGAAGCTCCTTGACCATGCGCAGGGCCACCTCGCGGTCGAGGATCGGGCTCTCCTCTCCGCGCAGGACCAGGGTCGGCACCGGGATCGCCCGGAGCACCGCCCACCAGTCCACCTCCACCGTCGAGCGCCGCGTCTTCACGCTCGGGTGCCACGCCCACACGATGCGCCCGTCCGGCCGCTGCCGCAGGCTCTGGCCCGCCACCCAGCGGTAGTAGTGGATGCCGGGATAAGGGTTGCCGCGGAGGAGATGCTGGGCCGCCTCCTCGATGCTGTCCCAGAACTCCGGCTCGGGCGGACCGGGCGGCGCCTGCGACGCGCGGGTGCTGATCACCGGTCCGATATCCACGATCACGAGCGCCCGCACCGCCTCGGGGCGCTTGGAGGTGAAGTACATCGCGTTCCGCCCGCCCATGGACAGCCCCACGACCACGAGCGGGGCCAGGCCGAGCTGGTCGATCACCCCGCTCAGATCGTCGAACGCGGGCAACGGCCCGTAGACCTCCGCGGGATCACTGTCGCCGTGGCCCCGCTGATCGAGCGCGTAGACGTGGAAGTGCGGCTGCAGCGCGATGGCCAGCGTGTCCCACGCGTGCGCGTGCCCGGTGAATCCGTGCAGGAGAAGCAGCGGGGTGCGGCCCTCTCCGCCCCAGTCGAGCACGTGGAAGCGCAGACCCTGGACGGTGACGTGCCGGTCGATCGGCCGTAGCAGGTTCATGCGGGCTCGATCAGAGCTGGATCCGGCCCGGGCCCCGCGGTCCGCCGCGGCCGCCGATGTCGGGCGGCATGCGGTCGGGGATGACGATGTTCGAGGACTGCTCCCGGCGCAGCTCCTGCAGCTCGCGGATCGCGCGCTCGACGCCCACCTTGGCGCCTTCCGCGAACTTCTCGGCCGCGTCGCCGAGCGAGGTCGCGTCGATCTCGAAGGTGATCGGCAGCGCGCCCACCGGAGAGAGGAGCTGGGCCTCGCCCACGTAGAGGATCTTGCGGCCGAGGTCGATCGAGCCGTCCGTCTTCACCGGCGTCATCACGCGGATGATGCCGACGCGGCGGTCGGTATAGGTCTCCTCGCGGTAGAGGGTAGTGGGATCCATTCGGAGCTCGAGCTCATCGGCCATCGTGGATAGTCCTCCTCCGTTTCAATCGAATAGTCCGTCACGCGAGCTCGGCCCGCGCGCTCATGGCCACGGTGCCCTCGGGGGTCACGGCCCACAGCTCGGCCCCGCGGCCGTCCGCGGTGGGCCGGCCGCGCAGCTCGAAGGCCGCGGTGTCGAAGAGCGGGGCGCGGGCCTGGGTCTCGTAGCCCGTGAACACGCGGGCCGGGTTCTGGTCGCGCGCGAAGTCGAGCAGGAGCGTGGAGGTGAGCGGGCCGTGGACCACCAAACCGGTGTATCCTTCGCGCTCCGTCGCCCACGGCCGGTCGTAGTGGATGCGGTGGCTGTTGAAGGTCAGCGCGGAGAAGCGGAACAGCAAGACCGGGTCCGGCACGATCCGCCGCCGCCACGGCGCGTCGTCGGGCGCGGTCTCGCGGCGGGGCGCCTGGTTGCGCTCGCCCGCCCGGACGTCCTCGCGGAAGACGGTGCGGCGCTCCTCCTCGATGGCGAGGGTCGAGCCGGTGAAGATCCGCTGGGTCACCGTGGCGAAGACCAGGGTGCCGGTGCCACCCGTCTTGACCGAGATGTCGGCCAGCTCGGTCTCCCGGCGCACGGTGTCCCCGATGCGCAGCGGGTGGTGGAAGCGAAAGCGCTCCCCCGCGAACATGCGGCGGGGCAGCGACATCGGCGGGATCACCCCGGTGTCGCGCGGGCTGCCGTCAGGCCGGAGGGCCTCCGGCGGAAAGCGCGGAAGAAAGTAGAGCGACTGCCAGCCGGGGGGCAACGGGTCGCCCGGCCCGAGCTCGGGCTCGGCGCGGCCGAAGGCCAGGCGCAGGAGATTGGCGGGCGCGGCGGTGATGACGTCGGTGGCGCTCTCGCGCCGCCCGACGTGCGCCTTCAGATCGTCGAGCGCGGCGCCCGATACCCCGACCGTCGTCATGCCCGCACCGGGGGCCGGCGGCGGTGCCAGTCCGTCGCGCGCTGATAGGCGTGGCCCGCGCGCAGCACGGTGGCCTCGTCGAAGGGGCGGCCCGAGATCTGGAATGACAGGGGCAGGCCGCTGGAGGAGAAGCCGGTCGGCAGCGCCAGGGTGGGCAGGCCGGCGATGTTGAACGGGCCCATGTTGCTCTTGGCGAACGGGAAATCGGGATCCAGCACCACCTTGAACGGCGGAGCGGGGCCGAGCGCGGTGGGCGTGACCAGCACGTCCACCGACTGCAGCGCGTGCTCGGTATCCGCACGGATCAGGGAGCGCAGGCGCTGGGCCTGCACGTACTCGTCGCCGCGGAAGAGCCCGCCCGCCATCAGCTTCTCCCGCAGCACGTCGCCGTAGAGCTCCGGGTGCGCGCGCAGGTCCCGCTCGTGGTAGGCGAAGGCCTCGGTGAGCATGATCACCATGATGGAGGGCGTGGCGTGGATGCTCGGGATCGTCACGTCCCGCACGACGGCACCGAGCCGCCCCAGCTCGCTCACCGCGCGCTCGAGCGCGGCCACCGTCTCGGGCTCCACCTGATCGAAGAAGTAGTCGCGCACCACGCCGACCCGGAGGCCCTTGACCCCGCCCTCGAGGGTGGCCAGGTAGTCCGCGACCGGCTCGCGGGCGGAGGCCGGATCGGCCGGATCGTGGCCGGCCAGGGCCTGCAGCATGAACGCGCAGTCCTCCGCCGAGCGCGCCATGGGTCCGGTGTGATCGAGGGTCCACGAGAGTGTGATCACACCGGCGCGGCTCACGCGCCCGTAGGTCGGCTTGAGCCCGGTGATGCCGCAGAAGGCGGCCGGGCCCCGGATGGACCCGGCGGTGTCGGAGCCGAGCGCGCCCACCGTCAGGCCGGCGGCGAGCGCCGCGCCGGAGCCGCTGCTCGAGCCGCCCGGGATGTGATCGAGGTTCCACGGGTTGCGGGCGGGAGGAAACCGGTGGCCCGGGAACTGGATGCCGAAGGCGAACTCGTGGGTGATCGCCTTGCCGAGCATCACCATGCCGGCCTGCTGCAGGCGCGCCACGCAGGTGCCGTCGCCGTCCGGCACCCAGTCGGCCAGCAGCGCGGAGCCCGCGGTGGTGCGGATGCCCTTGGTCGCGTAGAGATCCTTGTACGCGATCGGGATGCCGGTGAGCGGGCCGGCGTCGCCGCGCCGGAGGGCGGCCTCCGCCGCACGGGCGTCGGCGAGCGCGCGCTCCGCGGTGACCGTCACGTAGGCGTTGAGGCTCTTGTCGAGCGTCTCGATGCGGCGCAGCTGGTCCGTCGCGTAGTCCACCGGCGAGAGCTCGCGGCGGCGGAAGAGGCCGCCCAGCTCGCGGATGCTCGCGTAGCAGAGCTCGTCGGCGCTCACGCGCCGGACCTGCCCTTGGCGTCGAAGGTCACCGCCGGCTCCAGGGTCCGCACCGTCCGGGTGTCGAGGGCACGGATGGGCCGCAGCGCGTTGTCCAGCAAGCCCCGGACCAGGGACAGGCGGTTCGCGGGGATGGGCAGGCCGGCAAGGCGCGCGCGCTCCTTCACCTCGTCCAGCGTGATGTCGGGGGGCTGCTCGGGCATGGAGGTCTCCTTGTCGGCGACGGGGCATAGAGTAGACGGGTCCGCGAGCGAGAGCAACCGCTCCCCTCACCTTCATCCCCCTCACCCTGCCCTCTCGCCTCAGGGGAGAGGGAAAGAGTGGTCAGACGGTCTGCCGGAGGATCGGGGCGAAGCGCTCCATGCGCTCGAGGCTCTCGGCGAGGCTCTCGCTCCGGAAGTCGAAGATCAGGTCGCTGACCCCGAGGCCCGCGAACGTGGCGACGTCGTCGACGATCGCCTGCTGGCTCCCCGAGAACGGGCGCCGCTCGGCCCCGCCCTCCACCCCCCGCCCCGAGTCGTAGATCGGCGCCTTGTAGGAGATCGTCAGCTGCGAGGAATCGCGCCCCTCCGCCTCGGTGAGGCGCCGGAGCTCGTCGAGCAGCGCCCGCAGCTCGGGCGGCCGCAGCGGGACGGCCGGATTCGCGCCGACCGGATGCCAGCCGTCGCCGAGTCGGGCGACCCGGCGCAGCGCCGCCTTGCTGTGGCCGCCCACCCAGATCGGCGGGTGCGGCTTCTGCACGGGATGTGGCAGGCACCGCACGGAATCGAAGCGGTAGAACTCCCCGTGATACGACGCGGGATCCTGCGTCCACAGGGCCTTGAAGACGCGCAGGTACTCGTCGCTCACCGCGCCGCGCCGGTCGAAGTCGGGGGCCCCGAGCGCCTCGAACTCCTCGCGCAGCCAGCCCACCCCGACGCCCACCGTGACGCGCCCTCCAGAGAGCACGTCGATGGTGGCGAGCATCTTGGCGGTGACCATCGGGTTGCGGTACGGCAGGATCATCACGCTGCTGATCAGCCGCAGCGCGCGCGACTTGCCCGCGACGAAGGCCATCAACGAGAGCTGCTCGAGCGCGTCGCCTTGCCCCGGAAACGCGCCGCTCACCGTGTAGGGATACTTCGACTTGATCGTGACCGGGAACACGATGTGGTCGGCGATCACCACCGACGAGAACCCGAGCCCCTCCGCGCGCGCGACCAGGCTCTCGAGCGACTCGGGCGAGGCGGTCTGGCCGCGCGTGGGGAGATAGAAGCCGTATCGCACGGGGCAGGCGCCTCTACTTGAACTGCGGCATCACCTTCTTGGCCATCAGGTCGATCTGGGCCGGATCGTCGGTCACCGGCCCCAGCACGAGGTACTTGAGCCCCGCCGACACCAGATCGTCGATGCGCGCGTTGATGTGGTCGATGGAGCCGATCATGTACGACTCCTGCAGGTGCTCGTAGGTCCGGTGCGTGCCCATCGTCTTGATGAACGGGGCCTTCGACGCGGCCACCGCCTTGGCGTGGCTCGGCGTATCCACCAGGTGGATGAAGTTGCAATGCCCGAAGGTGAGCTTCCTCGGATCACGGCCCAGGGTCCTGCAGTGCTGCTGCAGCAGCCCCCAGTCCCGCTTCACCCACTCCTGCGTGCCCGAGCAGCGCGAGAGCCAGTTGCCCGCCTTGACGATGCGGTCCATCACGGTCGTTGCGATGACCGGCACGTCGTGCTCGCCCGGATCGGGCACGCGCGAGCCGCCCGAGACCCAGATCTTCGGCATCCTCGGAGGCCGCGGATCGATGGTGACGTCGTCGAAGTGGTAGAACTTGCCGTGGTAGCTCGCGTTGGGCTTCGTGAGCAGCAGCGTCACCGCCTCGATGATCTCGTCGGTCCGCTTGCCGCGCTCCTGGATGCGGGAGCCGGTCACCTCGTACTCGCGCGCGTACCAGCCGGGCCCCACGCCGAAGACGTAGCGGTTGTTCGAGAGGTGGCAGAGCGTGGAGATCTCCTTGGCCAGCAGCACCGGGTGGCGCACCGGCAGTACCAGGATGCCGGTGGCGATGTCCACCTTCGAGGTCAGCGCCGCCGCGTAGGCCAGCGAGGAGAGCGGCTCGAGCCAGGCGTTGCCGTAGAGACCGGGCGCGGACAGCAGGTGGTCGATCACCCACACGTCGATGCCGTACTTCTCGCACTTCACGATGGAGTCGCGGATCCGCCGCATGTTCTTCGGGTCCGTCTTCTTGCCGCTCCAGGCGTAGGTGGGGATCCACGCCCCGAACTTGAGCTTGGCCATGAGGCCTCCTTTCGGGTCGGGCATCACCCTAGGTGGGGGCGCGGCCGATGTCAAGGCCGCACGGCGACGCGCGGCCGGCACCTCGATCCGGCGCGTACGGGACGGGTGAGGGACAGCCGACGGGAGCGCTAGGCGTGAGCGCTAGAAGGAGACGACCCGGAGCCGCACGAGGCCGAAGGCGCCGCGCGCGGAGCTGTCGCGGTACACCGAGTCGTCGTACCGCTCGTAGCCGGCCTGGAACGAGAGCGTGGTCGGCCCGCCGAGGAGCCGCCCGAGCCCGCACGACAGCCCCCCGCTCAGGCTCATGGTGCGCCCGTCCACGGTGCCGTCGCTGGCCCGCGACGCGTTGTAGGCGCCGAACGTCCACAGCTTCCACCAGCTCGTGGGCGGCCCGTAGGTCACCTGCAGCGAGGCCGAGGTCGTATTGCTGCGCGTCTCCGACCAGTCGTAGCGCTCGAGACCGGCGCCGAGCGCCGGCGTCACCGCCAGGGATTCGATCGGCCGCAGCGTGAGGCGCAGATCGTGGTACAGCATGGTCATCTCGTGATCCGGCCGCGCCACGTCGCGGCTCGTGATGTAGGTGGAGGAACCCGAGACGTCCCATCGCGGCGCACCATAGTAGGCGCTGCCGGAGAAGCTGTCGAAGGTCTGCTCATCGGTGAGCCGGAGGTGGCCGTCCGCGGTCAGCCAGAGCCGCTCCGAATCGCCGGTGGCATAGGCCAGCCCGAAGATGGGCCAGGCCGGCGGCGCGACCTGCGCGCTCAGCGCGGTCTGGGCCCGGGTGGTGCGGGGCAACACCGGATTGCGGTCCACGTTGTCGACCAGGTCGGACTGCGACAGGCGCAACCGCAGGAGGCCCAGTCGCTGCGCGACCCAGACCTCGGTGCCCTCCCGGTCTCGATGCGACGGCGCCCCGCTCACCAGGCGCTCGAGCCGTCGGCCGACCGAGCGGTACTCGACGCCGCCCTCGAGGTCGCTGATCGAGCCCTTGAGCCCCAGGGAGACCGGCTCCTCCTGATCCTCGATCCCCAGGCCGAAGGCGGCGCCCGGCGCCACCACCGGCCCATAGCCCAGGCCGCCTTCCGGCCGCGCGGCCGCGAGGCTCGGCGGGACATAGGCGACGGCTCCATAGGCGGTGATCTGAGCCTCCTGCGGCCGCGCGGCCGCGGCGGCACCGAAGCGCATCAGGTGCCAGCGCTCGCCCTTGCCGAGCAGCACGCGGAGGTCACTCGAATCGTCCTCGCCGGTGGACCTGAGCGTGAGGGGATCGGGCTGGACGGCGGCGCTGGGCGCGTCGCGCAGCAGCACCGCGCTCATGTCGCTCAGGCCCGCGTCACCGCGCGGGCGATCCTCCACCGGCTGGCCCAGGCGCGAGGCGATGAGCCACGGGGGCAGGTCGCGGGGACGCTCCTCGACGCGAGGGTTCTCCGGCCAGAGTGGTTCGCCCTCCGCGACGGTGGGCAGCGCGATCGCGATCAGGGTGGCGAGAGCGAGTAGCGGACGGGTGAGGATCATGCGTGTCTCTTGCTTCGTCGTACACCAAGTCTACGATCGCGGGAATTTCTCGCCAAGCTTTGCGCAGCGTGCGCGGCGCACTGCGCAATCGGGGGGCAGGTCTTGCACTGCGACCCCGGCCCACCTGACGGCCGGGGCAAGATTTCCCCAGAGAAGCGACCGGCCCCTCAGGACGACCCTTGACTTCCCCGGCGCCTCGCGCTATCGCTGTCGGACCCCCCACCGGGGAATCGATGGACGAACAGGCCATCCGGGAGATGCTCGCGCAGGTGAGGCACGGCGGTCTCACGCGCCGGCGCTTCGTGCAGGCGCTCGCCGCGGCCGGTCTGGGCGGCCCGGTGGCCGGCCGCCTCCTGGGCCCGGCGGGCGTGGCCGCAGCGCAGCCGCCCGAGACCGAGTTCACACCCACCCGGCGCGGCGGCGGGGGCACGCTCCGCATCCTGATGTGGGACGCCCCCACCCTGCTGCACCCCCACTTCGGCCGCGGCCTCCGCGACTTCACGGTCCAGCGGATATTCTACGAGCCGCTCGCCGCCCCCGCCGCGGATGGCACCTTCGCGCCGGTCCTGGCCGAGGAGATGCCGAGCCGCAAGGCGGGCACCCTGGCGAAGGACGGCCAGTGGGTGACCTGGCGGCTCAAGCGCAACGTGCTCTGGCACGACGGCGCCCCGTTCACCGCCGACGACGTGATCTTCAACTGGGAGTTCGCGATCGATCCCGCCACCACCGCGGGCACCCGCGCGGCCTACGACGACATCGCCCAGATCGAGCGGGTCGACTCCCACACCGTGAAGCTCGTCTTCAAGAAGCCGCAGCCGTTCTGGGCCGCCGCGTTCACCGGCGGCGGGCTGCTTCCGCGCCACCTCTTCGAGCGGGTCAAGGGGGCGGGCGCCCGCGAGGCGATCGGCATGATCCCCGCGGTGGGCACCGGGCCCTACCGGCTCGCGGAGTGGCGGCCGGGCGACTTCATCCGGGCGGAGATCAACAAGCACTACCACGTGCCGAACCGTCCGTTCTTCGACAAGCTCGACATCAAGTGCGGCGGCGACGCGGTGGGAGCGGCCCGCGCGGTGCTGCAGACCGGCGAGTACGACTTCGCCTACTACGTGCTGGTGGAGGAGGAGGTCCTGCGGCGGATCGAGCAGGGCGGCAAGGGCCGCGTCCTGTCCATCCCGAGCAGCGGGGTGAGCTTCATCCAGTGCAACCAGACGGATCCGTGGCGCGAGGTGGACGGGGAGCGCTCGAGCCTCAAGGCCCCGCACCCGCTGCTGACCGAGCAGCCGGTGCGCACCGCGCTGAGCCTGCTGGTGGACCGCGTGGCGATCCACCAGCACCTGGTGGGGCGCACGGGGCATGCCACCGCTAACTTCCTGAACTCCCCCGAGATGTTCCGCTCGCGGAGCAGCACCTGGGAGTTCAGCGTCGCGAAGGCCAACGACCTGCTGGACCAGGCCGGCTATCCGCGCGGCGTCGACGGGGTCCGCGCGCGGGACGGCCGACGCCTACGCTTGCTCTTTCAGGCCGCCGCCAACACAACCGTGCAGAAGATCCAGACGGTGATCAAGCAGGCGGCCGCGCGCGCGGGCGTGGAAATGGAAGTCAAGGCGATCCCGGCCTCGGTGTTCTTCTCCGCCGACGTCAACAACGTCGACACCAACGTGCGCTTCCACGCGGACCTCCAGACCTACACCGTGTTCACCTCCCTCGACCCTCAGCTCTTCATGTCCCAGTTCGTCTCCTGGGAGGTGCCCACGAAGGAGAACGGGTGGACGGGACGGAACATCGCGCGGTGGCGGAGCGCGGAGTACGACCGCCTGTGGCGCAAGGCGGACGTCGAGATGGACCCGATCAGGCGGGCCGCTCTCTTCATCAAGATGAACGACCTCGTGGTGCAGAAGGCGGTCGTGATTCCGGTGACGTGGCGCAACGTGCTCCACGCCGCCGCCAACCACCTGACCGGGGTGGAGCTCAACTCGTGGGACTCCATCTTCGGCCGGATCGCGTACTGGCATCGGGGGTAGCGCCACCCCTAGCCTTGCTCACCCCCTCACCCTTGATCCCCTCACCCTGCCCTCTCCCCTGAGGGGAGAGGGGGACGGGTCAGGGGGTCCTCCAGCCTCCAGACTTACAGGTCCTTCACCTCGACGGTCTGGCCGGTGGCGGCGCTGCGGGTGACCGCGTCCGTGAACTCCATGTAGCGCACGCCGTCCTCGAAGGTGGTGCGGGCGATCTTCTCGCGGCCCCGGATCGCGTTGACGAATTCCTCCTCCACCCGCCAGCCGATGCGTGTCTTGGGCGGCACCGGAATCTCGCGCAACGCCGATTCCCCGCGCCGGGCCCCGGTGAGTCGGAGGGGGTCGGCCTCGAGCCGGAGCGTGCCCTCGCTCCCGTAGATCCACGCCTCGGACGCGGGGGCCAGCGCGGTCACCGAGCTGAAGCGGAGGTGGGCCACCGCGCCCCGCCGGAGCTGGGCCAGGATGTCCACGTGATCGGGGACCTTGACCTCGTGGGTCGCGCCGGTGGCGTCCTTTCGCTTCGGCACCGCGATCTTGGTCATCGAGGTCACCCGCTGCGCGGGGCCGAGCCAGCGCATCATCGCCTCGTACCAGATCCCCATGTTGAGGATATTGTGGCCGCTCAGCGTGACGTCGTGCCGCCAGTGCAGCGGGGCGTCCGGCTCGACGAAGCGACCCGGCGAGGACTGCAGCTCGACCGCCAGCACTTCACCCAGGAAGCCCTCGCCGAGCAGCGCCTGGACGGTGGCGTCCACCTCCAGCGTGTGGGGCGCGGGCACGAGCTGGGCGACCAGGCCCGGGGCCTTGCGCGAGGCCTCGAGCATGCGCCGGCCCTCGGTAGCGTTCATGGCCATGCGCGCCTCGCAGAGCACGTGCTTGCCCGCCGCGAGGGCGGCGGTCGTCATCTCGCAGTGCATGTAGGGCCAGGTCCCGATGCACACCGCGTCGATGTCGGGCGCGTTGACGACCTCCGGCCAGCCCGCGTGCACCCGGCCGATGCCGAACTCGCGGGCCACCCGCTCGCCCGACTCCTTCGACCGGTTGGCGACCGCGACCAGCTCGACCCCGGGTTGGGCCCGGAGTTTGGGGATGTGGTGCTTGCGCGTGTTGGCGCCGGCACCGATGAAGCCGACGCGGATCGTGGAGTCGGTCATGATCCCCCTCCCGCTTGTTGAAGGCAGGCATCGAGCAGCTCGAGCGCCGCCCGGGTGAACGCCCACATGTTGGCCTCGCGGTCGCTCCGCCCCGTCTCGAGCGTGCGGGCCGCCTCGACCGCGCCCGCGACCGCGAAGCACGAGTGGCCGGCCGCGTCGCCGTAGCGATTGCCGGTGGGGCCGGCCGCGCCGGTCTCGGCGAGCGCCCAGGTGGTGCCGAGCCGCTCGCGCACCGTCTTCGCGTTGAGCCGCGCGGCGGCCTCGGTGCTGGAGCGGATGCCGCGCACCGCATCGTCGGGAAGCTGCAGCAGGCCGCGGCGCGCGGTCTGCGTGTAGATCACACCGCCGCCCACGAAGTACGCGGAGGCCCCCGGGATCGAGAGCAGCGCGGCCGAGATCAGGCCGCCCGTCGAGGACTCGGAGACCGCGATCGTCTCCTTGCGGGCGACGAGGCGCGCCGCGACGGAGGCGGCGAGGGCGGAGAGCAGCTCGGGGGCGGCGGCCATGTCGCGGCTAGTGGTACCCCGGCCGGGGTCGGAGCGCAACCGGGATTTCTCCGTGATAGACTCGCGGCGCCCATGACGACGCCGGTGACACCGTTGTCCGTTTACCTGCCCTTCAACGTGGACTGCCTCCGCGGCGAGTTCGCGCCCGCCAAGCGTGGGGGTGGGCCGCCCGCGGGCACCGGCCGCTGGCTCATCGTCCAGGAGCAGAAGCTCCTGGTGGTGCCCGACGGCGACGGCTTCCGGCTGCCCGCCGGTGCGACCCCGGAGGCACCGCCGCGCGGTCTCGACGGGCTGGGCCCGCGTCACTGGCTCGGCACCTGCGCGGGCGAGCCCTTCTGGGTGGCCGGGCTGCCGAAGGGGACACCGATCCCGGACGGGTTGACCGCCGAGACCCTCGTGCCCATGCAGGGCACGCGGCTCCCCGACGATCTGCTGACGCTGGGCGGCATGGCCATGCAGCTGCTGTACTGGGAATCCACGAGCGGGCATTGCCCGCGCTGCGGCGCGCTCACCGTGCGCCTCCCGGGCGAGTGGGGCAAGCGGTGCGAGGCGTGCCGCTATGAGCACTACCCCCACCTGCACCCGGCGGTCATCGTGCTGGTGCGCGACGGCGACCGCGTGCTGCTCGCGCGCAAGGCCATCTGGGCGCCCGGGCGCTACGCGCTCGTGGCCGGGTTCGTCGACAACGGCGAATCGCTCGAAGGCTGCGTGGCGCGCGAGGTGAAGGAAGAGGTCGGCGTGGACGTCAAGGACATCCAATACGTAGGCAGCCAGAACTGGCCCTTCCCGAGCCAGCTCATGATCGGCTTCGTTGCGAGCTACGCGGGCGGCGAGATCACCATCGACCGCGACGAGCTCGAGGACGCGCGGTGGTTTCCGCGCACCGAGATGCCGGTGGGCCCGGCCCGCCATTCCATCGCGGGCTGGATCATCCGGAACTTCTCGGGCAGTGTAGGAATGCAAGACCTGACCCCATCGAGATCTGCATAGAACGAGGACCCCATGCGAGACGAGCAGAGCGTCGAGACCGAGGCGACCGAGCTGCTGCGCACCCTGATCCGCAACGCGTGCGTCAATGACGGCACCGCCGCCTCCGGCCAGGAGACGCGGAGCTGCGCGGCGCTGGAGGACTACTTCGCGGGCGCGGGGGTGGCGTGCGAGCGCTACACCTCCGAGCCCGGGCGCGAGAGCCTCATCGCGCGCATCGAGGGCTCCGATCCCAAGGCCCCCCGCCTGCTCCTGATGGGCCACACCGACGTGGTACCGGTGAGCCCGGACGGCTGGCAGCGCGATCCCTTCGGCGGCGAGCTGGTGGACGGCGTGGTCTGGGGCCGCGGCGCCATCGACATGCTGAACCTCACCAGCACGATGGCGGTGGCGACCCGGCGGCTGGCCCGGAGCGGCTTCCGCCCGCGCGGCACGCTGATCTACCTGGCGGTGGCGGACGAGGAGGCCGGCGGTAATCTGGGCGCGGGCCATCTCGTCGAGCGGCGGCCCGAGGCGGTGAAGGCGGACTACGTCATCACCGAGAGCGGCGGTGTGCCCATCCCGACCAGCAAGGGCCACGTGCTGGGCGTCACGGTCGGCGAGAAGGGCGCCAACTGGCGGCGGCTCACGGTGGCGGGCACCCCCGGTCACGGCTCGCGCCCGTTCCGCACCGACAATGCCCTGGTGACCGCCGCCGAGGTCGTGCGGCGCATCGCGGCCTACCAGCCGAAGGCGCGCATCCTCGACGTGTGGCGGGAGTACGTGAAGGCCATGGATCTCGGGCCCGAGCTGACCGCCGGCCTCACCGACCCTGCGCGGGTGCTGGAGACGGTGCGCGGGATGGACAACCTGACCCTGGCGCGCGAGGCCCACGCCTGCACCCACACCACGTTCTCACCGAACGTCATGCACGGCGGCGTGAAGACCAACGTCATTCCCGACCGCGTGGAGATCGACGTGGACATCCGCGCCCTGCCCGGCGTGACGAGCGAGGAAGTGGATCTCATGCTCGCGGAGGCGATCGGCGACCTGGCCCCACGGGTGACGGTGCGCACGGGCCGCGGCCAGCAAGGCACGCTCAGCACCCACGACACCCCGCTGGTGGCCACGATGGAGCGGGTGACGTCCCGGCTGATGCCGGGTAGCCGCGTGGTGCCCAAGATGACCACCGGCGGGACCGATGCCAAGTTCTTCCGCTGGCAGGGCGTGCCCGCCTACGGCTTCGGCCTGCAGTCGCTCCGCATCCCCTACACCGACTACCCGCTCATGTTCCACGGTCACAACGAGCGCGTGGACACCGAGAGCCTCAAGCTCTCCGCGATGATGTGGGAGACCCTCGCCCGCGAGTTCCTCGCGTAGTCCTCGCGCGCGCCTGGGTTGCGGCCCATGCCCGGCTGAGATAACGCGCGCGGCGGGCGGGTCCTGTCGTCGGGGGGTGCGCTGCCGGCAGGGCGACCCCGACGACAGGACCCGCCCGGCTCGCGCGTGGTCTCAGGCGGTTGTTCGCGACGACGCTAGCGCGCGGAGAGGTCGCGCTGGAGTGAGTCGACGCTATCGGCGACGACGGCCACCAGCTCGTCCACCTCGGCCGCGGTGATGCAGAGCGGCGGCGCCAGACGGAGAACGGTGCCGCGCGCGTAGATGATCGCGCCGCGGTCCCAGGCCTTGCGGTCGAGCTCGGCGACCAGTTTCTGATCGAGCGGCCTGCCGGAGCCGTCGGGCTCCACGAAGTCCACGCAGACCAGGAGCCCGCGCCCGCGCACCTCGCCCACGATCGGGTGCTTGCCCACCGCGCTCCGCAGGCCCTCGAGGAGCCGCGTGCCCATCGTCTCGGCGTTCGCCACCAGCCGGTCCTGCTCCATGATGCGCAGGTTGGCGAGCGCGGCCGCGCAGGCCACCGGGTGGGCCGCGTAGGTGTTGGGGTGGACGTTCTCCTGGGTGGTGGTGCCGGAGAAGGCCTCCGCGAGACGGCCGCGCGCGATGCTCGCGGAGAGCGGGATGTAGCCCGAGGTGATGCCCTTGGCCACCGACATCAGGTCGGGCACGACCTGGTCGTGCTCGCAGGCGAACCACCGGCCCGTGCGGCCGAAGCCGGTGATGACCTCGTCGGCGATCATCAGCACGTCCCGCTCGTCGCAGAGCGCGCGCACCGCCCGGAGCCAGCCGATCGGCGGCATGATGAAGCCGCCCGACGAGAGCACCGGCTCCATGATCACCGCCGACACCGTGTCGGGTCCTTCGCGGTCGATCGCCTCGCGCAGCTCGGCGATCCGGCGCGCGATCAGCTCCCCCTCGGTGCCGCCCGCGAGATCACGGAAGGGATGCGGCGGCGCCACCTTGGCGAACCCGGGCACCTCGAGCGGGGCGTAGGGCTTGGAGAGATTGGGCAGGCCGCAGACCGCGAAGGTCCCCATCGTCGCGCCGTGGTAACCCCCCTCGAGCGAGATCACCTTGTACTTGCCCGGCTTGCCGGTGGCCAGCCAGTATTGCCGCGCGATCTGCATCGAGCGCTCGTTGGCCTCGGAGCCGCTCACCGCGAACATCGTGTAGCGCAGGTCGCCGGGGGTGATCGACGCCAGCTTCGTCGCGAGCTCCGCGGCCGGGCGATTCGAGAACTGCCGGGTGGTCGGGTAGTAGGCCAGCCGCACCGTCTGCTCGGCGATCGCCTCCGCGATCTCGCGGCGGCCGTGACCCACGTTGACGACCGCGAGCCCGGCGAAGCCGTCCAGGAGCTTCTTGCCCCGCTCGGTCCAGACCCACACGCCTTCGGCGCGATCGATCACCAGCTCCTCGTCGGACAGGAACGGATGGTCTTGCGTCCTGTGGGTCCAGAGGTGATTGATCATCTTCGCGTCGGTCGTCATGGCGGCGAATCTCCCGGAAAGAGGGTGAGCGGCTGGCGACGATGAGCCGGATCGTAGCAGAGCGCCCGGCGCCTTGTCCCGGGATGCCGCCGCCGTAGTGCTCATTTCAGGCAGAAACCTGACAGTTTACGCTCGGCCGACGACCAGGACGTCCACCATTTCAGCTACTTGTCTGTGGCGTGGTCCTTGCTCTCCAACGAGCGGATGCCACCGATGACCCCCGGGAACAGCGCGGAGACACAGGACGAGGCGGCGCTCCACGCGCGTCTGCGCGCACTCGAGCAGGAGAACACGCGCCTGCTCGAGGAGCAGTGGACGCGACTGCAGGAGACCCGCGCCCTGACCGGCATCGGCCGGCTCCTCTCCGAGCGGCTCGATCCCGACGTGGTCGGTGAGCGCATCGCCGAGAGCCTCCGCTCCCTGCTGAGCGGCCGCTCCGCGGTCGTCTACCGGATCGACACCGACTCCGGAAATCTGCTCGCGATGGCGGTGTCGTACGAGCCCGCCGCGCCGACCGCGGGCTGGCGGGCGGTGCGCGAGCCCGGATCGGGTGCGGTCGGCCTCGCGATGCGTGAGCGGTGCACCATCACCAGCCCGGACGTCCTCGCCGACGCGCGGATCGACATCTCCCCGGCCCTGCACGCCCACATGGACCAGGGCGTCGACCGGGCCATCCTCGCGGTGCCCCTGCTCACCCAGGACCGGCTCATCGGCGTGCTCGCGGTGCGCACCACGACCGGCACCGTCTTCGACGCGCGCGCGGTGCAGCTCGCCGAGGCCCTCGCCGACCAGGCCGCGCTCACCCTCGAGCACGCCCGGCTCTTCGCGGAGGAGGAGCGGCGGCGGCGCGAGGCGGAGGTGCTGGCCGACCTGGCCCGCACGATCGGGGCCGCGCCCGAGCTGGCCACCGTGCTCCGCCGGGTCACCGAGGCCGCCCAGGAGCTGTGCCAGAGCGACGGCGCGGTGATCGGCCTGCGCATCCCCAAATCCGACGCGGTGCTTCTCCGCTACTGGACGTCCGCGTGGTACACGGACCTCACGCGCGTCCGGGTCGAGCCCGGCCGGGGGCTCGGCGGGCTCGCGCTCGAGCAGCGCGGGCCCGTGCGCACGGATGACTACCTCCGCGATCCGCGGATCAGTCAGGACTACGAGCAGCAGATCACCACCCTCGGGATCACCGCCAAGATGGTGGTCCCGATCCTCATCGACGAGCGCGTCGAGGGCCTCCTCTACGTGGACAACCGCTCGCCCCGGGCGTTCACCGACCAGCACGAGTCGGTCCTGGTGCGGCTGGCCGCGCACGCCGCCATCGCGATCCGAAACGCCCAGATCCTCGAGGCCGAGCAGCTCGCCCGCGGCACCGCGGAACGGTTGGTCCGCGCGCTGCGCGAGAGCCAGGAGCGCTTCCAGTTCGTGGCGCGCGCCACCAACGACGCGGTCTGGGACCGGGACCTCGTGAGCCAGGCCCTGTGGTGGAACGAGGGCGTCAGCACCCTCTTCGGCTACCCCGCGGAGCAGGTCGGCCCGGACGTCGCGTGGTGGGGCGAGACGATTCATCCGGACGATCGCGAGCGCGTGCAGAGCGACATCCACGCCGCGATCGAGCGCGGCGCCGAGAGCTGGAGCGCGGAGTATCGCTACCGTCGGGCCGACGGCTCGTACGCCAACGTCTTCGACCGGGGCTACGTGCTCCACGACGGGGACGGCCGGCCCACGCGGATGATCGGCGCGATGATGGACATCACCCAGCGCCTCGAGCTCGAGGAAGAGCTCCGCCAGTCCCAGAAGATGGAAGCGGTGGGGCGCCTCGCGGGCGGGGTGGCCCACGACTTCAACAACCTGCTCACGATCATCACCGGCCGCACCTACCTGCTCCTCGGCCGGCTCAAGGCCGACGACCCGGCGCGTCGCAGCGTGGAGCTGATCCAGAAGACGGCGGACCGCGCCGCCGCGCTCACGCGCCAGCTCCTGGCCTTCAGCCGCAAGCAGGTGCTCCAGAAGAAGATCCTCGATCTCAACACCACGGTGGCGGACGTGAGCACGATGCTGCGGCGCCTCATCGGGGAGGACGTGGATCTGCTGCTGACGCTGGGGCCGGGCGCCGGTCGGGTCAACGCCGATCGCGCCCAGCTCGAGCAGGCGCTGATGAACCTGGCGGTGAACGCGCGCGACGCGATGCCGAACGGGGGCACGCTCGGCGTCGAGACCGACCACGTGCGGCTCGGAGCGGCCCCGCCCGATCGCCCCGAGGCGCTCCCGGCCGGCCCCTACGCGGTCCTCCGGGTGATCGACACCGGCGTGGGCATGGACGCGGCGACCCAGACCCGCATCTTCGAACCGTTCTTCACGACCAAGGAGCCCGGCAAGGGCACCGGCCTCGGGCTCTCGATGGTGCACGGAACGGTGCGCCAGCACGGCGGCGCGATCCACGTCCGCAGCGCGGTGGGCGGCGGTGCCACGTTCGAGATCTTCCTGCCCCAGGTCGCGGCGCCGACCGAGTCCGGCGGCGCCGACGAGGCGGGGGCGACCCGGCCGGCCGTCGGTCAGGAGACCATCCTGCTCGTGGAGGACGAGGACGACGTGCGGGCGCTCGCCCGCGAGGTGCTGGAGCGGCAGGGCTACACCGTGCTGGAAGCCGGCGACGGCGCCCAGGCGCTGCAGGTCCACGAGAAGGAAGGCGACCGGATCGACCTGATCCTCACCGACGTGGTGATGCCGCGGATGAGCGGCCGCGAGATGGTGGACCGCGTGCGGGCGACCCGCCCCGCCATGCGGGTGCTGTACATGTCCGGCTACACCGGCGACGCCATCGTGCGCCACGGCGTGCTCGACGCGAGCATGCTGCTGCTCGGCAAGCCGTTCACGCCCGCCGCCCTGATCGCCAAGATCCGCGAAGTCCTCGACCGCCCTCGGTAAGCTCCTCGCCGCGGGCTGCGTCCCCCGCGAACCGGCTCATCGGCCGCTCACGAGCGGCTCGCCGACCAGCGCCCAGTAGGGCAGCGCCACCGCCAGCACCACGAGGGCGGCCAGCGCGGTCATCAGCAGCCCGAAGCCGAAGATCTCCCCGGCGGCGAGGTGGCCGCGCTCGTAGACCACCAGCGACGAGGCGCTCTGGGCCGGGTAGTAGAGGACCGCGTCGCCCGCGATGGTGACGATGAGCCCGCAGAGGATGGGGTTCAGGCCCGCGGTGGTGCCGACCGACATCGCCACCGGGATCGTGGTGGCGAGGAACCCGGTGATGTTCGGGATCAGCAGCCGCACCACCGAGGACGCCGCGAGCAGCACGCCCACCACCATCCAGGGCGAGTCGGCCACCGAACGGGCCACCCCCACCACGCCGCCGGCCAGCCAGTCGCTCGCGCCGGAGCGCGAGAGCGCCTGGGCCAGCGACAGCGACGCGGCGATGACGAAGAGGTTGGTCCAGCCCAGCTCCTGCTCGAACTGCCGCCAGGTGAGCACGCCCAGGCCGGGCATCAGCAAGCACACCCAGGCCAGGAGGGCGGGCAGCGTGGGATGCCACTGATGCACGGCGTCGGTCAGCCACAGGAGCCCCGCGCCCGCGACGATCAGCGCGGTGCGCCACTCGACGGCGGTGAGTGGGCGCGGCTCGGGCCGCGGCGGCACCCGCACCGCCATGCGGAAGCCGGCGCGATGGCGCAGGTAGATCGCGACGGCGGCGAGCGAGATCAGGGCGAGGTACGGCACGCTCATGAGCACGAACCAGCGCGTCCACGAGGTCGTGCCGATCAGGCCGGCGGCCACGATGGGCGTGATGCCGCCGGTCAACAATATCGTGGACGACAGCCGGTTCACCGAGTTCAGCACCAGCATGATGGCGCGGGCGAGCGGCGCGCCGGGCGGCACGCGGCCGAGCGCGAGGGCCTGATCGTAGACGTGGACGAGGATGCCGGTGCGGGTCGTCGCCGACGGCAGCAACAGCGTGAGCGGCGGCAGCGCGAGGAGCAGATGCACGTAGAGCGCGCCGGCCCGGCCGCGCCCCCGCGCGAGCAGCACGTGGGCGACCCGCTCGGCGAGGCCGCTCCGTGCCACCGCCACGCCGATGGTCAGCACGCCGATCAGGAAGTAGGCGATGGGATCCGCGAAGCCGACGAGCCCCTCGCGGATGCCCGGCACCGCGTGGGTGAGAACGAGCGCGATGATCGCGACCACACCCGTGACGCCGGGCGGAAGCGCCTCGAAGCCCCAGAGCCCGATGGCGAGCACGATCACCGCGAGGACGCGCTGGCCTTCGGCGCTCAGGCCTTCGGGCGAGGGCGCCGCCAGCACCGCCAGGCTTCCGAGTACCGGAATCAGCCAGTGGAAGACGGGCGGTGGGCGGCGCACCCGCCGAGGATACTACCAGCGGCCGCGGTGATAGTAGCGCGGCGCGTGGCGCGGCGCGGACCAGTACGGGTAGATCGGGGGGGCCGGGTGGATGTAGGTGGCGCGCGGGCGCGGCGGCGCGTATCCGCGCGGCGCGATCGGCACGACGACACACCCGGCCAGCAGGAGCATGGCCAGGGGAATCCAGAGCAGTCGCATGACGGGGTCCTCCTCGCTCGATCAGACGAGGGAGACGGTGGTCGCTATTCCCGCGAAATCGTGTAAATACGCGGCCGGGCGGCCGCGTCGAACAGCGTGGGCTAGGCGGCTGTCCCGGTAACATCGGACGATCCGCCGCCAGCAGAGTGGTCCACGTTCGAGCGCGGACTTCGCCCGCGCTTCCGATCTCCCGGGGGAGGTTCGGAAGGGGGGCGCAGCCCCCCTCCGAGTTCCCTAGGCGGGCTGGTCGCCGAGCACGATGACGGAGGCCGCGGCGAGGCGATCGATCTCCTCGCGCGAGAGCCCGAGCTCGCCGAGCACCTCCGCGGTGTGCTGGCCGAGCAGCGGCGCGGGGCGATCGATCCGCGGCGGGGTGGCGGAGGCGCGGCCCGGGAACGTGAGAATCTTGACCTTGCCGGCGCCGGGCTGGTCCACCTCGGCCACGAGCCCGAGATGGCGCACCTGCGGATCCTCGAAGACCTCGTGGAACTCGTAGATCGGGCCCGCCGCGATGCCGCCCGCCTCGAAGCGCGCCACCCAGTCGGTGGCGGAGGCGGTGCCGAGGACGGCTTCCACCCGCGCCTTGAACGCCGCATGATTGGCAAGCCGTGCCGGATTATCGGCGAAGCGCGGATCGGCCTCCATGGCCGGATCGCCGAGCGCCTGGCAGAAGCGGCCCCACTGCTCCGGGTTCATCAGCACCACGTTGACGAAGCCGTCCTTGGCCTGGAAGGCCTCCGCGGGCGAGAGGTGCAGGTTGCGGTTGCCCGCGCGCTTGGGCCGCTCGCCGGTGTCGAAGTAGATCGCGACCGGATCCGGCAGGAGCCCGAGGCTCGCCGACACCAGGCTCACGTCCACGTGCTGGCCATCCCCCGTGCGGAAGCGGTGCACGAGGGCGGCGTTGACCATTCCGAAGGTCATGTAGGACGCGGCCACGTCGGACACCGAGCCGCCCACCCGCGTCGGCGGATCCCCTGGCATGCCGGTGAGCGCCATGAGCCCGCTCATGCCCTGCGCGATCGTGTTGTAGCCGGGCTTGCGCGCGAGCGGGCCGGTCTGGCCGAATCCGGTCACCGAGGCATAGACCACCGCCGGATTCACCGCGCGCACCGCCGCGTAGCCCAGCCCGAGCTTCTCGGCCACGCCGGGCAGGAAGTTCTCGATGACCACGTCGGCCCGGCGAGCCAGGTCGAACGCGAGCCGCGCGCCCTCCGGCTTCTGGAGGTCGACCGCGATCCCGCGCTTGTTGCGGTTGACCGCCGCGAAGGGGGCGCTCATCTGGCCGGTGCCGCGGAGAGCGCGCAGGTCGTCGCCGCGACCCGGCCGCTCGAGCTTGATGACGTCGGCGCCCAGGTCGCCCAGGAGGGCCGCGCAGTAGGGCCCGGCGATGACGCGGGAGAGGTCGAGGACGCGGATGCCCTGGAGCATGGCGGCCCGGGCATGGTGCCGCGTCCGGAGGTCCCGAGTCAAGGCGCGCCGGGGGTCTCCCGTCCCGCCCGCCTTGACGTGGACCCCGCCGGTGGCTAGGCTCTGTCCACGCGAGCAGTGAGCCCGGTACCGGCCAAAAGGGGGCGTCATGCGCTACGAACGGATCTCCGCCGACTGCCACATCGACCTGCCCTGGATCCCGCCCGATCTCTTCACCGAGAATGCGTCGGCGGCGCTCAAGGATCGCATGCCCTACGTGAAGGACGGGCCCGACGGCCCCTACTGGACCGCGAAGAACGGCGTCTCGTTCGGCCTCTGGGGCGGCGTGGGTCCCGCCGGGCAGAAGTACGTCCCCGGCATGCACCACCGGGTGGACGTGATGGCGTCTACGGGTCTCTACGATGATGGCCGGAAGGGTATCGCCCGTCCGACCGATCCGGCGCTGCGGGCGAGAGACATGGACCGCGACGGCGTGCAGGCGGAGGTCATCTACGGCATCCTGGGCGCGGCGACGCGGCTGAACGACCACGAAGCCGCCACCGAGATGTTCCACATCTACAACGACTGGCTCGTGGACTTCTGCCGCCACGACCCGGACCGGTTCATCGGCCTCGCCTGCCTGCCCTACGGCGACATCGACGCGGCGGTCCAGGAGGTCTACCGCGTGGCCAAGCTCGGCCTGCGCGGCATGGAGCTCTCCTGCTCGTGGGACATGGAGCCGATGTGGCATCCGGCGTGGGAGCCGCTCTGGAAGGCGGTCAACGACGTGAACCTGCCGCTCCACTTCCACACGTTCCCGGCCCTGCCGCCCTCGGTGCTGGAGAAGCAGACCGGCCTCACCCGGCGCGCCGCCTTCTTCACGGTGGTCTCCGCGTTCCAGATGAACCTGGTCAATATCCTGGCCGCGATCATCGGGGCCGCGGTGCTCGAGCGCTATCCCAACGTGCGCATCGCCTTCGGCGAGAGCGGCATCGGCTGGGTCCCCTACGCGCTCGACCGGATGGACTTCGAGTGGGAGGACCGCTTCCACGATCTCGGTCTCAAGATGAAGCCGAGTGACTACTGGCGCCGGCAGTGCAAGGCCACCTTCCAGTTCGATCGCATCGGCACCAAGCTGATCGACGACATGGGTGTGGAGACGCTGATGTGGGGCTCCGACTACCCGCACGGCGACGGGGTGTGGCCCGACTCCACCAAGTACATCGCCGAGCAGTTCGGCCACCTGCCGCCCGACGTCACGCACAAGATGACGTGCGAGAACGCGGGCAGGTTCTACGGCCTGATCACGTAGGGGGCTACCCCCAGCGTGGCTGCTCGTCCGGGTTGATCCCCAGCGTCAGCTTGCCGACGATCTCGTGGGCGAGGGCGGGGTTGGCCGGGTGGATGCGGCCAAGGCGCGCGTCGCGGAGCAGCCGCTCGATCCCGGAAGCCGCGAAGATGCCGAACCCGCCGGCCAGGTCGAGCGCGAGGTCCGCGACCTTCCAGGCACTCTCCACCGCCCGGTGCTTCGCCGCGACGATCTTGAGCGGCCAGGCCGCGCCGTGGTCGACGCCCTTGGTCCAGTCCTCGGCCAGCCGGTCGAGGTACGGGCCGATCGCCTCCACCTCCATCACCATCTGGGCCACGCCGCGCTGCACCTCCGGGTGATAGGCCATCGAGCCCCGTGAGATTCCGAGCGAGGTCTTCTTCTTCACGCTTTCCACGGTGCGGTCGAGCATCTGGCACGCCAGGCCGTGGTAGATGTTGGCGAAGCCGGTGAGCGCCCACTGGAAGACAGCCAGGATGAAGAGATCGGCGCCCGCGAACCCCGCCGGCACCACGCGGGCGATGTACCGGTCGGGCACGAGCGCGCCCTCGAGGATCGTGTCGTGGCTCGCGGTGGCGCGCATCCCGAGGACATCCCACGTGTCCTTTATGCTGTAGCCCTCGGTGTTCCGAGGCATGAAGGCGTGGACGATCTTCGGAGCCGCCGGGTCGCCCGTGTCCATGCCGTGGAGGCCGAGGAAGGTCCACACCGGGGTCAGGCTCCCGAAGTGCTTGTGGCCGCTGAAGCGGTACCCGCCTTTGACCCGCTCGGCCTTGGTGGTCGACAGGAGCACCGGGATGTCGTTCCCCTTCTCGGCGTGGCCCGCGGCGTAGACCTCGCCCGCGACCGCGCCGCTCAGCACCCACTCCAGCGACTTGTCGCCCGCCCGCCACAGGTCGGCGGCGACTCCCGTCCAGTAGAGGTGCATGTTGATCCCGAGCGCCGTCGCGTGGGCGTGCGACGCGAGGCGCCGCTGCTCGTGCATCACCTGCGCGAAGCTGAGCCCGCCGCCGCCCAGCTCGCGCGGGACCGCCGCCGCCAGGTAGCCTGCCTGTCGGAGCTCTGCGAAGTCCTCCTCGAAGAACCGGTTGTCCCGGTCGTAGCCCGGGGCCCGGTCGGCGAACCGCTTCAGCATCGCGTCCGAGAGGATGCTCGTCGAGGTCGAATGTGCCATTGTCGTTCCTCCTGGTCTATTCGGTCGGGGTGGTGGCGCCGTCGGTTAGATAGCGCTCGATGAGCGTATTGATTCGATCCGGGTGGGTCACCGGCCCCATGTGTCCCACGCCCTCGATCTCGACCGCGGTCACGCGAGGCAAGGTCTTCGTGAGCAGCCGGGCCACCGCTCTCGACGAGGCGGGAGACTCCGAGCCGGTGAGACAGAGGACCGGCACGTCGAGCTCCGCGAAGGCCGACAGCGGCGTCGGCTCCCTGAACGCGGCGTCCCATTCGGCCTTCACCGTGGTCATCGCACCGGCCAGCGCCTCGCGGCGCGGCTCCGGCATGGCCGCCCACGCGCCGGCCCCCATCCAGTAATCGACGAACCGCGCGCCGGACGCGCGCGGGTCCCCGCGCTCGAGCGCGCGGACCGTATCGTCGCGCACCGCGGCGATCTCCCGGGCCGCGGGCTGGGTCGGATCCTCGGCGGTCAGCACCGAGAACAGCACCGGCTCGAACAGGACGAGGGACTCGACCCGGCCCGGCGCGGCGAGCGCCGCCCGGAGGGCCACCGCGCCTCCGTAGGAGTGGCCGACGAGATGGAACCGCCGACCCGCCGCGGCAAGGACGGGATCGAGCAACGCCACCTCGTCGGCGAGCGACAGCGGCCGGACCGCCGGCCACATCGGGCTCTTGCCCGAGCCGTACAGGTCGGCCGCGAGCGTCCGGAAGCGGTCGGCCAGACGATCCATCAACGGCCGCCACTGGGCCGAGGAGCTCGCGCTCGCATGAACGCAGACGACCGCGGCCCCACGGCCCGCCTCGCGGAAGAAGGCCCGGGGCTCCATCACACCCCCGGTTCCGCGGTGGTGGGGTCCATCTCCGCCCGCACCTCGGAGACCCGATTGCACGGAAAGCCGCCGCGCGCCGCGTGCTCCCGGATCAGCTCCGGGCCCGGCGCGATGTAGACGCAGTACAGCCGGTCGCCGGTCCCGTAGCGGGTGATCCACTGGATCTCCGGCCCCAGGTCCCGGAGGACGGCCCGCGACTCCTCGGCCGCCTTCTGCCGCTGGCCCGCGCTCCACGCGCCGATGCCCGGGATCTCGCGCTCGATCAGGAACTTGGGCATCGCCGGCCTCCTACTTCTTCGCCCGCGGATCGTCGGCGGGGTTGATGAAGCGGAGATCGGTCGGCCCCACGCCGTGCACCTGGACGACGGTCTCCTGACCGCCGACCCAGGCGAAGTGGGGGTGGTTCGGCGGAATCGAGACGAATCCGCCGGCCGGCAGCTCCTGACCCGAGCCCTGGTCGAACTTCTCGCCGGCCCCGACGAAGAATACGCCCGAGAGCACGGTGACGTTCTCGCTGGCCTTGTGGAGGTGCGGGGGAATACGGTAGCCCGCCGGCATCCTCAGGCGATAGACGAACAGCCCTTCCTTGCTCGGGTCGCCCTGCACGACGGCGAGTCGGGCTCCGGGCAGCGGCGCGGGCTCGACCCACTTGAGCAGCTCCGGCGTGGCCACCGTGTGGACGTGCTGCTGGGCCTGCACCGGGAGCGCGACGAAGACGGCGAGCATCAGGATCGCGGGTGCGATGCGACGCATGGTCAATCCTCCTGTCGATGGGTTGGCGCCGGCGACACGGCCATCGCGGAGCAAGCGCCGTGCCTCGCCAGCCACCCGGAATTCCGCGGGGTTCGCCGGGGCGGAGGCAAGGTCGGCTTGCGGGGTTGAGCACGCGGGCGACCCGTCCGCATGTGATTCCGGCACCTTGCCCCGCAAGCTGTCCCGGCGGCGCGGGCGACCGACCCGCAAGCGCACGCGGCAGGCCCGTCGCCCGGGCGGCCGGATCGTGCTAGGGTGGCGCCGTGAAATTCTCGACCCAGAACCTCCTGTCCTGGCGCCAGTGGCAGAGCCACGCGGAGGTGTACGGCAACGCCATCGCGGAATGCCGGCTCGCGGACGAGCTGGGCTTCCACACGATCTGGCTCGCCGAGCACCATTTCTCGCCGTACGGCATCGTCCCGTCGCTGGCGCCACTGGCGGGGGCCCTGGCACGGGAGACGCGGCGGGCCCGCATCGGCACCGCGGTGGTCATCGCGCCCTTCGAGCACCCGCTGCGGATCGCGGAGGAGTGGGCGGAGATCGACATCCTCTCGGGGGGCCGACTCGAGTTCGGTCTTGGGCGGGGCTACCAGCCGAAGGAGTTCCACGGCCTCGGCGTCTCCATGGCCGACACCCGCCAGCGCTTCGACGAAGCGCTCGAGATCATCCGCCGCGCGTGGACCGAGGACGAGATGTCCTTCGACGGCGCCTTCTACAAGGTGCCGCAGGTGCAGGTGAACCCCAGGCCGGTGCAGCGGCCGCACCCGCCGCTGTGGACCGCGGCGGTCTCACCGGATACCTATGCGCTGGCCGCGAAGCGCGGGCTCAAGATCCTCACCTCACCCGCGTTCACGCCGCTCGATATCCTGCGCAAGAACTACGACGTCTATCACGCGGAATGGAAGGCCACCCATGGCCCCACCGAGGGCGCCGAGATCTGCATGAACAAGATCATCCACGTGGCCGAGACGTCGAAGCAGGCCCGCGACGACCTGCGCGAGCCGGTGCTCTGGTTCTTCCGTACCCAGGCCGACCTGATCGCCGACCCGCAGGGCGCGCCGCCCGAGCAGTACAGGTTCTACAAGCGCGTGCGCGAGAACCTGCTCTCGCTGACCGAGGAGAAGGCCCTCGACGTGGCCGCGATCGCGGGCGACGCCGAGGAGGTGGCCGACAAGATCCGCCTGCACCACGAGGCCCTGGGCGTCAGCCACTTCATGGGCGCCTTCTCCCGCGGCGGCCTCCCCCACGAGAAGGTCACCCGCTCCATGCGCCTCTTCGCCGAAAAGGTCATGCCCCGATTCTAAGGGGCAGGGGCCAGGTCTTACATTCCGACATTTCCGGCGCGGCGTGACTCAACTGCGAGCCCGAAAAATGTCGGAATGTAAGACCTGACCCCATCTACTCCACGGCCGGACGGATGGTGCCGGTTACCAGCTCCAGCAGCTCGAGCATCCGGCCGAGGTCGTCGCGGCGGAAGTCGACCAGCACGTGGCTCAGGCCGAGGCGCTTGTAAGCCGCGAGCTGGTCGATCGCCTGCTGCGGGCCGCCCGCGATCAGCGTGTCGGGCAGGCTGTAGCGCACCGAGATGTCGATCGTCTTCATGTCGCGCTGGTGCTGCTCGGCGACCGCGCGCAGGCGGCCCAGGCCCTCGTGGAGCTGCGCCGGGTCCTTGGAGGTCGCGTGCCAGCCGTCGCCCAGCGTGACCACCCGCCGGAACGCGCCCGGGCTGTCGCCGCCGACCCAGATCGGCGGGTGCGGCTTCTGCACCGGCTTGGGCGCGAAGCCCAGGTCGCGGAAGCGGAAGAACTCGCCGTCCAAGCGGGGGTTGTCCTCCGTCCACAACGCCTTGAACGCGCGCAGGATCTCGTCGCCGTGCCGGCCCCGGGCGTGGAAGGGCACGCCCAGGATCTCGAGCTCCTCCTTCCACCAGCCCACCCCGACGCCGCAGATCAGGCGGCCGCTGGAGAGCGCGTCGATGCTGGTGAGCATCTTGGCCATGACCACCGGGTGGCGGTGGCCGAGGATGAAGACCGAGGCGCCCAGACGCGCCCTGGTGGTGCAGACTGCGGCGGCGGCCAGCACGGTCACCGGCTCCAGATAGGGCCTGTCGGGCGCGTGCGGGAAGCGCCCGCCCGGATAGCTGCCGGTGGCAGTGCGCGGGAAGATGACGTGGTCGCTCACCCACAGCGAGGCGACGTCACGCTGCTCGGCCTCGCGGCAGAAGCGCCCGAGCGCTAGACCGGTGGCCAGGGGGCCTTGGTTCGGAAGATGGCAGCCGATATCCATGGATCGCTCCTCGTGAACGCGCCGGTCCTTGAACCGGCGCGCGGGTCCTACTATCCTCTAGCGGCGCCGCGCCGCAGCGGCCCCGACGATACCTCAGCCGAAAGGACACCGCCATGCCCTACCGGATCAACCACATCCATCTGAAGGCCTCCGATCCCCGCAAGACGGCCGACTGGTACGTGAAGGCCTTCGCGTTCAAGATCGTCTCCGACGAGACCCGGGTCTTCGGCGACCGCTTCGTCCGCTGCCAGAGCGAGGACGGCACCCCGGTGAACATCTCGGGCGCGCGCACCAACGAAAAGCTCGGCGCTGGCGACGCCCGGGCCCACCACGGCCTCGAGCACTTCGGCTTCGACTCCGAGAACCTCGAGGCCGACATCACGCGCCTGGAAGCGCTGGGCGCGAGGCTGCTGGAAGGGCCGATCGAGATCCCCGGCGGTCCCCGCATCTGCTTCATCCAGGCCCCGGACGACGTCCGCCTCGAGCTGATCCAGCGGAAGCCGGCCGGCATCGCCGGCGGGTGCTGCTGACATGGAGCTGGCGAGCCAGACCGCGATCGTCACCGGCGCGGGGCGCAATATCGGCCGCGCCATCGCGCTGGAGCTGGCGGGACTGGGGGCAGACATCGTGGTGGCCGAGATGGACGAGGCGACCGGCACGCGCACCGCCGACGAGGTGCGCAAGCTCGGGCGCCGCGCGCTCGCCCTCCGCACCGACGTCACGCGCCTGGCCGACCTGCAGGCGATGGCCGACCGCACCGTGGCCGAGCTGGGGCGCATCGACATCGACATCCTCGTGAACAACGCGGGCATCCACAAGTCGATGCACACCGCGGACGTGACCGAGGCCGACTGGGATCGGCTGCTCGCGGTCAACGCCAAGGGCGTCTTCTTCGCGAGCCAGGCGGTGCTGCGCCACATGGTCCGGGCGAAGCGCGGCAACATCATCAGCCTGGCCTCGATGGCGGGCAAGATGGGACTCAAGACCTCGCTGGTCTACGGCATCACCAAGGCGGCGGTGATCAGCATGACCCGGAGCCTGGCCCTGGCGCACGCCGCCGACGGCATCCGCGCCAACTGCGTGTGCCCCGGCATCGTGGAGACCGACATGATCTTCCAGGTGGACCGCGAGGCGGGCGAGGGCCTCATGGGGCTGCCGCCCGGCGAGTACGTCAAGCAGCGGGTGGCGCAGATCCCGCTGGGCCGTATCGAGAAGGCGGAAGACGTGGCCAACGTGGTCGGCTTCCTCGCCTCCGGCAAGTCGTCCTACATGACCGGCCAGGCCATCAACGTCACCGGCGGCCTCGTGATGCACTGAGCCCCCTCCGCCATGGACTTCGGCATCGTCACCGCCAAGATCGACGAGATCGGCTACATCACCCACGCCGAGAACCTCGGCTACTCGCACTGCTGGGTGACCGACAGCCAGATGATCCGATCCAGCTGCTGGGCGGTGCTGGCCTTGGCCGCCCAGCAGACGCGCCGGATGCGCCTCGGCACCGGCGTGAACGTGCCCGGGCTGCGGCTCGCGCCGGTGGCGGCCAACGGCATCGCCACCATCAACCGCCTGGCGCCCGGACGCTGCTTCATCGGGCTCGGCACCGGCCACACCGCGATGCGCACGCTCGGCCAGAAGCCGATGCGCCTCGGCCCGTTCAAGGAGTACGTGCAAACGGTCCGCGCCCTGCTCCGCGGCGAGCAAGTCGACTACACGTTGAACGGTGAGACGCACCCGATCCGCTTCCAGATGCGCGAGCACCGCTTCATCGATCTCGACCACCCGATCCCGGTCTACCTCGCGGGTTTCGGCCCGAAGGCCCAGGCCCTGGCCGGCGAGCTGGGCGACGGGCTCATCTCCGGCATGCCGCGCGGCGGGACGGTGCCGGAGATGCTCGCGAATGCGCGCCGCGGCGCCCAGAAGGCCGGGCGCGCCCTGCCCGCGGGCTTCCACATCGCCGCGATGGTGAACGTGGCCCTGCTGCAGCCGGGCGAGCCGGCCAACTCCGAGCGCATCATCGCGGAGTGCGGCGCGGCGGTCATCTCGGGGCTGCACTACCTCGTGGCGCACCATCTGGAGACCGGCGCGGAACCGCCCGTCTACGCGCGGCCGGTCTGGAAGGGCTACCTCGACTGGCTCAACCAGGCGCCGGCCGAGATCCGGCATCAGCGCCTGCACGGCAGCCACTACAGCTTCGTGGATCCGGAGGAGGCGCGCTTCCTCACCCCGGAGCTGATCGAGGCGACGTGTCTCGCCGGCGTGCCGGAGCGCGTCGTGGAGCGCCTCCAGGAGCTGGAGCGCCAGGGGCTGAGCCAGATCATGCTCTACCCGCCGCTCGACCGGCAGTACCGCGTCATCGAGGACTTCGCGGATCGGGTGATGGCGCGGCTATAGCGCCCCGACCCTCGCGCAGTCCGGCTCTCGTCTAGGCCTGCAGGGCCGCCATCACGACGCGGACGGCGAGCAGCAGCCAGCCGATCCCCACGACGATCCACGTGAGCTTGCGGGCCACTTCGGTCAGCGCGAGGACGGCGGTGAGCGCCACCAGCCACCCGACCGGGGCCGCCAGCTCCGGAGGCAGCACCCCCGGCAGGACGAGGCCCAGGGCGGCGAGCAGCCAGCCGCCGATCGTCGCCGCGACCTCGTTGAGTCGCTGCAGGAGGTGGAAGATCACGTCCATGGGTGACGGGGCCCACCGGTCATGATACGGCGTAGTCTAGGAAGGTCGGCGCCGCCGGACCAAGAACTGCGATGGCCCGCCCGGGACTACGTCGCCGGGCGAGTAGGCCCGCCGCCCCCCAGACGGGCCGCGCCGGGCCCGCCGCCGTCTGGACCTGGCTCCGGGCCCGCGCTATTCTCGGGGGGCCCCGAGAGCCCGACCCCGAGGAGGACACGCCGATGATCGACCTGAACGAGCACAACATCACCGACGAGGCCGTCCGCCGCTGGGACAACTGCCCGGACGCCCGATTCCGCGAGATCATGACCGGCCTGCTCCGCCACCTGCACGGCTTCGCGCGCGAGGTCAAGCTGACCGAGGCCGAGTGGATGGCGGGCATCAAGTTCCTCACCGCGGTCGGCCAGAAGTGCGACGACCTGCGCCAGGAGTTCATCCTCCTGTCCGATACGCTCGGACTGTCGCAGCTGATCGTGGCCCAGAACCACAGCCGGGCGGCCGGCGCCACCGAGCAGACCGTCTTCGGGCCGTTCTGGGTCGAGGGCGCGCCGCGCCTGGCGCACGGCGCCGACATCGCCAACGGGGCCAGCGGCCTCCCCTGCCACGTCCGGCTCACCATCAACGACCTCGGGGGCCGGCCGGTGCCCGACGCCACCGTGGACGTCTGGCACGCCGACGCCGACGGCGGTTACGACGTCCAGAACCCCGGCTGGTCCATGGCCGAGGCCAAGATGCGCGCGGTCTTCACCACGGACGCCCGCGGCACGGTGCACTTCTGGACGGTGAAGCCGGCGTGCTACCCCGTGCCGACCGACGGGCCGGTGGGCGACATGCTGCGCGCCGCGAACCGGCACGCCATGCGGCCGGGCCATCTTCACGCCATGGTGCGCAAGCCCGGCTTCGACGCCCTGATCACCCACGTCTACGTCCAGGGGGACGAGTACCTGGACTCCGACGCGGTCTTCGGGGTCCGTGCCTCCTGCATCGGCGAGTACGTGCACCACGAGCCGGGCAAGGCCCCCGACGGCACGGTGCGGGACACCGCCTTCGTCACGCTCGATCAGACCCTGAGCCTGGCCCCCGCCTGATCAGCGGGGCGCAACGCGAGCCCGCCTAGAACGCCCGCACGATCAGCGCGGCGCCGGTGAGGAGCAGCAGCGCTCCGATGCAGCGGGCCGCCGTCGCGGGGGCCAGGCGCACGTGGATGCGATTGCCGACCCACAGGCCCGCGCCGGCCACGGGCAGCAGGAGCGCGACGACGAGCCAGAGCGTGCGGGAGAGGAGCAGTCCCGCGAGGGCGAATGCCACCACGCGCAGCCCGACGTTCAGAATCAACATCTGCGAAATCGTGGCGCGCCGTCCCGCCGGCTCCGGGATCCGGCCCGCGATGTACATGACGTACGGCGGACCGCCCATGCCGAACAGGGCGCCGACCACCCCGCCGATGATGCCGGCCGGCGCGGCCCAGCGCCGGCTCAGTCGCCGCGCGGTGTCACGGCGGAGCACCGTGTGCCCCGCGTAGGCGCAGACGAACAGCCCCAGGGCCAGGAGCGTCGCGTCGCGGGGCAGGCGGACGAGCAGCGTCACGCCAAGGATGAGCCCGACGAGCGTGAAGGGCACGAGCGTCAGGAGCTCCCGCGAGTCCGCCTGCCGGCGCGTGTGGAAGCCGAGCGCGAGCGCCGACGCGAGGTCGAGGAGGGCGGCCAGCGGGAGCACGAAGGTCAGCGGGAACACGTGGACCAGGACTGGAATCGTGATCGGGGACGCCCCGAACCCGGTCACGCCGAATATCAGGTATCCGGCGAAGATCACGAGCGCCACGAACATCAGCGCGTCGAGCGGGATCGGCACGCGGTCACCGTCGAGCAGTATCGATCAGCGCTCCCCGTCGACCGGCACGAGGTCGCCGCGGTCGGCGACAGTCCCCGCGATGCCTCGCTCTTGCGGGCCGCCGGTCACGCCTTCTACGTGGGCGCCACGCTTCCGGAGGGACTTGTCGCGGGGACCCGACACTATCCGGACGAGGACATCGCGGCGGTGGCACGAGCGATCCTCGAGCTCTGACCGTCGCGGGCCTACCCCTCCCCCACCCTCTTCCCAGGGGGGAGAGGGCGGGGACGGGATCGCGCTACAGCGGCCTGATCTGCACCTTGCGGAACTTGATGACGCCCCGTGCCCACTGAAGCGCGATCGGCCCGCCGGCGAACTTGCTGTCCTCGACGTCCACGGTGCGCACCCCGTTGAGCTTCAACGTGAGCCGCGCGCCCTTGGCCGTGATCGCATAGGTGTTCCATTTGCCGCCGGCCTTGGGCATCGGCGATATCTTGGCGATGTGCACGATGGCGCCCGTGCCGTAGCTCGGGTCGGGACGCTGGTCGAAGATGTTGGCCTCGTAGCACGTCCGGTCGGTGATGGCCTTGGGATTGGCGCACCGCATGTAGATCCCGCTGTTGGCGTCGTCGCTGGCCCAGAACTCGACGAGGATCTCGAAGTCCCGGTAGGCGTTCTTCGAGACCAGGTAGCCGGCCGCCGGGCCGCCGTCGGCCTGGATCACGCCGTCCACCACCCTCCAGTTGGCGCCGCCCACGCGATCCCAGTTCTCCATCCCGTCGGCGCCGTCGAGCAGGGTGACCCAGCCCCCGCCCGCCCAGCGTGGCATGTGCGCGCAGCCGACCGCGGTCGATCCGACAACGAGCAGCCCCATGACGGCCCAGGTCAAGCGCTTCATCGTGATCTCCTCCTCTTTGTGTCCAGGCCCCTCGGAGAGCGACCGCGGCAAGCTTACCCGGTTCGGCGCCGGCGCGGTAGGCCGTCCGTCGTGAGACCCAACGGGAGGTCTACCGCGGGGTGAACATCGGGACGGGAGGGCCGCCGTCGGTGGGCGTCCACACCACCCGCACCGCCTGGCCGATGCGGAGCGCGTCGAAGTCGCAGTCCACCAGGTTGGTCATCATGGTGGGCCCCTCGTCGAGCGTCACGTAGGCGAGGGCGTAGGGCGGGGTCGCGCGCCGCATCACGCTGAAGGAGTAGATGACCCCGCGGCCCGCGGCATCCTGCCACTCGGTGCGGTCGCTGCCGCAGAACGGGCAGATCGGCCGCGGATAGTGATGCGCGCGCCCGCAGGCGGTGCAGCGCTTGACGAGCAGCTTCCCCTTCGCCGCCGCCTCCCAGAAGGGCGCGGTCTCGGGCGTCGGGGTCGGAACCGGGATCCTTCGCGTGCTCTCCGCCATGGCTACTTCGCCTCCAGGATCAGGGTCGCGCTGGCGTGGCGCGTGCCGAGCGAGCCGCCGGTGCCGTGGGCCAGGGCCAGGTCGCATCTCTTCACCTGCACGGCCGGATGCGCCTCGCCGCGGAGCTGTCGCACCGCCTCGATGACCTTGGTCATGCCGCCGCGGTTGGCCGGGTGGTTGTTGCAGAGCCCGCCGCCGTCGGTATTGAACGGCAGCCGCCCCACCCCCGCGATGAGGTTGCCGTCGGAGACGAAGCGCCCGCCCTTCCCCTTCGGACAGAAGCCCAGGTCCTCGAGCGTGATCAGCACCGTGATCGTGAAGCTGTCGTAGATCGAGGCGTACTTGATGTCAGCCGGGGTGACGCCCGCGCTCTCGAAGGCGGCCGGCCCCGACCAGCGCGCGCCGGTGTAGGTGAGGTCCACCTGCCCGCCCATCTGGTGCTTCACCGCCTCGCCCGCCCCGCGCACCGCGACCGGCGGACGCTGGAGGCGCTTTGCCACCTCGGGCCGCGCCACGATCACCGCGCCGCCGCCGTCGCTGATCACGCAGCAGTCCAGCCGATGCAGCGGGTCCGAGATCATCGGCGAGCCGACCACGTCCGCCACCGTCACCACCTCGCGGAGCATCGCGTTGGGATTGTGCTGGGCGTGCTGCGAGGCCGCGACCTTGATCCACGCGAGCTGCTCGCTGGTGGTCCCGAACTCGTGCATGTGGCGCATCGCGGCCATCGCGTACTGGTTCACCACGGTGGGCCCGAACGGCGCCTCGAACGCCACGTCGGGCGCGGCGGGGCCGTAGTTGCGCGGGGCGGTACCGGTGGCCATGCCCTCCGCCCGCGGCCGGCCCGCCAGCGTGATCAGGGCCACGTCGCAGCGGCCGGCCGCGATGGCTTCGGCGGCGTGGGCCACGTGGACCACGTAGGACGAGCCGCCGGTCTCGGTGGTGTCGATGTGCCGCAGGCGGAGGCCCATGTAGTCGGCCATCGAGAGGCCGCCCAGCCCGGGCGCGTCGCCCGCGCAGAAGTAGCCGTCCACGTCGTCCTTGGTGAGGCCCGCGTCGGCCAGCGCGCCGCGCGCCACCTCCGCGTGGAGCTGGGCGAGTGAGATGTTGTCCGCCTTGCGGGTGGGATGCTCGAAGACGCCGACGATGTAGGCGCGGTCGCGGATGCTCATGACCGGGCGGTCGCCAGGGCCTCCGGGTTCAGCACGTTGATCGGCTTGCCGGCGCCGTAGGCCAGCACCTGGTCGAAGATCGTGTTGTACATGTGCTCGAGCCCGTCGAGCTCCACGTAGCCGAGATGCGGCACGCAGATCGCGTTGTCCATGGCGAGCAGCGGGTGTCCGGCGCCCAGCACCGGCTCGTCCTCGTAGACGTCGACCGCGGCCATGCCGGGCCGGCCCCGGACGAGCGCGGCCTCGAGCGCACCCGGCGCCACCAGCCCGGCGCGGCTCGTGTTGACGAACACCGCGGAGGGCTTCATGCGCGCGAGGTCCTCGGCGGTCACCATGCCGCGGGTTGCGTCGATCAGGCGCACGTGGATCGAGACGACGTCGGAGTCGGCGAAGAAGGCCTCGCGGCTGGCGGCCGGGGTGTAGCCGTCGGCCTTGGCCTTCTCGAGCGTGCTCTCGCGGCCCCACGCGAGCACGTTCATGCCGAAAGCGCGGCCGTAGCCCGCCACCACCGCCCCGATCTTGCCATAGCCCAGGATGCCCAGGGTCTTGCCGCGCAGCCCGGTGCCGATCGGGTAGGCCTGCCACCGGCCCGCGCGCATCGCGATCATCTCCTGGGGAATGCGCCGCACCGCCGCGATGACGAGGCCCCACGTCAGCTCCGCGGTCGCATAGGAGGGCCGGCCCGGCATCTGGCTCGAGGAGACGATCACGCCGCGCCGCGTGCACGCGAGGATGTCGACGTGCGGCACCACGCCGACCTGCGTGATCATGCGCAGCCGGTCGAGACGATCGAGCAGCGGGCCCCGGATCGGGGTGCGCTCGCGCAGCAGCACCAGCACCTCGGTGTCCTTCAAGCGCGCGGCGAGCGCGTCCACGTCCTTGGTGTGATCCTTCCAGATCGTGACGTCGTGGCCCGCCACCTTCTTGAAGCAGACGAGCGTGCGGATCGTGTCCTGGTAGTCGTCGAGGATCGCAATCTTCATGGCTTGGCCCTCCCGGGCGCCCCGTAGCCTACCATGCTAAACTCCGCCCGTCGTCCATCATCTGAGGAGGGGCTCATGGCCGAGACGGCGCGGATGGCGGTGTTCCACGGCGCGGGCAAACCGTTCGAGATCCGCGAGTATCCGGTGCCCGATCCCGAGCCCGGCGCGATCCTGGTCAAGGTGGCGATGGCCAACGTGTGCGGCTCGGATCTGCACTACTGGCGCGGCGAGCTCGACTACGTGAAGATGGGCCGGCCGCTGCCGCTGAACACCGGGCACGAGCACGTGGGGCGCGTGGCCAGGCTCGGCCCGGGCGTCACCACCGATTCGGCGGGCCGGCCGCTCGCGGTGGGCGACCGCGTGGCCTACCGCTTCTTCTTCCCCTGCGGGCGTTGCCGCATGTGCCTCAAGGGCCGGACCAAGTCCTGCCCGACGCGCCAGGCCAACTTCCTCGTCTCCTGCGAGGTGTGGCCGCACTTCCAGGGCGGCTTCGGCGAGTACTTCTACCTGCGCCCCAATCACGCGGTCTTCAAGCTGGCCGACGACATCACCGACGACATGGCCGCGGGCGTCAACTGCGCCTTCTCCCAGGTCTTCGCGGGCCTCGACATCGCGGCGCTGCGGGCCGGGCAGACCGTGGTCATCCAGGGCGCGGGGGGCCTCGGCGTCTACGCGTGCGCGGTGGCGAAGGAGATGGGGGCGGCGCGCGTCGTCATCATCGACGGCGTGGAGGAGCGCCTGACCCTGGCGCGCTCGTTCGGGGCCACCGACGTGGTGGACATGCGCGAGCACACGACACCGGACGACCGCATCCGAGCGGTCAAGAAGCTCACCGACGACTGGGGCGGGGACGTGGTGATGGAGCTGGTGGGCAACCCCAGGGTGGTGGACGAGGGGCTGCGCATGACCGCGCCGGAAGGCACCTACCTCGAGATCGGCAACATCAACGTGGGCTGGAAGGCCGAGTTCGATCCGGCCTGGATCATCTTCGGCAACCGTCGCATCATCGGCCTCTCCCACTACGAGGCCGAGCACCTGCGTGGGGCGCTCGACATGATGACGCGCACCCGCGGGCGCTACCCGTGGAACAAGATCATCTCGCACAAGTTCCCGCTCGAAGCGATCGAGGAGGCCTTCGTCCAGCAGGACAAGGGCCACGTCACTCGCGCCGCGATCGTTCCCAACTAGCCGCCCGCTCCATCCCAGGCGCCTCAGGAGACACCGCTCGATGACCGACCAGAGCTGGGCCAAGCACGTCGCGGACGTCCTGCGCCGCAACGGCATCCGGTTGTTCGCCACCGTGCCCGACTCCATCGTGAGCCACGTGCTCGACGAGCTGTGGGCCGACCCTGAGTGCCGCGTGGTCACTACTACCAGAGAAGAAGAGGCGGTGGGTCTGCTCTCCGGCGCCTGGCTCGCCGGGCACCGCGGCGCGCTGCTGATGCAGAACAGCGGGCTCGGCAACTGCTGCAACGCACTCGCCTCGCTCAACATGGCGAGCATGATCCCGATGGTCCTGGTGATGAGCCACCGCGGCGATCTGGGCGAGTTCAACCCGGCCCAGGTGCCGATGGGGCGGGCGGTCACGCACATCCTGGACGCGCTCGGCATCCGCTGGATCCGGCCGACCTCGATCGCGGAGCTGGAGCACCAGGTGGACGGACTGGTCAAGCTCTGCTACGTGAGCGCGCAGCCGGTGGCCCTCGTGCTGCCCTCCGAGCTCACCGGAGGCAAGAGAGGATGAGCCCGCTCACCCGCGCCGGCGCCACCCGATACCTCGCCTCCCGGTTGAAGAACGAGGTCGTGGTTTCGAACCTCGGCCAGGCCTCGCTCGACCTGCTCGCGATCGCCGACCGCCCGCTCAACTGCTACACCTTCGGAGCGATGGGCCAGTGCTCCTCGATCGGTCTCGGCATCGCGATCGGCCGCCCCGACGTCCGCGTGATCTGCCTGGACGGCGACGGGTCGCTGCTCATGAACCTGGGCTCCCTCTGCACGATCGCGGCGGAGGCCCCGCGCAACTACGTCCTGATGGTGTGGGACAACGAGGTGCACCAGACCACCGGCGGCCAGGCCACCGCGACCGGCCGCAAGGCGAGCCTGGTCGGCATCGCGCGCGGCGCCGGGATCGAGAAGGGCATCGAGGTGCGCACCCAGGAAGAGCTCGAGCGCGCGGTCGACCGGATCCTGACCGAGGACGGTCCCTTCATCGTGGTGGTCAAGGTGGACAAGGGGCCCACCGCCGCCCCCTTCGACCAGGACCTCATCGGCCAGGCCTCCCGCTTCCGCAAGGCCCTCGCCGCCCTCTGATCGGGGCCAGGTCTTACATTCCGACATTCTGCGCTGCGAATGTATGAATGCAAGACCTGACCCCACTTGAAGGCCATGCGGTTCCATAGCGTCGAGGCGATCGCGGTCGACATCCCGCTCACGCGCAACTTCGGCGGGAGCACCTACGCGGTGCTCAAGCGCTCCACCGTGGTCACGCGCCTGCGCACGGACGAGGGGCTCGTCAGCTGTGTCTACAACGGCGACAACCGCGAGCACGGCTCCGAGATCGTCCGGCTGATCCACGACGAGCTGGCCCCGCTCGTGCGCGGCCGGGACCTCCTCGACGGCGAGCGCATCTGGGACCGCCTCTTCGCCCTCACCCACAGCAGCCGGGACCGCAAGACGCTGATGGAGGCCATCGCCTGCGTGGACTGCGCGATCTGGGACCTGGTCGGCAAGGCGCGGGGCCAGAGTGTGTGCGCGCTGCTCGGCGGGGCGCCGCGCCGGCGCCTGCCCATCATCTCGATCGGCGGCTACTACCGGGAGGGCAAGACCCTGGCCGACATCGGCCGCGAGATGGAGAGCTACCGCGAGGCCGGCATGGCGGGTTGCAAGTTCAAGGTGGGCGGCCTCGCCCCCGAAGCCGACGCGGAGCGGGTCGCGGCGGCCCGCCGCGCCGCGGGCCCCGGCTTCGTCCTGGCGGTGGACGCCAACCGCGGCTGGTCGGTGGAGGATGCGGTCCGCTTCGCAGGTCTCGTCGAGCCGCTCGACATCCGCTGGTTCGAGGAGCCGTGCCACTGGCACGACGACGGCCGCATGATGGCGGAGGTGCGGCGGGCGACACGCATCCCGATCACCGCGGGCCAGTCCGAGATCACCAGCCACGCGGTGCGCCGCCTGCTGGACGCGGGCGCGGTGGACCTGGTGAACTTCGACGCCTCCGAGGGCGGCGGCGTGACCGAGTGGCGCCGCGCCGCAGCCCTGTGCGAGGCGGCCGGCGTGAAGATGGCGCACCACGAGGAGCCGCAGATCGCCGGCCACCTGCTGGCCGCGGTGCCGCACGGCACCTACGTGGAGTGCTTCGCCGACCCGGAGCGCGACCCGGCCTGGCAGACCCTCTGGGCCAACCGCCCCGCGGTCAAGGACGGCCTGTTCGAGGTCCCCGACGCGCCCGGCTTCGGCCTCGTCCTCGACGAGGCCCTGATCCGCCGCTACCGCGTCTAGGGGTCAGATCTTACATTCCGACATTTCCGGCGCGCGGCGCCCCGCCGACCGGGTTGAAAATGTCGGAATGTAAGACCTGACCCCGGAGCTGCTGACCCCGGCCTACATCGAGATGGCGGCGCGGGAGACGCCGGCGGGGTCGCCGCCGCGCTGGGCCCAGTCGCCCTGGGCGAAGGCCTCCGAGATGCGCTCGAGCGGAAAGACGTGGGAGATCACCTTGTCGAAGGGGAAGCGCTCGAGATTGCGCTTCATGAACGAGAGCGACTGCTCGAGCGCCCACGGCGAGTAGTTCGAGGTGGCGACCAGGCGCACGTTGGCGCGCACCAGCGCGGTGGCGTCGTAGGAGAAAACGTTACCGGGCGAGATGCTGCCCACTTCCAGATAGCAGCCGCCGCCCCGGAGCATCCGCAGGCCCTCCGGGATCACGTCGGCGTAACCCACGAAGTCGGCCACCACGTGGGCCCCGAAGCCGTCGGTCAGCGCCTTCACCGCGTCCACTCGCTTGTCCGCGGATGCGATCTCGGTCGCGTTCACGGTGTGGTCGGCGCCGAAGGACCTGGCGAGCGCCAGGCGCGCCGCCAGCCGGTCGATCACGATGATGGTGTCGGCGCCCATGTCGCGCGCCACCGCCACCGCGTTGATGCCGAGCCCGCCCGCCCCCTGCACCACCAGCGACTGGCCCGCGCGGAAGCCCGCCTTGCGCAGGCCGTAGAGTACCTGGGACAGCGCGCAGTTGATCGGGGTGGCCACGTCATCCGGGATCTCGTCGGGCACCTTGAAGATGAAGTGCCCCGGCCGCAGGTAGTAGTAGTCACCGTAGGCGTTGTTGAAGTAGGGCGCGGTGCCGGCCACCCGGTTCGCGCGCTCCTTCCGCGGGCAGCTGCCCATCTCGTCGTGCAGGCACACCGGGCAGCGGCCACAGGGGAAGAAGTAGCAGTAGGTCACCCGGTCGCCCTCGCGCAGCGGCCGGCCCATGGAATCGGTGGTGACGCCGGCCCCGAGCCGCTCGACCTCCCCGCACATCTCGTGGCCGAACGTGAGGTCCTTGGGCAGCGCGCCGTACGTCTCCTTCATCTCGCCCCGCCAGATGTGCAGATCGGAGCCGCACACCCCCGCGCGGGTCAGCTTGATCAGGATCGCGCCGGGCTCCGGATCCGGCACCGGGTACTCGCGCAGCTCGAACTCGCCGCCGTAGGCCTTCAGCACCGCCACCCGTCCCTTCATTGGGCTCCTCCCTGGAATGGTTTCAGCGTGAGGGTCGCCGCGCGCGGGCCCGTTGTCAACCGCGTGGGCCCGGGCATCACCGGTGGCAGGGGCGGCGACAGCTGGGGTACCATGAGCCCGCTTTTCGTACTGCCCAGCGTCCGATGCCAGCGTCCGATGGAGGTGGCCATGCGTCGCGCACTGATCGCGCTCCTCATCACCCTGCTCTGGTCCCCGTTCGCCGCCTCGGCCGAGGTCGCCGTGCAGGCCTATCCCCTCCCCGCGGGCGGCGGGCCCCACGACGTGGCGGTCGGCGCCGATGGCCTCGTCTGGTACACCGCCCAGCGCAGCGGCCATCTCGGTCGCCTCGATCCCGCCGGCGGCAAGGTCGACCTCATCTCGCTCGGGCCCGCGGCGTCCCCGCACGGCGTGATCATCGGACCCGACGGCGCGCCGTGGGTCACGGACAGCGGTACCAACTCGATCGTCAGGGTGGACCCCCGGACGCGCGAGGTGAAGCGGTGGTCGCTGCCGGAGGTCCGCGGCTACGTGAATCTCAACACTGCCACGTTCGACAAGCGGCGACGCATCTGGTTCACGGGCCAGAACGGCATCTACGGGCGCCTCGATCCCGCGACCGGCGCCATGCAGGTCTGGGACGCCCCGCGGGGCCGCGGGCCGTACGGCATCACCACCACTCCGGACGGCGAGATCTACTACGCTTCGCTCGCCGGCAGCCATATCGCGCGGGTTGATCCCGACACCGGCGGCGCCACCGTGATCGAACCGCCCACCAAGGACCAGGGCGCGCGGCGCGTCTGGTCCGACTCCCGGAGTCGGATCTGGGTCGCCGAGTGGAACTCCGGCAACGTGAGCCGTTACGATCCCGGGAGGAAGGAGTGGAAGACGTGGAAGCTGCCCGGCGACCGGCCCCGCGTCTATGCCGTCTATGTCGACGACCGGGACAAGGTGTGGCTGAGCGAATGGACCGCCAACGCCATGGTCCGCTTCGACCCGGAGACCGAGACGTTCCAGGCGTTTCCGAGCGATCGCCGCAGCGCGAACGTGCGCCAGATTCTCGGCCGGCCGGGAGAGGTGTGGGCGCCCGAATCCGGAGCGGACCGGCTCGTCGTGTACCGGCTGAAGTGAGGGGCCGGGCGGTGGGGCTCCTCGCGGGCGGGGCGGAGCTGCGGGAGGCCGAGGACCGCCGAGACGTGATCGATTTTCTCGAGAGGAGAACACCGTGAAGCTACTGCTCTTCGACGACTACCGGCTGGGCGTGCTCCGTGGCGATGGCGTGGTGGACGTCTCGGACACCGTGAAGGACATCCCGCACACCGGGCCCGGCGACCTGATGAGCGGCCTGATCGCCCATTTCGCGGACTACCGTAAGAAGATCGAGGACGCGGCCGCCCGCGGCAAGCCGGTCCCGGTCGCCCAGGTCCGGATCCGACCGCCCCTGCCCAAGCCGACCAACATCGTGTGCATGGCGGTGAACTACATGGAGGACGGCACCCGCACCGAGCCGGCGCCGATCAACGCCTTCATGAAGTCGCCCAGCGCGGTCATCGGCCCCAACGAGACCATGGTGCTGCCCGACGTGCCCGCCACCATCTTCGAGGGCGAGGCGGAGATGGCGCTGGTGATCGGCAGGCGCGCCACCGCGGTGCCGGCCGCCCGGGCGATGGAGTACGTCTTCGGCTACTGCAACTTCATCGACGGCTCGGCCCGCGGCCTCCTGCCTCCCGGCAATACGTTCTACCAGATGAAGTCGCGCGACACGTTCGCCCCGATCGGCCCCTACCTGGTCACCGCGGACGAGATCGCCGACCCGCACAAGCTGGCGATCCGGCTCTCGGTAAACGGCACCGTCAAGCAGGCGTTCAACACGAGCGACATGGCCCACAAGATCCCGCGGTGCATCGAGTGGGTGACCGGCATCCACACGCTCGAGCCGGGCGACATCCTCGCCACCGGCACCAACCACCGCGGCCTCTCCGGCTTCCAGGACGGCGACCGCATCGAGCTCGAGACCGAGGGCCTCGGGCAGCTTCAGTTCAACGTCCGTGACGACCTCAAGCGCACGTGGTCCCGCGAGACGCGGCTCGACCGGCAGGAGAAGGGGCAGGAGGGCACCACGCCCCAGCTCACCGGCAAGTACAAGAAATGAGGATCACCCACGTCACCACCCGCGTCCTCTCCACGCCCGCGGACAATCCCCTGGTGGTCGGCCTGCCCGCGCCCACCGACACGCGCGAGTTCGTGTTGCTCGAGCTCGGCACCGACCAGGGCCTGGTGGGCATCGGCCTCACCTTCTTCGGCGGCGCGCTGACGCCGGCCCTCCGCGCCGCGGTGGACGGCCTGGCCCGCCTCGCGGTCGGCGAGGATCCGCGCCAGACCGAGGCCATCGTGGCCAAGTGCCGGCGCGCCGCGGGCGGCTCCGGGCCGGGCGGCATCTTCTCACTCGCGCTCTCGGCGGTGGACATGGCCTGCTGGGATCTGGCGGGCAAGGCGGCGGGCCGCTCGGTTTGCGCGCTGCTGGGAGGCCTGCGCGACCGCGCGCCTACGTACGCGAGCGGCGCGCTGATGCGGCAGCACCCGGTGGACTACCTGGCCAAGGCGGGCCCGCGCCTGCGGGACATGGGCTTCCGCCAGATGAAGATGCAGTGCGGGAGCGAGCCCACCCTCGCCGCCTCCGTCGAGCGGGTGCGGGTCATGCGGGAGTCCCTCGGCCCCGACGTGGACCTCATGTGCGACATCAACCAGCTCTGGAGCGTCCACCACGCCATCGACGTGGGGCGGCGCATCGAAGAGCACCACCTCTTCTGGTTGGAGGACCCCACCGTCCACGACGACTACGCGGGCCTGGCCCGCATCGCGGACGCGCTGACCACCCCGATCGCCGCGGGGGAGTACCACTACGGCATCGCACCGTTCCGCCACCTGCTGGAGGCGCGCTCGATCGACATCGTGATGATCGATCTCCTGCGCGTGGGCGGCATCACCCAGTGGATGAAGGTGGCGGGCATGGCCGAGGCCTTCAACCTGCCGGTGGTGAGCCACCTGATCCCCGAGATCCACGTCCACCTCATCGCGGCGATCCCCAACGGGCTCACCGTCGAGTACATGCCGTGGACGCTCCGCCTCTACGAGGAGACCCCGAAGATCGAGGCCGGCCAGCTCGTGGTGCCGGACAAGCCCGGGCTCGGGCTGGCCTTCGATCAGGCCGCGATCAAGCGCTACCAGGTATAGTCGGAGGGGGCCTCGACGGCCCCCTCCGAACCTCCCCCAACAGCTCAGGGTTGCGCCGGCCAAGCCGGCGCTCGAACCGGCCGACGTTGACCAGCGCGGAGGGGGTCAGACCTCGCCGGTCCACGAGGGCTCGGCGACCTGCCGCCACCGGGCGCGGATCCGCTCGATCTCGGCGGGGGGCAGCGGGCCCGCCTCGAGCAGCCGCGCGTTTTCCGGCCAGCGCTCCGGCCGCTTGGTCCCGACGATCGCGGTGTGCACGCCAGAAGCCGCCAGCGTGAAGCGCAGCGCGATGGACACCGCGCCCTCGGCCTCGCGAAGGAACGGGTAGTCGAGCGCGCGCAGCCGCTCCCAGTAGGGCTGGTAGTAGGGCTCGGCGGGCCGGCGGGCGTAGCGCCACGCCGCGTTCGCGATCGGCCGCTTGGCGATCACGCCCATCCCTCGCTGCACGGCCAGCGGCAGCGTCAGCTCGAGCGCCTCCTGATCGGCGATGCTCACCGAGGTCTGCAAGGTGTCGAAGCGCCCGCACTCGATCGCGTAGCGCGCCGCGTCCCCGTCGCCGCTGTAGCCGATGTAGCGCGTCCACCCGCGCTCGCGCGCCCGCTCGAGCGCGGTGATGGCCTCGCCCTTCCGGAGGTCGGCGAGCTCGCAGCTATGGAGCTGGATCAGGTCGAGCCGATCGGTGCGCAGGCGCTCGAGGCTCCGCTCGATGCTCGAGAGCAGCGAGGCGGCTCGCCAGTCGCCGCGGCCGTAGCCGCGCGGGTGACCGCACTTGGTCAGGAGATGGATCTCGTTCCGTCGGGCGCCGAGGGCGGCGCCGATCAGGGCCTCGCTGTTCTCGTAGCACTCGGCGGTGTCGATGACGTTGAGGCCGGCGTCGAGCGCGGTGCCGAGCAGGCGCGCCACCGTGCGCGCACCCACCCGCTCGTAGCCGATCTCGGAGCCACCGAAGCCGAGCACGCTGACGTCCATGTCGGTCCGGCCGAGGCGGCGGCGCTCCATGGCCGCCGAGTATATCCCGTTCCGCTCAGGCGGAGCGTCGCCCCGCGGCCTCGTCGCGCTCCATCCGCGCCCGCATCCGGGCCCGCAGGCTCTCCACGATGTGCGCCGGCGCCGTCGCGGGTGAGCCAGCCCGGAACGGCGGCTGCGGGTCGTACTCGATGCCGAGCTGGATGGCCTGCGCCACGTCGTTCCCCGCGATGCGGGCGGCCAGGGTGAGCGCCATGTCGATGCCCGACGACACCCCCGCCGCGGTGATCACCTTGCCCTGCTCCACCACCCGCTTGAGGGTGGGCCGTGCGCCGTACTGCGGCAGGCGGTCGAGCGACATCCAGTGGGTCGTCGCCTCGAGGCCCTTCAGGATGCCGGCGGCGGCCAGCAGCATCGAGCCGGTGCAGACCGAGGTGGTCCAGCGGCTCGTCTCGTGAGCCGAGCGGATCCAGTCCAGCAGCGGGTTCGGGGTCTCGAGGGCGCGCGTGCCGAAGCCACCCGGGACCATGAGCACCTCCGGGTGCGGCACCGCGGAGAGCGGCTCGTCGGCCATCAGGGTGAGCTGGCGATTGTCGGTGCGATAGGGGCCGGGCGTCACCGCGACGAAGCGGACCCGCGCGCCGGGCAGGCGCGAGAGCACCTCGTAGGGCCCGATGGCGTCGAGCGCGGTGATGCCCTCGAAGAGCGGGATGGCGATGTCCATTGGGGTGATCTCCTAGAGAACGCGGGCCGCGGCCACGATCTCCTCGTCGCTCGGGAACTTGGAGAGGTCCTCGAGGCGCTCGGCGCACTCGATGTGCTCCCACCGGATGATTCCCTCCCGGTCGATGAGGAAGTGCCCGGTCATCTGGGTGCCGTGCGCGTGCGCGATCTGCCCGTCGACCTCGGTCATCTCGAACCCGTCCTTCTTGTTCAGGGTCTCCATCGCCGCGAAGGGGTTCTGGGGCTCGGGCAGCTCCCCGGTGGGATCCATCTTCATCGCGAGCAGCTGGCCCATCGTGAACTTCCCCTGAGCCCACGAGGCTTCCGATTCCTTCTCGACGACCATCCCGGCCGGCACCCCGAACGCCCGGTGCGTCGCGGCCTCGGGATCCGCGGTGAGCAACACGCGCGCGGGGCGGTACTTGAAGTAGAGCCGCGCGCGCTCCAGCGGGGTGTTGACCACCGCCATCGTCTCCACGCCGAACGCCTTGAGCTTGTCCTGCGTGGTGCCCAGCTGCACGAGCTGGCGACGACAGAAGGGGCAGTGCAGCCCGCGGAACAGGGCGATCAGGACCGGACTGCGGCCGCGATAGTCGTCGAGCGAGACCTGGCCCTCTCGATTGACCGCGGGCAGGGTGACGGAGGGAGCGGCATCACCGGGGCGAAGGGGCGTGGATGCCATGAGCAGGCTGCCTTTCCATTCGAGTCGTGTTCGCGTCAATCCAGGAACGGGAGCACCACGAGCGCGTCGGGATCGAGCCCGGCCCGCTCGCAGACCGCCTGGGCCTTCTGCATGAACTCTTCCGCCTGCCCCTCGTCACCCAGATCCAGGTGCACCGTGGCGAGGCCATCGTAGCAGGGAAACAGCAGCTGCGGTTCGTCGGCCTCCTCGGCGAGCGCCAGCGCTTCCCGGTAGTGCGCGATTGCCCGAGCCGGCTCGCCGTGACACTGGTAGATCTGCCCGAGCACGATGAGCGGCACCGCGAGATGATCGAGCTGCCCGAGGCGCCGATCGAGATCGATGGCGGCGTGCGCGGCGCCGATACCCTGCTCGTCGCAGCGGTTGGTGAGCGCGCAGTAGGCCACCGCGAGATTCGCGTAGAGGCGCGACTGGAAGCCCAGATCGCCGATCTTCTTGGCCATCTCCAGGCCGGCCGTCGCCGTCTCGATCGCCCGGGCCGGATCGAGCGTGCTGTAGAGCACGCCCAGATTCGCCAGCCCGCGACAGGCCGCCTGCAGCAACCCGGCCTCCTGGGCGAGTGCCACGCTGCGCTCGATGTGCTCGACCGCCTCCTCGAGCCGACCCAGGCGGGCGCAGGCGACGCCGAGCGTGTTGTGGCTCTGGGCCGCGGCGGTCACCGCTTCCGTGCGTCCGGCCGCGTCGAGGGCGGGGTCGGCGGCGAGGCGCTCCGCGTGGAGCCGCGCCTGCTCCGCCCACTCGACGGCCCGCTGGCTGTCGCCGCTGCGGAAGGCCAGCCGACCCATCTCCTGGTAGAGGTGCGCCTGCTCGATGTGCTCGCGCTGGTCGCCGAGCAGGGCGAGGCCGGCCTCGAAGCACTGGAGCGCGCGGGCGCGCGCGCCGGCATCCCAGTGGAGGCCGCCCATCTTGCGAAGGACCCGCGCCCGGGCCGGCGCGTTCCCGGCCGCGCGGTATCCGGCCTCGACGGTCTCGTACTCGCCGAGCGCGGACGCTCGCCGGCCGGTGGGGCCGAGCAGGTCGGCCATCCGCTCCCGGGCTACGAGCCGCTCCGTCTCGATCTGCGCGCCCGCGGCCGACGCGTCGCAGTGCTCGAGCGCGTCGAGGACCTGCTGGTAGTGCAGGATCGCGTCCGCGTTGGCGTACATGCCGCGCGCCCAGTCGCCCGCCGACATGAGGTACCGCGCGCCGCGACGCTTGTCGGCGCCGAGGGCCCAGTGGTGGCCGAGCGCCACCAGCCGCTCGAGACTCTCCGGGCCGTCCGCACCGCCCTGGGCCTCGAGGGCGGTGGCCACGCGGGTGTGCAACTCGGTGCGGCGCGCCACGAGGATGTTCTGGTACACGATCTCCTGCAGGAGGCCGTGGCGGAACTGGTGATCCGGCCCCGGCGTCACCAGGTCGGCGCCGGCGAGCGCATCGAGCGTCGCGTCCACCTCGGCGGGCTCGGCCGAGGCCGCCTTGAGCAGCGACACCTCGAAGCGGGGCCCGATCACCGCCGCTTGCTGGATGACCCGTCGCTCCACGGCGTCGAGCCGGTCCAGGCGCGCGAGCAGCAGCCCGTGCAGGGTGGCGGGCACCTGCGCGGTCGCCGCCTCCGCGGTGCAGCGCCACACGAGCCCTTCGCGGACCAGCACCCCCGCCGCCACCAGGGCGCGCACCACCTCCTCGAGGTACAGCGGGTTGCCCCCCGCCCGCTCCAGGATCAGGAGCCTCAGGTGCTCCGGGAAGAGATGCGTCGAGTCTCCGAACCACGCGGCCAGCAGATCCTCGCTATCGGACCGCGACAGGGGCAGAACCTCGATTGCGGTGTGGGGGGTCCGGCTCGTGCCCAGCGCATCCGGCTCGAGCGTCGGTCGATACATCAGGAGAAGCAGGAGCGGACGATCCGCGAGCCGGTCCGCGACCACACCGAGGAGCTCGATGGAGGCGGCGTCGGCCCAGTGCAGATCGTCGACGACCAGCACCAGCGGGCCGGTGGCCAGCCGGCGCTCCACCAGGGCGTAGGTGGCGAGGAAGATCTGGCGCTTGAGCTGCTCGGGCTCCAGATGGCGGATGCGCGCGTCGTCCTGCTCGAGCCCGAACACCCGGGCGAGCGCGGCGACCATCGCCGCCCGATCCTGTGCGTCGACCCCGAGCGTCTCCAGGCCCGCCGCGAGCTTGCTCCGCACGTCCTCGACGGAATCGCCGTGCTCGACCCCGTAGGCGTCGCGCAGAAGCGCGGCCACCGCCCCGTAGGTCTGCTCGCCGAGCGCCGAGCACGCCGCGCGCCGGATCGTGGTGCCCTCGAGGCGCCCGGTCGCCTCTAGGCGCGCGAAGAATTCCCGCTGCAGCCGGGATTTCCCCGCCCCGGGCTCGCCGATGAGGCTCAGCACCTGGGCGCGCCCCGCCCGCATGTCGTCGAAGGCCGCCTCCATCCGGCGCAGCTCGCGCTCGCGGCCCACGAGGGGCGCGGCCAGCCCGAGGCCCTCGAGGCCGCGGGCCGAGCGCGGCGCGGCGAGTGGCCCCAGCAGGCGATGGACGCCTACCGGCTCGCTCTTGCCCTTGAGCGGCACCTCCTCCCGCGGGGCGAACGCGAAGGTGTGGTGAGTGAGCTGATACGTCGCGTCGCCGATTAGGATCTCGCCCGAGGGCGCCGCGCTCTGCAGGCGCGAGGCGGTGTTGACCGTGTCGCCGGTGACCGCGTAGGCGGCGTCGGCGCTCGCGCCGATCCGGCCCGCCACCACCGGGCCGGTATTGACCCCGATGTGGAGCGCGAGCGGCCGCCCGACCCGCCGCTCCCAGCGGCGATTGAGCGCGCCCACTCGCTCCCGCATCAGGAGCGCGGCGTGCAGGCCGCGCTCGGGATCGTCCTCGTGCGCGACCGGGGCGCCGAACACGGCCATGACCGCGTCGCCCACGAACTTCTCGACGAAGCCCTCGTAGCGCTCGATCGACGCGGACATCTCGCGGAAGAGGTCGGCCTGGATCGCGCGCACGTCCTCGGCGTCGAGTCCTTCGCTGAGCGCGGTGAACCCGACCAGGTCCGCGAAGAGCACGGTGACCGGGCGGCGATCGCTGTCCGGCGCGGCGGTCGGCGAGGGCGGTGGCGGAGGCGGCGGTGCCTGCGCGGCGGCCAGTCTGGCTCCGCACTTCGGACAGAACGCGAAGTCGGCGGGCGCTTCGAAGCCGCAGCCGCTACACGTCATGTGGACGGGGCGACGTCGATCTCCTGGGGCATCGGGATGCCCCGGCGGGCCAGCTCCCCTTCCAGGTCGAGCGCGCGGGTACCCACCGGGCGGCCGCCCGGCACGGTCCAGAACACCTCGAGCTCGAGGCCGTCGGGATCCTTGGCGTAGAGCGAAAGGCTCACACCGTGATCCGAGGAGCCCACCAGTGACCGTGCTTCGATGAGGCGCCGACGGGCTTGCACCAGGTCGGTGATCTCACCCACTTCCCACGCCGAGTGGTACATGCGCACCGCGCCCTCGTCGGGCCCGGTGACGCCCGGCTGCTCGAAGAGGCCCAGGTGGTGATCCTCGCTGCTCCCCGCGATGCGCAGGAATGCCGCGTTCGGGTACCGCGTCTTCACCTCGAAGCCGAGCACGTCGCAGTAGAAACGCACGCTGCGGTCCACGTCGGAAACCCAGAGCACGAGGTGCTGCAGCCGCTTCAGGCCGATGTCGTTCATGGCGCGACCTCCAACGGGGATGCGCCCGGTTCCCGGGCGCTCATGGCGCGACCTCCAACGGGGATGCGCCCGGTTCCCGGGCGCTCATCGCGCGACCTCCAACGGGGATGCGCCCGGTTCCCGGGCGCTCATCGCGCGACCTCCAACGGGGATGCGCCCGGTTCCCGGGCGCTCATCGCCCGGGGTACTCCACGCTCACCGTGATCGCCGCGCACGCGATGATGGTGTCGGCGTTGGGCACGCGCAGGCCGCCCTGCACCGGGCGCACCGTCACCTCGCCGTGGGGGAGCTCCTTCTTCACCCGCTCCACGTCCACCTTGCCGGGATCGGGCACGCCCACCGTGACGTCCACCAGCATGCGCCCGCCCTTGGCGCGCACCTCGGTGAAGAGCGGCAAGCTCGAGTGCCGGATCGCGTCCGAGACCGCGCGGCACGCCGCCTTGGTGCCCTCTTCCCCGTGCACGTCCACGCCCATCCCGAACTCGAGCACCATCGCCTGTGCGGCCACGTTGTTCTCCTCTCTATCGCTCTGCTACCCGATGATGCTGCCGCCCATGACCCGGATCGTGTCGCCCGTGACGTATGCGGAAGCGTCGGAGGCCAGGAACAGGCACGCCTCCGCGATCTCCTCCGGGCGGCCCAACCGGCCGAGGGGGATGCGCCTGAGTTGCTCCGGCCCGCCCGGCGGCGCCTGGCGGAACTCAGGGTACCACTCGGCGTAGCGGCGCTCGGTGTCGATGGTGCCCGGCACCACCATGTTGACGCGGATGCCCGACGGGCCCAGCTCCGCGGCCAGCGCGCGCACGAGACCCAGCAACCCGGTCTTGGCCGCGGTGACCGCGGCGGTGCCGGAGCGCCCGGTGAGGCTCGACTGCCCGCCGAGCGCGATGATGCTCCCCCGCCCGCGCTCCTTCATCCCCGGCACCACCGCCCGGGCCAGGTAGAACGCGGAGTGGAGATTCACCGCGAAGACGCGGTGCCAGTCCTCGATCGACGTCTCGGTGACCGGCTTGTGCGGCCGGATCGCCGCGTTGCACACCAGCACGTCGATGGCCCCGAAGACGGCGAGGCCGCTCTTGACCATGGCCTCGACCGCGTCGGGATCGCCGATGTCGCCGAGCACGGCCGCGGCGCGCACCCCGCGCTTGCGGCACTCCTCGGCCACCGTCTCCAGCTCGTCGCGGTTGGCACGCGTGTTGAGAACGAGATCCGCCCCCTCCGCCGCGAAGGCCAGCGCGATGGCGCGCCCGATGTTGCGGCTGGCCCCGGTGACGAAGGCGGTGCGACCCTGCAGTCTCATCGGGCGCCTCTCATGCGCGCGCCGTGAACGCGGTGACGTGCGGCATCACCTCCGCGGTGAACAGATCGATGGACGCGAGCGCCTCCGCCTCGGTCATCTCGCCGAACATGAGCCGGCAGGCCAGGTAGGTGCCGCCGCTCACCTCGATCTGGCGCTCGATCTCCTCGCGCACGCGCGCGGGCGTGCCCGCGATGGCCACCCCGCGGCGGCGCGCCTCGTCGAAGTCGGTGGCGAAGCGCACCGGCGTCGCGCCGAAGTCGCGCCAGAGCTTGGTGAGGTTGGCGAACCAGGCCGCGTAGTTGGCCCGCCCGATCGCCTCCGCGGCGGCCTCGGTGCCCGCCACGACCACATGGCGCGACATCCCGAGCCGCGGCAGGCCTCCGTCGCCGTGCTTGCGGTGCCAGACCTCGCGGTAGCGGGCGAAGAGCGGGGCCGCCATCTCGGGCGGGTTGTTGGTGATGACGTTGACCCGGTTGGTGGCGGCCCACTCCGCGCCGGCCGCGTGGCCGAGCCCGTACCACAGCGGCGGGTGCGGCTTCTGGAAGGGCTTGAGGACCATCGGGACTTTCCGGAAGGTGTACTTCGGCCCACGATGATCGAGCACGTCGGACTGCAGCCCCTGCAGGACGATCTCGAGCGTCTCGCGGTAGATGTCCTCGGTCTCCAGGTGATGCAGGTCGAAGAAGGCCATCTCGTAGGGGACGATGCCCCGGCCCACCCCGAAGTCGAAGCGGCCGCGGGAGAGCTGATCGAGCATGCACACTTCCTCGATCAGCCGGAGCGGATTGTAGAGCGGCAGGCAGTAGACGCAGGGCCCGAGGCGGATGCGGCGGGTGCGCTGGGTGGCCGCGGCCAGGAAGATGCCCGGCGTGGGCGCCAGCCCGAGCGGCGTGGCGTGGTGCTCGGCCAGGTGGTACGAGTAGAAGCCCGCGGCGTCGTACTTCTCCAGCAGCCGGAGGCGGTGCTCGTAGAAGTCGGGCACCGGCACGTCGCGCCGGTCGAGGTGGTCGAAGATGCCCAGGTCCATGTGCCCTCCCGCGGCCAGCCCAGGCCGTTTCCCCCGTCTGGTGGCGGGGGCGGCAGGTAGGGTACCATGGGGCCGCTTTCCAGAGTGACCCCCGGGGTGGGGCGGAGAGGAGCCAGCGCGATGGCCTATGACCTGCTGATCAAGAACGGATGGGTGGTGGACGGATCCGGCCTGCCACGGTACCGCGGAGACGTGGGCGTGAAGGACGGACGGATCGTCGCCATCGGTCGGCTCCGCGAGAGCGCCCGAGAAGTCATCGACGCGGAGGGCAGGGTCGTCGCGCCGGGGTTCGTGGACGGGCACACCCACATGGACGCGCAGATCTTCTGGGATCCGCTCGGGACGTCCTCCTGCTGGCACGGCATCACCAGCGTGGTCATGGGCAACTGCGGCTTCACCCTGGCCCCCTGCGCCAAGGAAGACCGGCACCTGGTTATCCGCAACCTGGAGCGCGCGGAGGACATCGCGGGCGAGGCCATGGAGGCCGGCATCAACTGGCGCTGGACCACCTTCCCCGAGTTCCTCGACACGCTGGAGTCGCTGCCCAAGGGCATCAACTACTCGGGCTACATCGGCCACTCCGCGCTGCGCACCTACGTGATGGGCGAGCGCGCGTTCGAGCAGGCCGCGAGCGAGGCCGACCTGGCCGCGATGGAGCGCGAGCTCCGCAACGCGCTGATGGCCGGCGCCATCGGCTTCACGACGTCCCGGTCGCCGAGCCACGAAACGCCGGATTCGCGTCCGGTGGCCAGCCGCATGGCGAGCTGGGACGAGGTGCGGCGGCTGGTCGGCGCGATGGGCGAGCTGAACGCGGGCATCTTCGAGCTCGCGGGGGAGGGTGTGGACCGCAAGGTCGACCACCCCGACCTGCCGGACTACCACCGCCGGCTCAAGGCCCTCGCGGTCGAGACCGGGCGGCCGATCACCTTCGGCCTGTTCACCCGCAAGGACGCGCCGGAGATGTGGCGGCACTACGTGCGGCTGATCGAGGAGACGAACCGGGCCGGCGGCCGGATGTTCGCCCAGGTGCACAGCCGCGCGCTGAGCGTGGTCCTCTCGTTCAAGACCAACCTGCCGTTCGACCGGCTGCCGGTCTGGAAGGAGCTCCGCGCCCTGCCCCTCGGCGAGCAGCAGGCGCGCCTGCGCGACCCAGAGCTCCGCGCGCGCCTGGTCGAAGCCGCGCGGGAGCGCGACAGTCGCCGCGCCATCGGCGCCGAGCCGCGCCGGGCCGCCTACGACTGGATCTTCGTGATGGACGCAGTGGACCCACCGCACCGGTCGGTGGCCGAGATCGCGCGCGAGCGCGGCGTCGACCCGGTCGAGGCCATGATCGATCTTGCCCTCGAGAAGGACATGGACCGCTTCTTCTTCCAGCCGATCGCCAACGAGAACCAGGACCTCGCGCTCGACCTGATCAAGCACCCCCAGGCGGTGGTGACCTTCTCCGACTCGGGCGCGCACGTCTCCCAGCTCATGGACTCGTCGCTCCAGACCTATCTGCTGAGCCACTGGGTGCGCGCCCGGCAGGCGCTCACGCTCGAGCAGGCGGTGCGCATGCTGTCGTTCGTGCCCGCCAGTTACTGGGGCTTCGCCGATCGCGGCCTGATCCGCGAGGGCATGGCCGCGGACTTCGTGGTCTTCGATCCCGACACCATCGCGGCCGAGCTGCCCGAGGTGGTGCGGGACCTGCCGGCGGGGGCCAAGCGGCTGATCCAGCGCACCCGCGGCATCGCGGCCACCGTGGTCAACGGCGAGATCCTCCTGCGCGACGGCAAGCACACCGGCGCGCACCCCGGACGGCTCCTGCGCGGCCCGCTCGCGCGGGCGACCGAGTAGCCGAGGAGGGGACCAATGGCCAAGCTGCTCGAGGGCAGGACCGCGCTGGTGACGGGCGCCGGCCGCGGCATCGGCCGCGGCATCGCGATCGCGCTGGCCAAGGCGGGCGCCAAGGTGGTGGTCAACGACCTGGGCGCGGGCCTGGACGGCGAAGGGGTGGCCACCGGACCGGCGGCCCAGGTGGTGGACGAGATCGTCAAGGCGGGCGGCACCGCCGCCGCCAACTACGGCTCGGTGGCCGACTACAAACAGGCCAACGAGATGGTGGACCAGGTGGTGAAGACGTACGGCCGCATCGACATCCTGGTCAACGTGGCCGGCATCCTGCGCGACCGCATGATCTTCAACATGACCAAGGAGGAGTGGGACGCGGTGCTGGCCGTGCATCTCGACGGCACCTTCTTCTGCACCCGCGCGGCCTCGATCCACATGCGCGAGCAGAAGTACGGGCGCATCATCTCCATGTCGTCGGTCTCCGCGCTCGGCTCGCCCGGCCAGCCCAACTACGGCGCGGCCAAGGCGGGCATCATCGGGCTCTCCTGGTCCACCGCGAACGGGATGGCCAAGTACAACGTCACGTCCAATGCGATCATGCCGAGCGGGGCGACCCGGATGATCGATTCCACGCCACGCGGCCGGCAGGTCTTCGAGCAGACCGGGAAATGGCCGAGCGAGCAGGCCATCGGCACCGAGCGCGATCCGGACAACGTGGCCCCGCTCGTGGTCTATCTGGCCAGCGAGGGCGCCGGCCACGTCAACGGGCAGGTCTTCCACTCCTTCGGCTACGGCTACACCCTGATGGCGCTGCCCGAGCCCATCCGCCGCATCGAGGCGGACCGGCGGCTCGAGCCCGAGGAGCTGGCGACGCTCTTCCCGGACACGCTCGGTCGTGGCCTGCACGAGCCGCCCGGCACCAACTTCGGCAAGAGCCTCGCCGAGCGCTCGAAGGAAGAGTGGAAGGAGCTCGGGAAGGGCGTGCGGTACTGGCAGTCTCCCTGGGAGGCGCGTTGACCAACGTCCTGCTGGTCTGTCACGCCAATACCTGCCGCAGCGTGATGGCCCACGTCCTCCTGGAGAAGATGCTGGTCGAGCGGCGCCGTGACGGCGCGGTGCGCGTGCGCTCGGGCGGGGTCGCCAACCACGCCCGCGACGGCATGATCCCCTCGCTCGACGCGCGCATCGTGCTGCGCGAGGACGACATCCACCTGGCCGAGGACGCCTTCGCCTCCACCGACCTGCGCCGCCACCGCGAGATCGTGGCGGAGGCGCACCTGATCGTGACCATGACCGCGCAGCAGAAGGAGATGATCGCCGCCTACGAGGAAGCGCAGGGGCGGCCGATCCTCACGCTCCACGAGCTGGCCGGAGAGGCCGGCGACGTGGACGACCCGTTCGGCCAGGGCGAGGACCGCTACCGCGCGACGCGCGACGAGATCAAGCGCTGCCTCGAGCTGGGCGTGGACCGGATGCTGGCCCTGCTGTACGACCGCAAGGAGATCGACCGGAAGGAGATCACGCGATGACCGACGAGCAGATCCTCTACGACCCGACCGCCGAGCCCCGCGTTCTTCAGACCGGCCTGGCTCCCCGCCTGGCCAGCCTCGAGGGCAAGCGCGCGGGCATCCTGGACAACAGCAAGGCCAACGCGGGCACCCTGATGCTGGCGGTGGTCGCGCGCCTCAAGGAGAAGTACGGGGTCCGCGACGTGGTGAAGCGCGAGAAGGGCATCGCGGGCGCGCCCAGCCCCGACATCCTGGCCGCGCTCACGACGTGCGACTTCGTCCTGGTCGGCAGCGCCGACTGAGGGTCGTGCACGTCGTGGAGTATCCACGGCGCCATCGTGCTGGAGCAGCGGGGGATCCCCACCGTGGTCATGGGGACGCATGAGTTCGAGCAGCTCGCGAAGCTGGAGGCGAAGAACCGCGGGCTCGCCGACCTGCCCCTGGCCCTGATCCCCCACCCGCTGGGCGGCATCCGCGAGGACGAGGTCAGAAAGAAGGCGGAGCTGGCGGTGGAGACCGTGCGGAAGGCGGTCACCCGGGGATGAGCGTGTCCGCTTCGGGCCCGGCGGCCAAGGTCTTCCGCCTCAAGGGCGGCTACGCGGAGATCAACCGGCACTATCAGGGGCAGGGCTGGACCGATGGGCTGCCGATCGTCCCTCCGACGGAAGGGGACGTGCGCGAGCTCCTGCGCTTCACCGACCGGGAGCCGCGCGAGGTCGTGGCGGTGCTGCCGCCGCGCCAGGGCGAGGCCACGGTGGAGCGCATCGCGATCAACGCGATCATGGCGGGCTGCCGGCCGGAGTTCTTGCCGGTCATCATCACCGCGGTCGAGGCGCTGGCCGAGCCCGCGTTCAACCTCGACTCGATCCAGGCCACCACGCACCCGGTGGCCCCGCTGATCATCGTCAACGGGCCGATCGCCAGGGAGGTCGGCATCAACGCGGGCTACAACGCCTTCGGCCAGGGCTTCCGCGCCAACGTCACGATCGGCCGCGCGATCCGGCTCCTCCTCATGAACGTGGGCGGCGGGCTGCCCGGCACCGGCGACCGCGCCACCCAGGGCAGCCCGGCCAAGATCGCCTACTGCGTGGCCGAGAACGAGGAAGCGAATCCCTGGGAGCCGCTGCACGTCGAGCACGGCTTCCCGGCCGATGTGAGCGTGGTGACCGCGATCGCGTGCGAGGGCCCGCACAATATCCAGGACCACTTCAGCTACACCGGGCTCGGCATCCTGAAGGTGGTCGCGGGCGCCATGGGCCAGGCCGGCAGCAACAATATCCTGGCCGGCGGCCATCCCCTGCTCTCGCTCGGCCCCGAGCACGCGGCCACCATCGCGCGCGACGGCTTCAGCAAGCGGCAGGTCAAGGAGTTGCTCTTCGAGCACGCGCGCTTCCCGCTGGCCCGGCTGGGCGACGAGTATCGCGCGCACCTGATCCAGCGCGGAGCCAAGGACGCACCCGACACCATGGTGCCCGCGGTGCGCTCCGCCGACGACCTGAGCGTGATCGTGACCGGGGGCGCGGGCAAGCACTCGTGCTGGCAGCCCACCTTCGGCGACCAGACCGCGCCGACGCGGCGGCCGATCACGAGAAGAGACGGCACGCCGTTGAAGTCGGTCGCAGAGCTGACCGCGCGCTAGCTGCCCCGCCTACAGGGTCCGACCGCCGAACGTCTCCGGGGCGCGGGGCCTAATACGCGCCTTGACGGGCGCAACCAGTCCGGGCAATATACCGCAACTACGCTGGCACTCCCGGCGCGGTCCCCCGGCACCTTGGAGCGGCCGCGCTCGGGACGTGACGGTGCTCGCGTGGGCCCTATTCGGACCAAGGGAGGTCTGACAGATGACACAACGTACCGTGATCGGTAGCCTGGCGGCCGCGGTGGCGGCCGTCTTCGTGCTCGTGGGCGGACCGGCCCTCGCCGCCGAGACCGTGCTCTTCGGCGGGGCCATCTCGCAGACCGGGCGCTACGCCGAGCCGGCGGGCCGGCAGGTCAACGCCATCAAGCTGTGGGTGGACGAGGTCAACCAGCGGGGCGGCCTGCTCGGCAAGAAGATCGAGCTCCGGCTGCTCGACGACAAGTCCGACACCCAGACCAGCATCAAGCTCTACGAGAAGCTGATCACCGAGGACAAGGTCGACGTGCTCCTGGCCCCCTACTCCAGCGGCATCACCGAGGCGGTGGCCAACGTCAACGAGCGCTACCACATGCCGTTCGTGGCCTACGGCGCGGCGTCGACCCCCATCTGGGAGAAGGGGCGGAAGTACATCTTCAGCATCGTGGGCATCGCCGAAGACTACCAGAAGGGGGCCGCGCACCTGGCCAAGCAGATCGGCGTCAAGCGCGCGGCCATCATCGGCGAGGATTCGCTGTTCCCGCGGCAGTCCGGCAAGGGCGCGGCCGACTGGGCCAAGAAGCTCGGCATCGAGATCGTGCTCCAGGAGAACTACCCCCAGAAGCAGATGGACTTCACGGCCCTCCTCCAGAAGATCAAGGCCGCCGGGGCCGAGGCGATCTTCTCCAACAGCTACTTCGCCGACGCCGCCGCCCAGATCCGGCAGATGCGGGAGCAGAATCTCAACGTCAAGCTCTTCGCCGGTACCGTCGGTCCCGGGTTGCCGGCCTTCGCCGAGCAGCTCGGGCCCACCGCCGAGTACGTGCTTGGCTTCAGCCAGTGGGAGCCCCTGCCCGACGTGCTCAAGCATCCGGGCATGAAGGAGTTCATCGCCAGCTACGAGAAGCGCTACGGCGAGAAGCCCAACTACCACGCGGGCGGTGCCTACGGGGCGCTCCAGGTCACCGAAGCGGCCATCAAGAAGGCCGGCTCATTCGACAAGGAGAAGCTGCGTGAGGCCCTGGCCAGCATCGACGTGCGCACGATCTTCGGCCGCTACAAGGTCAACGCCAAGGGCATGAACGACCACGAAGGGGTGACCTTCCAGATCCTGAAGGGCGAGCGGCGGGTGGTGTGGCCGGAGAAGTGGGCGGAGACCAAGGCGGAGCTGCCCATGCCGGAGTGGAGCAAGCGGTAGCTCCGGACGGCGTCGTCGGGCCAGCCGGGAGAGGCTGACGGATGGAGCGGAGCGATGTCCGCAGCCTCTACCGGCTGGCCGGGTTCCTGGTCTGCGCCTACGCGCTGCCGTTCGTCGTGGGGGCGTCGAACGGCAACGTGCATCTCACCGAGCGGTGGCTCGCCTACCTGGCCACCGTGGTGCTCTCGGGCATCCTCCAGGGCGGCGTGTACGCGATGTTCGCGGTGGGGCTCACCCTCATCTTCGGGGTGATGCGCATCATCAACGCCGCTCACGGCGAGATCGTCATGATGGGCGCCTACCTGACCTGGGTGAGCTTCTTCCACCTCGGCGTCGATCCCCTGCTGGCCCTGCTGTTCACGCTCCCGCTGGCCTTCCTCTTCGGCATGGTCCTGCAAAGAGTGCTGCTCGACGGCGTGGTGGGCCAGCCCGAGCTGACGGGCCTGCTGGTCACCTTCGGCCTCGGCCTCGCCATGATCTACACGGCCGAGCTGATCTTCACCACCGACTTCCGGACCATCCCCTACGCCCCGGCCACCGTCCAGATCACCTCCACCATCGCGGTGGGGCAGAACAAGGTCATCAGCTTCGCCATGGCCGTGGCCATCTCCGCCGGCGTGTACCTGTTCCTCCGCTTCGCCCGCCAGGGCAAAGCCATCCGGGCCACCGCGCTGAACGCAGAGGTGGCCATGGTGTGCGGGATCAACGTGCGCGGGGTGTACCTGATCACCACCGGGCTGGCCGCAGCCCTGGCGGTGGCCGGCGGGGCGCTGGTCTCCATCCAGTTCGGCTTCAACCCCGAGACCGGTGTCGTCTATACCCTCCAGGCGTTCGCCATCGTCATCCTGGGCGGCCGGGGCAACTACGTAGGGGCGCTGATCGGCGGCCTGATGCTGGGCGTGCTCGAGGGCCTCGTCTCCCTCATGGTGCCCAACGGCACCGCCATGGTGGAGCTGGCCGCCTACGGGCTCATGATCTTCGTGCTGCTGATCCGCCCGTCCGGCCTCATGGGCATGAAGGAGGCCTGAGCCCCGGATGAGCCGGCGCGAGCACCTGCGCAACCTGGCCCTCATCGTGGTGTTCGGACTCGCGCTGGCGGTGGTGCCGGGGACCGTGAGCGTCTACCTCCGCTCCTTCCTGATGTTCACGATGATGTACGTCGTGCTGGCCCTGTCGTGGAACATCATCAGCGGCTTCACCGGCTACACCTCGTTCGGCCACGTGGCCTTCTACGGCATCGGTGCCTATGCCTGCGCCATCCTGGTGGCCGACCACGGCTGGCACTGGATCCCCACCTTGTTGGTGGGCGCGGTGGTCGCCGCGCTGGTGGCCCTGGCCATCGGCTATCCGGTCCTGCGCCTCAAGGGCCCGTACTTCGCCATCGCCATGCTGGGGGCCGCCGAGGGCACCCGCGTCATCGCGACCGTGTGGGATAGCCTCACGCACGGCGGGCTCGGGATCAGCTTCCCTAACGTGGAGAATTCCTTCCCCACCTACTACGCGATGCTGATCCTGATGGTGCTGACCATCGCGGTGGCCTACGTCGTCGGCCACTCTCGGTTCGGGGTGCGCCTGAACGCGATCCGTGAGGACGAGGGAGCCGCCGAGGCCCTCGGGGTCAACACCACCCGCTACAAGCTCGCGGCCTTCGGGCTGTCGGCCATCTTTCCGGCCGCGGCCGGGGGCATCCAGGCCTACAAGGTGCTCTACATCGACCCGCCCTCGGTCTTCTTCGTGCAGATCACCATCGCCATGGCCCTCATGTCGATGCTGGGCGGCAAGGGCACGGTCGTCGGCCCGATCGTGGGGGCCGTGCTCCTGTACACGATCCAGGAGCTGACGTGGGTGAACTTCCCCACCGCGCACCTCATCGCCTACGGCCTCTTCATCATCATCGTGGCCCGCTTCATGCCGCGCGGGCTCATGGGTTTCGCCATCGACCGGGGCTGGGCCCGCAAGGGCATGGTCCATTGATGGGGCCGGCGCCCGACGAGGTGATCCTCGACGTACGCGACCTCCGGAAGGCCTTCGGCGGGGTGAAGGCCGTCGACGGCGCGAGCTTCGCGGTGCCCCGCGGCAAGATCTCCGGCCTCATCGGCCCCAACGGGTCGGGCAAGACCACGACCTTCAACCTCCTCACCGGGGTGGCCGCGCCCGACGGCGGCCAGATCCTCTACAACGGCGCGGACGTCGCCGGGCTCCGCCCGTACCAGACCTTCGCCCTCGGCATCACCCGGACCTTCCAGATCACCCGGGTCTTCCGCGAGATGACCGTGCTGGAGAACATGCTGTCGGTGACCGGCCTCGGTCTGCCCGACCGGGTGGCCCGGCAGCGCGCCGAGGAGCTGATCGCCTTCGTGAACCTCGGCCACCTGCGCGGGGAGTACGGGGGACGGCTCTCCTACGGCCAGCAGAAGCTCCTCGAGTTCGCCCGCGCCCTCATGACCGATCCCGACCTCATCCTCCTCGATGAGCCGGCCGCCGGCGTCAACCGCACCCTCCTCCAGCAGCTCCTCGAGCAGATCCACCATCTCCAGGAGCAGGGCAAGACCATCCTCATCGTCGAGCACGACATGAACGTGATCATGAATCACTGCGAGCGCATCTTCGTCCTCGACTTCGGGGTGAAGATCGCCGAGGGACCGCCGGCCGAGATCCAGCGCAACGAGCGGGTGATCGAGGCCTACTTCGGCCGGCGGCGGAGCTGAGGCCGGTGGCCCTCCTCGAGCTGGCCGACGTCTCCGCCGCCTACGGGCCGATCCAGATCCTCCACGGCGTCAGCCTCCACGTCGACGCGGGCGAGGTGGTCGCCGTCATCGGGCCCAACGGGGCGGGGAAGTCCACGACCTTCAAGGTCATCATGGGGTTCATCAACTACCTCGGCGGGCGCATGCGCTTCGACGGCCACGACCTCGTGGGCCAGCGTCCCGACCGCATCCTGGGTCTGGGCCTCGGGTACGTGCCCCAGGGGCGCGTGGTCTTCACCCAGATGACGGTGCGGGAGAACCTCGAGATGGGCGCCTACCTGGAGCGGGACAAGGCCAAGGTCCAGGCGGCGATGGAGTGGGTCTTCGCCCTCTTCCCGCGCCTCGCGGAACGGCTCAAGCAGCAGGCCGGCTCCATGAGCGGCGGCGAGCAGCAGATGCTGGCCATGGGCCGCGCCCTGATGACGCGCCCCAAGATGCTGATGCTCGACGAGCCGTCGCTCGGGCTCTCGCCGCGGCTCGTCGACGAGGTGTTCGACAAGACGGTGGAGATGGCCCGGGCGGGCCTGACCGTCATGCTCGTCGAGCAGAACGCGGCCCGCGCCCTCGAGATCTCCGATCGAGGCTACGTGCTGGAGCTTGGGCGCAACCGCTTCGAGGGCCGCGGGCCCGATCTCCTGGCCAACCCGGACGTCCGACGGCTGTACCTGGGCGGCGCGGGGGGCCCGGCGACGGCGCCGGCATGAAGGGGATGTCCGGCTCGCGCTCGGTCGAAGAGCATCAGTGGCGAGGCGCGCAGGCAAGGGACTCCGGGACGGTGGTAGGATGACGAGGCGAAAGGAGCCCAACCCGTGAGCACACCCGACCGCACCGATCGCATCAGGGGCGTCCTCTCTCCCGTCGTCACCCCGTTCAAGGCCGACCTGTCCCCGGATCCGGAGCGGTTCGTGCGCCAGTGCCGCTGGCTCCTGTCGCAGGACGTCGGGCTGGCCGTGTTCGGGACGAACTCGGAGGCCAACTCGCTGTCGACCGAGGAGAAGCTGGAGCTGCTGGACCGCCTGGTCGCGGGCGGCGTCGATCCGGGACGGCTCATGCCGGGCACGGGCTGCTGCGCGCTCACCGATTCGGTGCGCCTCACCGCGCACGCCATGAAGCTCGGCGCGGGCGGCGTCCTGATGCTGCCCCCCTTCTACTACAAGGGCGTTTCCGACGACGGGCTCTTCAGGAACTTCGCGGAGGTGATCGAGCGGGTGGGGGACCAGCGGCTGCACGTCTACCTCTACCACATCCCGCCGGTGTCGAACGTGCCCATCACGCTGTCGCTGATCGAGCGGCTGCTGAAGGCCTATCCCGGCATCGTGGCGGGGGTGAAGGACAGCTCGGGCGACTGGAACAATACCAAGGCGATGCTCGACGCCTTCGCGGCCGGGGGTTTCGACGTCTTCGCGGGGAGCGAGACCTTCCTGCTCGCCAACATGCGCGGAGGCGGGGCCGGCTGCATCAGTGCCACCGCCAACGTCAACCCGGGCGCGATCGCGCGCCTGTTCCGGGAGTGGCAGGGGGCCGACGCGGACGCCCAGCAGGCGCGCCTCGACGAGATCCGCGGCATCGTGCAGCGCTATCCGATGATCCCGGCGCTGAAGGCCACCATCGCGCGCTACGGCGGCGACGCCGCCTGGGTCACGGTGCGGCCGCCGCTGGTGGCCCTGACCCCCGAGCAGCGCGCCGCGCTCGCCGCCGACCTGGGCCGCGCCGCCTTCACCATGCCCGGCCTCGGGCTCGAGGACTAGCGTCATGAACGAGCTGGCCGGTCGTCTCGACGCCCTCTGCGACGCGCTCCCGTTCCAGACGAGCTGGTACCTGAAGGACCTCGTGAGCGGGCAGCGCGCCGATCGCCTGGGCGACGTGCCGGTGCCCTCGGCGAGCACGCGCAAGATCTCGATCCTGATGGCCGCGCTCAAAGCGGTGCACGACGGCAAGCTCGCGCTGGACCAGAAGGTGACCATCGAGGCCAAGTACCAGGACAACGACTCGGGCACCTTCCAGCACCTGACGCCCGGCTTCGCGATCACCTTCCGCGACGCGCTCGTGATGATGATCATCGTCAGCGACAATACCTGCACCGGGCTCGTGGTGGACCTGGTCGGCCTCGGCGAGATCCAGCGGCTCTGCGAGGCGGTCGGCATGACGCGCACGATCCACCGCTTCGGCATCCCCCCGCGCCTCGGTCCCGACCACGCGCTCGATCAGGTCACCAGCACCACGCCCAACGACCAGGGGCTCCTGCTGGAGCTCATCCTGAACGGCGCCGCGGACGAGGCGGCGGCCGCGCGCCTCGGCGTGACCCCCGCGCTCTGCCGGCTGGCGCTCGACATCCTCTCGTGGCAGAAGCTCAAGGCGCGCCTGCCCTCGCAGCTCCCGCTCGGCACGAAGATCGCGCACAAGACCGGCACCGGATCGCGCGGCTTCATGGACGCGGGCATCGTCTACCAGGGTGGCCGGCCGCTCTTCATCCTCACCGCCTACACCGACCGCGTGCCCACCGCCCTGCCCGACGGCACCCCCGGCTTCACCGCGGCCAACGGCGTGATCGGCCGCATGGCGCGCGTCTGCTGGGACGCGCTCGGCCGCTAGCCCGTTCCCGCAACGTGCCCGCCAGGAAGCCGAGCGAGCCGCCCGCGCCGAAGCGGGCGATGAGCATCCACGCGCACCCGGACGATCAGGAGTTCACGGTCGGCGGCACGCTGGCCAAGTGGGCACGCGCCGGCTGCGAGATCGTCACGGTCTGTATCACCAGAGGCGGCGCCGGGTCCAATCGGTACACCCGGCTCGACATGACGCGCGAGGCGCTCGTGTCGATCCGGGTGGACGAGCAGCGCGAGGCGTGCCGGATCCTGGGTGTGAAGGACACGATCTTCCTCGACTACGAGGACGGCATGCTGGAGCCCTCGATCGCGCTCCGCCGCGAGCTGACGCGTCTCATCCGCCGGCATCGTCCCGAGGCGGTGCTGACCGGCGATCCCACCGTGCGCTACTACGGCACCACGTACATGAACCACCCGGATCACCGGGTCGCCGCCGACGTGGCGCTCGACGCGGTGTTCCCGTCGGCGGGTACCCGCCTGATCTTCCCCGAGCTGCTGGCGGAAGGGCTCGAGCCCCACGAGGTGCGGCAGGTGTACATCCACGGCGCGGAGCGGACGGATACCTACGTGGACATCGCGGAGACCCTCGGCGTGAAGCTGGCCGCGCTGCGCGCCCACAAGAGCCAGATGGGGGAGTGGGACCCCGCCGAGATGATCACGCAGTGGGCTGCCGAGCAGGGCCGCCGGCGGAAGCTGAGGGCGGCGGAGGCCTACCGCCGCATGATCCTGCAGGACTCCTGAAGCGCCCGCCCGCCTACTCGGTCCGCGGCGGGACCTGCACCCAGCCGCCCGGGCACTGCTGCACATCCGGATAGAACCCGGCCGGGTCGTGGCAGTAGTGCCAGTACTGGGTTGCCGGCGGGCGCTCGACGTAGGAGGTCGGCGGGGGCGTGACGACGACCGGAGGCGGCGCCACCACCACGGGGGGCGCATAGCCGTAGTAGTACCCCCCGTGATAGTAAGGACCATAGTAGGGGTATCCGCGGTACGGATATACGCGCGGCCCCACGTGGAGCCGGGGTCCGATGAACACACGGGGACCATGGAAGTGCCTGCCGGGGAAGTGCCTGCCGGGGAAGTGCTTGCCGGGGAAGTGCTTGCCGTGGAAGCCGTGATGGTGACGCCCCCGACGGCGATCGGCCTCCGCCTCGTCCCAGACCGCGCCCGCGGCCAGGAGGACCACCCCCAGCCCGGCCGTCACGACCGCTCGCCCGATCACGCGCCTCGTCATGATCCGCCCTCTCCCGGCTCCAATCAGACCCGCGAGACCCCTGGTCTATTCAGCGTAGCCCTTCCGGTGGAAGTAGTTCGCGTTGTAGAAGTCCTGCACGAGGTCGCCGTAGACCGCGGGGGGGTAGCGCGGCGGGTCGTCGGGCCCGGTGCAGCTCGGCAGGCACTCGATGCGGGCGGCGACGTTCGGGCTGTAGAAGAAGGCGATCGAGTAGCGGTCGGCGCCGGACTCGTTCAGCACCGCGTGCGGCGTCGAGAGGAAGCGGTCGTTGGACCACCGCTTCATCATGTTGCCCAGGTTGACCAGGAAGGTGCCCGGGATCAGGGGCGGGGCCAGCCACTCCCCGGATGGCAGTCGCACCGCCAGCCCCGGCACCTCGGTGCGCGCCAGGATCGTGATGAACGAGTTGTCGGTGTGCGGGCCCTGGCCGAACTGCTCGTCGTCGGTCACGTCCTGCGGCGGGTAGTGGAGGAACCGCAGGTTGACGTGGGCCTCGTTCGCGAAGAAGGGAGCGAAGTGATCCGCCGGCATGTCGAGCGCTCGGGCCAGCACCGGCAGCATGCCTTCCCCCACCGCTTCCAGCGTCTTGAAGTACCGCACCATCGCGGCCCGCATGCGCTCGTGCCCCTCCGGCCACTGGTTGCGGCCGCGCAGCGGCACGCCGGCCACCACATCCGGATGATCGGCGCCGCGATCGTGGCTGATGAAGAAGCTCTCGTTGTAGTTGGGCCGGGTCGCCTTGTGAACCGTCGAGGCCTTCTGGATGGACTGGTTCACCGGCAGGTAGCCGATATTGTTCTCGTTGAGCTTGAGACGCAGCTTCTCCTCGAGCGGCAGGGCGTGGAGCTCGCGCGAGGCCGCGAAGGCCGCGTCCACCACCGCGTCCGGGACGCCGTGGCCGGCCAGGTAGAAGAAGCCGACGGTCTCGCTGGCGCGCCTGACCTGGTGGGCGACGACGTCGATGTCGGCCGGATCGCCGGGCTCGAACGCCGGGTCGAAGTCGATGACCGGGATGTCCCGCGTGGCCTCCTCGACGTTCTTCACCGCCAGCGACTTGAGGATGTTCATGGCCGGGGTCTCCTCCGGCCCGGATCGTAGCGCATTCCCGCGGGATACGGCAAACGACGCCGGCGGGGCCGCGCGACCGCCCCGCCGGCGAACCGGCAAACTTACCGATTTCAGCAGTTCGGAAGCGAGCGAAGATTCGCCTCGATCCTGTCCCCGACCTTGAGGTCCTGGAGCGTCTCCTTCGACGCCTGGAACTCGTGCGTCTTGCCGTCGGCCGCGGCGACCGCCACCTTCCCGCCCGCGTTGTCCACCCGCACGACCCGGCCCTCCACCTTCTGCGGCGCCGAGGCCTTCATCTGATCGCATGAGGGCTTGCTCTGCGCGCCCGCGAACCCCGCCCAGAGCGGGACCGCGACCATGACCCCCACCGCCAATGCCTGGTACGGCTTCATGAGCTCCTCCGCTTTACCGTTTCTTGGTGATGTCATAGATCGCGCCGGCGGCGGCGCCCACGCCCGTCCCGATCAGCGCGCCCTTGCCGGCCCCGTACCCGGTTCCGGCGCCGACTGCGGCGCCCGCGCCGGCGCCGACCGCGGCACCGCCCAGCGTTCCACACCCCGTCGTGGCAAGCGTGACCAGCGAAAGGCCGATCACGGCGGATGCGATCCTGTTCTTCACGGATTTCGTCGTCATGGTGCACCTCCTGGGCGTTCCACTTTCAACCTCCGTGCCAGCGCGGCCGGCCACGACGCCGCGCGCAAGTCCCCGGCAATTGAGGACCCGGACGTTCTCGATTCACTCCGGCGGAGAAAAAGGTACACTCCCGGCGGCGTAAGAATTACTCGCACCGGCGAGAGAGGACGGGGACGGAGCCATGGGACAGCTCGATGGGAAGGTGGCGCTCATCACCGGGGCCAGCAAGGGCATCGGTCGCGTGATGAGCCGCCTGTTCGCGAAGGAAGGCGCCGCGGTGGTCTGCGCGGCCCGGAGCCGCGATCTGGTGGAGGAGACGGCCGCCCTGATCCAGGGCGACGGCGGGCGCACGGTGGCGGTGACCGGCGACGCGGCCACGGAGGGCGACGTGCAGAAGATGGTCGCGGCGGGCGTCAAGGCGTTCGGCAAGCTCGACGTGCTCGTGAACAACGCGGGCGACGGCGGGCCGACCAAGCGGGTGCAGGAGTACACGACCGACGACTGGTTCTACACGATCAACTCCTGCCTCACCAGCTCCTACATGTGCACCCGCTTCGCGGTGCCGGAGATGATCCGGGCCGGCGGTGGGGCGATCGTCAACGTCTCGTCCACCGCGGGCCGGCGCGGGCTGCCGTTCCGCATCGGCTACTGCTCGGCCAAGGCCGGGCAGGTCGGCATGACCTACGGCCTCGCGCTCGAGCTGGCCCCGCACAATATCCGGGTGAACGCGATCGCCCCGGGCGCCGTCGAGGGCGACCGCATCGACCGGGTCATCGCCGGACAGGCCGAGGTGCGCGGGGTGGCGGTGGAGGACATGCGCCGGAGCTTCGTCGAGCGCTCGCCGCTCAAGCGCATGACCACCGCGGAGGACATCGCCACGCTCGCGGTCTACCTGTGCAGCGACGCGGCCAAGAACCTCTCCGGCCAGTGCATCTCGGTCACCGCGGGGGAGCCCGCGGTCTGAGCGGATCCGCGCGCGCGTTGACACTCTCCCCGTCGCCCGCGTAAAGTCTCCACCGTCTTGGGATCACCCCGTCGCGAGAGAGGAGCATCATGGACGTCGATCGCCCGCTACCCACGCCGATCACCCCGGAAGCCCGGCCGTTCTGGGACGGTTGCAAGGCCGAGAAGCTGATGCTCCCCCGCTGCGAGGCGTGCGCGCACGTCTTCTTCTACCCGCGCATCCTGTGTCCGCGCTGCCACTCGCGCCGCGTCGGCTGGATGCAGGCGAGCGGGCGCGGCAGGCTCCACGCGTTCGAGATCGCCCACCAGGCCTTCCAGAAGGCCTGGAAGATCAAGCCGCCCTACGTGCTGGCGATGATCGAGCTGGAGGAAGGCCCGCGCATGATGTCGAACCTGATCAACGTGGAGCCCTCGCCGAAGGCGATCACGTGCGACATGGCGGTCGAGGTCGTCTTCACCAAGGTGAGCGACGACGTGACCCTGCCGCTGTTCCAGCCGAGGCGGTGAGCGCCATGGCCACCGCGTCCGACCGGCAGCGGGAGCTGCGCAACGTCGCCTGCATCGTGGGCGTGGACGAGAGCGACCAGATCGGCACCCTGCCCGACACCAGCCAGCTCTCGCTGCACCTGGAAGCGATCTCCAACGCGGTCCGCGACGCCGGCCTCGCGGTCAAGGACGTCGACGGTATCTTCACCGCGGGCCAGCACTCCCCCGCCACGCTCGGCGAGGCCATCGGGGTCAGGCCGCGCTACGTGGACGGCACCACGGTGGGCGGCTGCTCCTTCATCATCATGGTCGGCCACGCGGTGGCCGCGCTGCACCACGGCCTCTGCGATGTCGCGGTCGTCTCTCACGGAGAGTCCGGCCGCTCCGGCACCGGGGTCACCCGCACGCGCGACACCGCGCTCAGCGGCCAGTTCGAGTTCCCCTACGGCTTCGGCGGGGCCAGCACCTACTTCGGCATGATCACCACGCGGCACATGCACGAGCACGGCACCACGCTCGAGCAGTGGGCCCAGGTCGCGGTGTCCACCCGGAAGTGGGCCGCGCTCAATCCCAAGGCGCGCTTCCGCGATCCGATCACGGTGGCCGACGTGCTCGGCTCGCGCCCGGTCTCCTACCCGTTCAACCTGCTCAACATCTGCCTCGTCACCGACGCGGGCGGCGCGGTGGTGCTCACGCGCGCGGACCGGGCGAAGGACTGCGCCAAGCCGCCGGTCTACGTCCGCGGCTTCGGCGAGGCCACCGAGCACGTGATGGTCACGCAGATGGAGGATCTGGCCTCGAGCGCGGCCACCCGCCTGGCCGGCGAGCGCGCCTTCTCGATGGCCGGCGTCTCCGCCAAGGACTTCAACCACATCATGCTCTACGACGCCTTCACCTCGGGGCCGCCGATCATGCTGGAGTCGCTCGGCGTGGCCAAGCCGGGCGAGGGCGTGGAGTTCTTCTCGGAGGGGCGCTCCACCCCGGGCGGCAGCCTGCCCATCAACACCAACGGGGGCGGGCTCTCCTACACCCACTCCGGCATGTACGGCATCTTCCCGATCATCGAGGCCACCCGCCAGCTCCGCGGCGAGTGCGGCGCGCGCCAGGTGCCCGGCGCGAGCTGCTCGCTCGTCAACGGCATGGGCGGCATGCTCTCGGCCGCCGGCACCCTCGTCCTCGCCAACCGGACCTAGAGCGAGCCAGCAGTTGCCGGCCGCTCAAAAAGGTCCAGATGCGAGGCGGCGCCCGACGGCCGCACGCGAGGCGTACTCTCTGTACGTCGAGCGTGCGGCCGCGGGCGCCAACGAAGCAGATGGGCCTTTTTCAGCGGCCGGCCACCGGCTAGTCGATGGGGACGAAGATGCAGTGGCGTAGCTTGCCGTCGAGCGCCTTGGACAGGTGACCCTTGCCCCAGGTGTCCTCGACCAGGATCACCTCGCCGGCGCCGATCGTGCGCGCCTGGCCGTCGCTCGCGGTGATCTGCACGCCCGCGTCGAGGTTGATGATGTACTGCCGCCGCGGCGCCGGGTGCCAGTCGAGATCGTAGTCGGGCGGGACCTCTCGAAAGATGATGCCCGTCGCGGGGAGGCGCGCCGACAGCTTCCCGGCCCGGCCCGATTCGGTGTACGGGATCTCCATGTCCTCGAAGTGCGACTCGCCCTGCTTGTCCACGTAGAGATGATGGATCCTCATGGGGCTCCTCGGCGTGTGAGGGTTGACGGCTCGGGCCCCGAAGGTAGCACAGGCCTGCGCGGTCGCCGCGCGGCAGCCGCCGGGGGGGCGGGGCCGGCATGAAGCCCGCCCCGTTCCGCTATGCGCGCGCGGCCAGCCTCGCGGAGGCGATCGGGCTGCTCGCGGCGGCGCCCGGCGACACCAAGGTTCTGGCCGGTGGGCAGAGCCTCGTGCCGATGCTCAACATGCGGCTCGTGCGGCCCGCGGTGCTGGTGGACGTCAACGGCCTGCGCGAGCTGGCCGGGATCACGCCGACGGCCGACGGCGGCCTCCGCATCGGCGCGCTCACCCGCCACGCCGAGCTGGCCGCCTCCTCCACCGTGCTCGAGCGCGCGCCGCTCCTGGCCGAGGCCGCGCGGCACGTGGGCCACGCGGCGATCCGGAACCAGGGCACGCTCGGCGGCAGCCTCGCGCACGCCGATCCCGCCGCGGAGCTGCCGGCGGCGCTGCTGGCCCTCGACGCGCGGGTCCACGTCACGGGTCCGCGCGGCGGGCTCGAGATCGCGGCGGACGCGCTCTTTCGCGGCCTGCTCACGACCGCGCTCGAGGCCGACGAGATCCTGACCGCGGTCGAGGTTCCCGCGCAGCCGGCAGGGTGGGGGTTCGTCGAGATCGCGCGGCGCCCCGGCGACTTCGCGCTGGCCGGGGTGGCGGCCGTCGTGGGCGTCGGACGCCCCCTCACCCTGCCCGCTCCCCCTTCCGGGGGAGCGGGAGAGGTACGCCTGGTCGGCTTCGGCGTCGGCGACCGCCCGCTCCGGCTTCTCGGCGCGGAGCGCCTCCTGGCCGGCGCCCCCCTCGACGCGGAGACCGCGGCGCGCGCCGGCGCGGCGGCGGGGCTCGACTGCGATCCGCCGGGCGACGTGTACGGCTCCGCCGACTACCGTCGTCACCTGGCCACCGTGCTCGTCGAGCGCGCCCTGCTCCAGGCGGGCGCGCGCCTCGCGGGGCGGCCGCGATGACCGCGCCGAGCGAGCGGCTCACGGTTTGCCTCGCCGTCAACGGGCGCCCGGTCGAGCAGGTGGTCGAGGCCCGCCGCTCTCTCGCCGACTTCCTCCGGGAGGATCTCGGGCTCACCGGCACCCACGTGGGCTGCGAGCACGGCGTCTGCGGCGCCTGTACGGTGCTGGTGGACGGCCGGAGCGCACGGAGCTGCCTGCTCTTCGCCGCGCAGCTCGAGGGCCGCGACGTCACCACGATCGAGGGGCTCACGCCGGGCGAGGGCCTGAGCCCGCTCCAGGAGTCCTTCCGCGTCTGCCACGCCATGCAGTGCGGCTTCTGCACGCCCGGCATGATCGTCGCCACCACCGAGCTGCTGGCCCGGGAGCCGGCGCCCACGACCGAGGCCATCCGCGAGGCGATCTCCGGCAACCTCTGCATGTGCACGGGCTACGTCAACATCGTCCGCGCGGTGGAGCAGGTGGTCGCCGCGCGCGCGGCGGGAGCCCGCGGGTGAGCCACGAGCCTGCCCCGGGAGCCGGCTGGATCGGGCGGCCGGTGCCGCTCAAGGAGGACGCGCGCCTGGTGGCTGGCCGCGGCCGCTTCGTGGACGATCTCGGCCGCCCCCGCATGCTCCACGCGGCCATGCTGCGCAGCCCGCACGCCCACGCGCGCATCGTCGCGATCGACACACGCGAGGCGGAGGCGCTCCCCGGCGTCTTCGCGGTCCTCACCGGCGCGGAGGCGGCGACGCGCTCCGGCCCCATCCGCCCGCTCATCCCCACCACCGCGGCGGTGCCGGACCACTGCCTGGCGGTGGACCGCGCGCGCTACGTGGGCGAGCCGGTGGCCGCGGTGGCCGCGGTCGATCGCGCCACCGCGGAGGACGCGCTCGAGCGCATCCGCGTGGAGTACGAGCCGTTGCCCGCGGTGGTGGATCCCGAGGCGGCGATCGGACCCGACGCCCCGCTGCTCTACCCGCAGCTCGGCACCAACGTGGTCTGGCACGATACCCTCACCTACGGGCCCGTCGACGAGGCGATGGCGCGCGCGGACGGCGTGCTGCGCGAGCGCTTCACCATCCAGCGCTACGCCTCCACCCCGCTCGAGACCTTCGGCGCCATCGCGGAGTACGACCCGGGCACCGACGTCTTCGAGTTCTGGACGAACGACCAGCGGCCGGGTCTGACCATCTCGGTCCTCGCGGCGTCGCTCGGCGTGCCCCAGTCGCGCATCCGGCTCTCCTGCCCGGACATCGGCGGCGGCTTCGGCAACAAGCGTCGGCCGGCATACCTGCTGACCTGCGCGCTCCTCGCCCGCAAGAGCGGCCGGCCCGTGAAGTGGATCGAGGACCGGATCGAGAACCTCACCGCGCTCATGCACGCCTGCAACGGGATCATGGACGTGGAGCTCGCCTACCGGGCCGACGGCACCGTGCTGGCGCTCGCGGTCCGCGACATCGCGGACGAGGGCAAGAACCTCGTCACCCCGACCCAGCACAACCTGATCAAGCTCGGCAACATCGCCAACGGCTACCGGATCCCCGCGGTGCGCTACGAGGCCTGGTCGGTGCTGACCAACAAGTGCCCGAGCGGGGCCAACCGCGGTATCGGCAAGCCGTTCATGTGCTTCGCGATCGAGCGCGCGATGGCGCTGCTGGCCCGGCGCCTCGGCCTGGACCCGGCCGAGCTGCGGCTGCGCAACTACGTCACCGCCGAGCTGATGCCCTACACCACGCCGCCCGGCGCCCGGTACGACAGCGGCGACTACCCGGCCACGCTGCGGCGCGCGCTCGAGCGGTTCGACTACCCGCGCCGTCGGGCCGAGCAAACCGCCGCCCGGAATGACGGCCGGCTGCTCGGCATCGGCATCGCCACCTCGGTGGAGCCGGCCGGGACCAACCTCGCCTCCTACGAGATCATCACCGGGCGGCGCGCGGCGTCGGGCTCGGCGGAGGCCGCGATGGTGCGCATGGAGCCCGACGGCCAGGTGCGCGTATCGCTGGGCGATCCGCCGAGCGGCCAGGGCTACGAGACGGTCCTCGCCCAGATCGTGGCCGACGAGCTCGGCCTCACCCCGGACGCGATCACGGTGGCCCGCGGCTTCGACTCGACGACCACGCCCTGGCTCTATCTCTCCGGCAACTACTCGAACAAGTTCTCGGTCACCGACGTGGGCGCGGTGGTGGGGGCGGCCGCGCGCGTGCGGGCCAAGCTGCTGCGGATCGCGGCGCACCGGCTCGAGGCCGCGGTCGCCGATCTCGAGCTGGGCGGGGGCGCGGTGGCCGTGCGCGGCGCGCCGGACCGGCGCCTGGGCTTCGCGGAGCTGGCCCGCACCGCCTACGCCGACGTGCTCGGCCTGCCGCCCGGCGAGGAGCCGGGGCTCGAGGCGCGCCACGCGCACCAGAACCCGCTCGCCCAGCCCATCGACGCCGACCGACGGGTGCGCTCGCAGCTCGTCTTCTCCAACGCCGCGCACTGCTGCCTGGTCGAGGTGGACCGGCGCACCGGGCTCGTCAAGATCCTCGCCTACCTGGTGGTGCACGACTGCGGCCGAGAGATCAACCCTTTGATAGTCGAGGGCATGGTGCACGGGGCGACCGCGCACGGCATCGGCGCCGCGCTGCTCGAGGAGTTCCGCTACGACGCCCAGGGCCAGCTCCTCACCTCGACGTTCATGGACTACCTCAAGCCCACCGCGATGGACGTACCGCTCATCGACGTGGACCGGCTCGAGCATCCCTCGCCGGTGACGCCGCTCGGGGCCAAGGGCGTAGGCGAGGGCGGCGCCATCCCCGGCCCCGCCGCGGTCGCCAACGCGGTGGACGACGCGCTCGCGCACCTGGGCGTGGTGGTCCGCTCGCTGCCGATCACGCCGGAGCAGGTCTGGCGCTGGCTCCGGTGAGCGAGCCGGCGCCCGCGCTGCCGGCCCGCTGGCGCCTGCTGACCATCCTCACCGCCTCCTACGGAGCGGGCGCCTTCGGCATGCTCGGCATCTCGCCGCTGTCCCCGAGCCTCGTGGACGGATTCGCGCTCACCCGCTTCCAGGTCGCCTTCCTCGTGCCGTCCATCTACCTCGCGGGGCTCCTCTTCTCGCTGCCCGGGGGCCGCCTCGCCGACCGGCTCGGCGTGCGCTCCGCCTTCCTGAGCGGGCTCGCGGTGGGCGCGATCGGGCTGCTGGCCGCCGCGCTCGCGCCCGGCTTCCTCGCCTTTCTCTTCTGCCTCTTCGTGGCGGGCGCCGGCTGGAGCGTCGTGAATCCCGCGCTGGGCAAGGCCATCATCGACGCCTTCCCGGTGCACGAGCGCGGCATCGCGATGGGTGTCAAGCAGATGGGGCTCACGCTGGGGGGCCTGGTCGCCGCCCTGGCCCTGCCCGCGATCGCGGCCATCCTGGGCTGGCGCTACGCCATCGGGGCCTGCTCGGTGATCGTGGCGGTGCCGGTGGCACTCGGCTGGCGGCCGCTCGCCGCGTTCGGCGCGGGCGCGCGCGGCGCCGTCGTCACGCCCGGCGCGGCCGACGCGGGCTCGACCTGGTGGTGGGCGGCGCGGCCCGCGCTGGTCGTCTTATTCGGCGCCGGCTTCGTGCTCGGCATGGTGCAGGGCGCGGTGCTGAGCTACCTGCCTCTCTTCACGATCCAGGCGCTCGGCTTCGACAAGATCGGCGCCGGGCTGCTCGTCGCCGCCTCGCAGGCGGGCGGCGCGGTCTCGCGCCTCGTGCTGGGCGCGGCCAGCGATCGCTGGGCCGCGGGCCGGCGCTCGCGCTGGCTCGCCTTCACGGGCGCCGTCGGCGCGATCATCTTCCTGGTGTACGCGGTCTGGCCCGCCTCCTCGGCCGGCCCGGCGGGACTGCTCGCCTTCGCCACCGGGGTCGGCGCCTACGGCTGGGTCGGCATCTTCTTCGTGATCAGCGCGGAGGCGGGCGGGCGCGGGCAGGCCGGGCTGCTGAGCGGCGTGGCCTTCGCCTCCATCGTGCTCGGGCTCCTCGTGGGGCCGCCCATCTTCGGCCTGCTGCTCGAGGGCTTCGACTCCTACGCGGTCGCCTGGGCCGTCTTCGCCGCGCTCTCCGGCCTCGTCGCCCTCGTCTCCCTCCTCGCCGGCCCCGCCATCGACCACGAATCCGGGGTCAGGTCTTGAATTGCGACATCGCACCGCGTCGAAATGTCGTAATTCAAGACCTGACCCCGGCGGGAGGGGCTATGATCCGGGCCATGGGCTACGAGGAGCGCGCGCCCCGCTTCACCGGCCGGTAGCGGAGCCGCCGCCGGGCCCGCGTGCTGATCCTCCTCAACAAGCCGTTCGGCGTGCTCTGCCAGTTCACCGATCGCGAAGGGCGGCCGACGCTGGCCGATCTCGTGCCGGTGCGCGGCGTCTACCCCGCCGGACGCCTCGACCACGACAGCGAGGGCCTCGTGGTCCTCACCGACGACGGCGCGCTCCAGGCGCGCCTGGCCGACCCGCGCCACGGGATGGAGAAGACCTACTGGGCGCAGGTCGAAGGCACGCCCACCGCCGAAGCGCTCGAGCGGTTGCGGACGGGCGTCGCCCTGAAGGATGGGCGCACGGGCCCCGCGCGGGTGACGCTCATCGCGGCGCCGCCCGGCCTCTGGGCGCGCACCCCGCCGATCCGGTACCGCGCCGTGATTCCGACCGCGTGGATCGAGATCGGGCTGCGCGAGGGGCGGAACCGGCAGGTGCGGCGGATGACCGCGGCGGTGGGGTACCCGACGCTGCGGTTGATCCGGGCCGCGGTGGGGCCGTATCAACTCGGGGAGCTTCGGCCTGGGGAGTGGCGGGAGACCACCCCTCACCCTGCCCTCGCCCCTGAGGGGAGAGGGTGACTCCCGCCCGGATGACCTTGGCCTCCTCTCCCTTCCAGGGAGAGGGCCGGGGTGAGGGTGGGCGACCTCAGACCTAGAAGATGGCGTAGCCGCCGTCGATGACGAACGTATCGCCGGTGTGATAGCTGCTGGCGTCGCTGGCCAGGTAGACCGCGATGCCGCCGAAGTCGGCGCCGGTGCCCCAGCGCCGGAAGGGTACGCGGGGGAGCACGCGTGTCTTGAAGGCATCGCCGTGGACGGCCTTCTCGGTCATCGGCGTCTCGATCCAGCCGGGCACGATGGCGTTCACCCGGATCTTGTGCCGCGCGAGCCCGACCGAGAGCGCGCGCATGACCGAGAGCATGGCGCCCTTGCTGGCCGCGTAGTGGGCGCTCAGCGGCGAGCCTTCCAGCGCGGCCAGGCTCGCGGTGACCGCCAGCGAGCCGCCGGCCCCGCGCGCCGTCATGTGCCGCGCCGCCGCGCGCAGGGTGTAGAAAGCACCGTCGAGGTTGACCGCCAGCACCCGTCGCCACTCCTCGGTGGTCATCTCCGCGAAGCTCTTCGCGCCGCCGCGGCCGGAGACACCCGCGTTGACGAAGCAGGCGTCCACCCCGCCGAGGGCGGACACCGTCTCGGCGAACGCGTGCTCCACCGCCGCCTCGTCGCTGACGTCGCAGCGGAGCGCCAGGGCCTTCGCCCCGATCGCGTGCAGCCGCGCGAGCGCGTGCACGTTCTTGTCCTCGCTGGTGCCCCAGATGCAGACCGCGGCGCCGGCGTACGCCATCGCCTCCGCCATGCCGAGGCCGATGCCGCTGTTGCCGCCGGTAACGATCGCGGTCTTGCCGGTGAGATCGAAGGGTTGGTACGCCATGTCTGAAGAGCCTTTCATCCCTATATCCCTCTCCCCTCAGGGGAGAGGGCTGGGTGGGGGGTTGGGTAAAGGGGAACCGCGCGGCTTCAGGGCCGCATGCGATGCGCGGACGGGCCCGGCTCGCGCAGCGGCGCGGCCAGCTCGGCGAACTCGCAGAGCAGCGGGCGGGTGGCGCGCGGGTCGATGATCTCCTCGATCCAGAACGTCTCCGCCGAGCGGAAGGGCGAGCGGAGCTTCTGCAGCCGCTCCTCGATCTCGGTCATCTTCGCGGCGCGATCGGGAGCTCTGTCGAGGTCGGCGCGGTAGGCCGCCTCGATGCCGCCCTCGAGCGGCAGCGAGCCCCAGCGCCCGGACGGCCACGCGTAGCGCGGCCCGTACCGCGCCCCCGGCTTGTGGGCCGCCCCCGCCACCCCGAACACGTTGCGGATGATGACCGCGCACCACGGAATGGTGGACTGCCAGATCGCGGCCATCGCGCGCACGCCCTGCTTGATCGTCCCGGTCTGCTCCGCCTCGAGGCCGATCAGGAAGCCCGGGCAGTCCACCAGGTAGACCACCGGCAGGTGGAAGGTCTGCGCGAGGTCCACGAAGCGCTCCACCTTCTGGCAGGTGTCGGCGGTCCAGGCGCCGCCGTAGAAGTACGGATCGCTGGCCAGGACCGCCACCGGCCATCCGTCGAGCCGGGCGAGCCCGGTGATGATGGCCCCGCCGTAGAGCGGCTGGATCTCGAAGAAAGATCCGCGGTCCACCACCGCCTCCACGATCGCGCGCATCTTGTACGGCTTGCGGATGTCGCGCGGCACCGCGTCGGCAAGCCATTCCTCGCGGCGCTCCCGATCGTCGGTCTGCGGGCCGCGCGGCGGCAGCTCGTAGATGGACGAGGGCAGGTAGGAGAGGAAGCGCCGCGCCGCCGCGAAGGCGTCCTCCTCCGTGTCCACCGCCTGGTCCACCGCGCCCGCCTTGAGCTGGATCCGCCAGCCGCCGAGCTCGTTCTTGGTGAGCTTCTGGCCGAGTCGCTCGACCACCGGCGGGCCGGCCACGAAGAGCGCCGACTTGTCCTTGACCATGACCGAGAAGTGCGCGGCCGCGAGATGCGCGGCCCCGAGGCCCGCCACCGAGCCCAGGCCCAGCGCCACGCGCGGCACCGTGCCGATGCTCGACACGACCCACTCCCAGCCGGCGACGCCGGGGACGTTGGCGCGCCCGGTGGTCTCGATGGTCTTCACCGAGCCGCCGCCGCCCGAGCCCTCGACGATGCGGATCAGGGGCAGCCGCAGCTCGTTGGCCATCTGCTCGCACTGGTTGTGCTTGCCCTTGATCGTGGCGTCGGCCGAGCCGCCGCGCACCGTGAAATCGTCGCCCCCCACCACCACCGGACGGCCGTCGAGCCGCCCGCGGCCGAAGACGAAGTTCGACGGCATCAGCTCCTTCAGGTCGTTCTTCGCGTCGTAGGAGGCCTTGCCCGCGATCTTGCCGATCTCGTGGAAGCTCTGCGGGTCCACCAGCCGATCGATGCGCTCGCGGATCGTGTAGCGCCCGCCGTCGTGCTGCCGCTTCACCCGCTCCGGGCCGCCCAGACCCTCGGCGAACTCCTCGCGGCGCCTCAGCTCGTCCATCTCGGACTTCCAGTTCATGGGGAGGCCTCCGCGGGGATGGTAGCAGGGAGCGCGCGGAATGCCTACTGGGGCGGGGGCGAGCCGGCGGCGTCGATCACGAGCGAGATGCGGTTGCACGACCCGGCCCGCCGGTACTCGACCTGCCGGGCCATGGCGGAGACCAGGAGCACGCCGAGCCCGCCGACCGGCCGGTCCTCGACGCCGGCGCCCGGATCTGGGCTCGCCACCGCCGCGAAGGGATCGTGGGGCGCGGCGGTGTCCTCGTAGACGAGCGCAATGCGTCCGGTCTCCACCTCGCAGTCGAGCCGCACCGGAGCCTCGCTGTCGCCGCCGTGGCCGTGCACCACGGTGTTGGTGAAGAGCTCCTCCACCAGGAGCGTGAACCGCAGGCACACCTCGCGGCTGAGCCCGGCGCCCGCGCACGCCTCGGCGAGGAACGCCTCGACCTGCGGCAGGGCGTCCCGGCGCGCGGAAAAGATCCGGCTGTGGCGAACGCCGCTCATCGGACTACTCTCGCTCCGTGTCTAGATCCCGTGGAAGTCATAGAACGCGCGCACCGGCGCCTCGGCGGAGAGCACCTGGAACGGAAAGCACCGGTCCAGGCCGTCCACGCTCGACTGACGCTCCAGCCGCTCCCGGAACCGACGCGCCACGCCCTCCCTGATCTCCCCGTGCCGGTCCAGGAACTGTCCCCAGAGCGGCATGCGCTGGAATCGATGGCCGATCACGCGCGCCGTCGCCAGGTACGAAGCGGGAAACAGACGCCGATAGGCATCGAGATTGTACAGCCACGAGGCCCCGACCACCTGGAGGGGCTGGCGCCAGGTACGTCTGACATGCGCGAAGAGAGCGGCCAGCTCCGCCAGTCGCCGGTCACGTTGCTCGATCCGCAGCGGGGAGCGCCCATCCGGCTCGGCATTCTGGAAGTGGAGGCGCAGTCGGTCCCCCGTGGGCCGCGCGCAGGAGAAGCAGCCGAACGTCGCAACGACCGGCGGCCCGGCCTTGACCTCCGGTCGCAGGTAGAAGCGGTACGTCCACCCGCGAACATCGTCCGTGTCCCGCAGGCCGGCCAGGTACTCCCGCCAAGTCGGATGAGCGGGATCGAAATCGCGGCCCAGGCCAAACCGGATGTAGAGGTTCGTGTACTCCAGCAGAACTCGATCCAGGGGCAGTCCGGAGAGGACCGCGACCTTGTCGGCGAACTCGAGCTGGAGGTCGAAGAACGCCCTGGCGTAGATCACGCCGTGCGGCCTCCGCCCCGTCGTGTCACTTCGCATCGACGTACGCCACGCGGCGATTCCTCCGCCGGCCCAGCTCGCTTGCGTATCGGCGGCCCAGGGTCGCGGCGTGCTCGCGCGCCCAGGTGGATAGCTTCGTCCGGCCCGCCGGCTCGGATCCGGTTGCCAGGAGGCCCTGCATGAGGCCCTCGACCTCATCGCGCGTGATGACCACGTCCCCGAGAAGCTTGCCGAGCAGCCAGCCGGCGGCGTAGCCAAGCCGCGGCGGAACCGACACGACCGGCCGCCGCACGCCGAGGATCCGAGCGAGCTCCCGGACGAGCTCGCGATAGCGGTAAGTCTCCGGGCCAATCGCGTCGATAGTCCGGTCCTCGCGCTCGACTCCCTGGGCGACCGCGAGGTCGGCGAAGTCGTGAACGTGGATCGGCTGCAGGCGATAGTGGCCGGCGCCGAAGACTCCGAAGACGGGCAGGTGACGGAGCGCCCAGGCGATGTTGTTGATGAGGATGTCCTCGCCTCCGAAGAACAGGGCCGGACGCAGGATCGCGTGCGACAGCCCGGACTCCCGGAGCTCGCGCTCGAGAAGCGCCTTCCCGCGGAAGTACTCGAGCGGAGAATCCTCGGACGGATTGGTGATGCTGACGTGGACGACACGGGAGACCGCCGCGCGCCGGGCCGCCGCGAAGAGGGCGCGCGTGTTGTCGACCGCCTGCGAGTACCGGAAGCCGGCGTGATTGAAGCGCACCCAGTAGGTATTGTAGAGGACCCGGGCGCCTTCGAGGGAGCCCGCGAGCCGCTCGGGGTGATCGAAGTTGAACGGATGGACCTCGACCCGATCTCCGAACGGGTGCGCGCGATCGGGGGAGCCCGTGAGGGTCCGAACCCGCCTCCCGGCTCGGAGCAGCCGTTCCGCGATGTAGCGGCCGGAATAGCCGAAGGCCCCCGTCACCACGTGCAGCTCGCGACGGTTCAGCTCGCCCTCCGCGCCACGAGGCTCATGTACGCGATGTGGCCGAAGTACTCGCCACTGGCGATGCGCCGGCGAGCCTCCGCCTTCAGGGCCGACGCCATGTCGGCCCCGATTCGTCCCGCGGCCACCAGCGCGTCCGCGCCCAGATCAACCCAGCTCGACAGCATGAAGCCCGGCCGGGACGCTTCCACGTAGCCGTGGCTGCGCACGGACTCGAGATCCACGCCGGCCGCACGCACCAGCGCCGGCAGTCGGCGCACCAGCCACGGATCGTGCACGAAGTGCTCGCGAAACGCCCCGGCGCAGGCGTTCAGCGGGTCGCCCGCTTCCCGGGCCACCGTGGCGGTCGCGTAGTCGCCCTCGAACACGGCAAGCCGCCCGCCGGGCCGGAGCACCCGCACCCCCTCCTGCAGCATGAGTGCCGGATCGGGCACGTGACACAGCGTGGTGTGGAAGACGACGGCATCGAACGTGCTGCCTGCAAACGGCAGCCCCCGCCCGTCCGCTTCCTCGAAGGCGATGGTCCTCAGGCCGACGGCGAGCTCGCGGGCCCTGGCCAGGAAGACCGGCGAGGGGTCGACCCCGATCGCCTCGCTCACTCCGGGCCACGCCGCCAGCACGCGCGTCACGGCCCCGGTGCCGCAGCCGACCTCCAGCACCCGGGCCCCGTCAGGGAGGGCGGCGTCGGTCAGGTAGGCCTGCAGCATCGCCCGCTGCTGCGGGTCGGCGGCGCGCAGCTCCAGGGCGGCCATCAGGCCCGCCAGGATCTGCGGCGGTGCTTCCCTGACCTTCGTGTAGATGTCCGGCATGCGACGAGTGTCTACCGCTGGTTCCCGCCTTGAAAGGCCTTGTCGCTGGCGACCAATCGGCGCGCAGAATCGATGCGCGCCCGCAAGCGGCGGGTCACGAGGCCGGTTCCGCAGGCGATCTCCAGGACGTCGCCTGCCAGGCGGCCGGGCAAGCGCTGCACGAGGTCATCGCCGAACGCGTCAAACCATGCGGGCCCGAGACAGCGATCGCAGTACTCGGGGATCGTTCCGCCATACTCTGCGCGCGTATCGACCATCCCGCTGTCCCTTCTCCTTACGTCTCCAGGAACGCCCAAGTCCCCGTGCCGCCAGCCAACGTCGCGGGCTTCAGGCCCAGCTGATGACGAGCGCGATGACATAGAAGACCGTTGCCAGAAGGATGCCGCGAAACGGAACGCTGAACCAGTAGCGCTTGCCCAAGAACGCGTACCCGCCAAGCAGCAACAGCCCAAGCGACAGAAGGTACGGGGACCGGAACAAGAACGCACCGTGCGCCAGGGACAGGTAGCCGTACACCGCACCGAAGAGGATGGCGCCGTAGCTGTGACTGGCATTGAAGCCGACCCAGGCTTTCCACATGGTTGTTTCACGCGTGATCACAGGCGACACCTCCTGCATACGCGCTTTCAGATCGCGGTCGCGGGGCAGCAGCTTGGGGCCGTAGAAGGTATACAGAAGGTGGATGAGGCCGAGCAACATGATGATCGCCGCGCTGCCAGCAATGAACGATGGTGCAAGTGTGCTCAACGTGCGACCTCCCCGGACCTAACGATGCTGTCGTTCAGCGGCGGGCGCCAGGAAAACGGCGTGTGCTGACGCCAGCACGAATGGCGCGATACCAAGGATCGCAAACCTTCCTAAGGCCATCCCCCGGGATCAATCCGCGTATGCTCTCCCCCTTGTGTCGGCCTACCGTTGCGGTGGGGGGCGCGCGGAGCGCGTCCGCCCGCCTGCGAGGTTATGCGGCCCGTAACGTCACGCCGGTGGGTACAGACGGTTGGACTCCTCGAATAGAGCCAACGTCTTCGCCACATCGTAGGGCCCTTCCACAAGATGTTCGGGGTCCCATTCGCTGCGCGGTACAGCGAAAAAGTCACCCCCGTACACGTGAATCGCCCCGGTCAAGCGCTTGATCGGATTCACCACGGAATGGATGAGCTGAGGCCCCAGAGGTACCGCGTCCCGCTCGCTGAGCGCTCTTGCGCCGGCGGCCTCAATCCGACCACCGGGAGCTCCCGGCGGCCGGCGCCAGAAGATGTTGTCCTCGCGGCCGGTGTAGATGCCAATGACGGCCCACATCCCGTGGTTGTGTGGCAATTGACACATCCGCGGGCCCCAGATGAGATTGAAGACGGTAATCTCGGCCGATCGATGGAGGACTTGGACCGCCGCCCGTTGCGGTTCCCCCAGACCCTTAAGAACTTCTACCGGAGTAGCAACGGCTCTCGCTACAACTTCAAGCACACCTGGCGATCCGCTCACGGCAGCGGCGTCACGACAGTCGGCAATCAAGCGGTCCACGTCGAGCATGCGTAACCTCTTCCTGCCCCGCTACTCGCGGATTCGGAGTTACTAAGATTCGGAGTTGCCAGTAGTCCCCGGAGCACTGTCCGACATAACACCCGATTTGAGCGACGCACCCCTTCGGCGCGTCCGCCTCAAACGCGATGTTAGACGGACATCCGCTATGCCGCATCCCCATACACCGGGTCCCCTGCCCACTTGGGTAGCCCACAATGAACACACCTCGTCGCAAGCGGATTCTGCATCCAAAGAGTGCTGAAGAACGATCTGCCACAACGCGGGCACGGCCACCAACTCATTCGGGCGCCTGACACCACGAACGCGATCATCCAGGCAGCTACCACCGCGGAGACCGGAACTTCCGAATCAAACAACCACTGTAGTGACAGTGCCAGGGCCCCTGACACACAAGTGGCAAAGACAATCCACAGGATGTTTCGACGGCTTCGGTAATCCTTCAACTGATCCTCGTAGTTCATCTTCAGTTCCGACTAACGTTCACGTTGAACGGCCGCGGCGAGCGAATGCGAGCCAGCGGACCGCTCGAACGTGGGTTAGATGTCCCTCTTGGTGCGTTGATAGCCGTGGCCCAGCGCTGCGCTGAAAAGCTCGCCATATCCAGGATGGGCAAGCGGCAGACCCAACGCACACTCGAGGCTCACCCAGCGCAACTCGGAGTGTTCGGAACCTTGCAGGCGAGGCTCCCCGCCGTCCCAAGCTGTGACGAAGAAGATGTGATATCGGTCTTCCCCGTGCTCCGCTGGGCACGGTTCCGCCAGGACAGCGATCTCTTCGAACGCGCGCGGCGTGACACCTATCTCTTCCTCCACTTCCCTAACCAGGGCGTCACTGGGAGCTTCGCCAGCCTCGCAATGTCCACCGACGATATCCCAGACACCGGGATAGAAGGGCCGCTCCGACGAGCGTCTGGCCAGCAGCACCTCATCTCCTCGAACCAACAGCCCACCCGCGCAGGTCCTCATGGTCTCGCTCGGCGCGCAGTGCCTGCCGCCTTGTACATCAAACAAGAAGTGTCCAGATCTGCATAATTCGGCCAGGTGCTGGGTTGGTGCGGATGATCCGGCCGGGGGAGTCGGCGGATGTGGCTGGAGCGACTTTTTGGGGACGCGTGGTTGCGCATGGTCCCTTGGTGCTCGTCCAGTGTTACACAAGACTGGATGCTTCTGGCTAGGGTCTGTGCGGGAGGTGACCGGAGTTCTCTTCCGGCGGGTTCGAGGCTTTGGGCTATGATGGGGCGCTCTCGGCCGGACGAGGCCGGGAGCTCGATCCCCGTGGGCGAAGGAGACCGCATGAACCGCATCGTTCTCGCGCTGGTCGTGGTGGTGACGGCTCTCGGGGTTGCGCCGGCGGGCGCTCAGGAGGCCGGGAATATCAAGGTCGCCAAGGGCGCGGTGCAGGTCGAGCGGGCCGGGCAGCAGGTGCCGGCCACGGTGGGCGCGGTCGTGCAGGCCGGGGATGTGGTCGTGACGGGGCCCGATGGGTCGGTGGGCATCACCTTCCTCGACAACAGCCTGCTGTCCGCGGGCCCCAACAGCGTGCTCGCGATCGATCGCTTCACCTTCGACTCGACCACGCACCAGGGCTCCTTCGAGAGCTCGCTCAGGAAGGGCACGCTCGCCGTGGTCTCGGGCAAGCTCGCCAAGCAGTCGCCGGACGCCATGAAGGTGAAGACGCCCGCCGCGGTGCTGGGCGTGCGCGGCACCGAGTTCCTCGTCCGCACCGGCGACCCGAAGAACTGACGCGCGACGCGGCGATGGTCAGCCGGGCCGCCCTCGCGGCGCTCGCACTGCTCCTCCTGGTGGGCTGCGCCAAACCCATGCGCGACGATCTCTACGCGCTGCTGCCGGACCAGGACGGCCAGACCGGCGTGCTCAGCGTGGAGAGCGGCGGCCGGCAGGCCGTCCTCGACCGGCCCTACGCCGCCGCGCGGGTGACGGAGCCCGGCCGCGTGGCGGCGGGCGCGATCACCGAGCAGGAGGCCCGCCAGGCCTTCGGCGCCGCGCTGGATGCGCAGCCGGGGCGGCCGACCTCCTTCATCCTCTACTTCCTCGAGGCCCGGGACGAGCTGACCCCGGACTCGCGTCAGCTCCTCGACCGCATCGTGGACGAGATCGCTCGGCGGCCGGCGCCGGAGATCGTGGTCATCGGCCACACCGACCGGGTGGGCGCCGTCACCTACAACGACACGCTCTCGCTCCGGCGCGCCGAGCGGGTGCGCGACGTGCTGGTGAAGGTGGGCATCGCGGCGGATCGGATCCGCGTGGCGGGGCGCGGGGAGCGCGAGCCGCTCGTGCCCACCGCGGATGAGGTGGCCGAGGCGCGCAATCGGCGCGTGGAGATCAACGTGCGGTAGGCCGCGTGCGGTAGACCACCCCTCACCCTGCCCTCTCCCCTGAGGGGAGAGGGGGATGCGGGCTGCCCTCACCCCTGAGGGGAGAGGGAGCCATTCCAGCGCAGGATCAGGACCGCGATGTCATCCGATGCTTCGGTGCCACCGGCGAAGGCGGTCACGTCGCGGCGGATTGCTTCTCCCACCTCGGCCGCGCTCGCGGCCTCGCCGAGACCGCCCAGCAGGGCTTCCAGCCGCTCCCGCCCGTAGAGCCGGCCATCGGGCCCGGCCGCCTCGGTGACCCCGTCGGTGACCAGGCAGAGCGTGTCGCCCGGCTCGAGGCGGCGCGTGGCCGGCGCGTAGGGAAACCCGTCCACCGCGCAGAGCGGCGGGCCCCCGCCCTCGGCCAGACGCTGGAGCGCGCGGCCGCCGCGCGGCAGGAGCAGCGGCGGCTCGTGGCCCGCGCTGCAGTACTCGAGCTCGCCGGTGCGCGCGTCCAGGATGCCGGCCAGCACCGTGACGAAGAGCCCTTCCGCGTTGTCGCGCGAGATCTCCGCGTCAGCCTCGCGCATCATGCCGGCCACCTGCCCCTGGCGGCGCAGCGCGGTGCTCTTGTAGAGCGCCTTGCTGATGGCCATGAAGAGGCTGCCGGGCAGGCCCTTGCCGGAGACGTCCCCGATCAGGAAGAAGAGATGATCCTCATCCAACCGGAAGAAGTCGTACAGATCGCCGCCGACCTCGCGCGCGGGCTCCAGCATCGCGTACAGATCGAAGCGCGTCTCGCCCGGAAAGGCGGCCGCCGCGCGCGGCAGGGTGCCCATCTGGATCCGGCGCGCGGCCTCCAGCTCGCCGGCGAGTCGCGCCGCCGCCTCCCGCTGCTGCTCGACCTGTCGGCGAAGCGCGCGACGCTGCGTCTGAGTCTCGGTGAGGGTGACCACGAGCATCATGGCGAACAGGGCGGCGAGGGCCACGGAGGGCGTGGCGGCGTCCAGGAGGACGCCCATCCTCAGATAGAGGAGCAGCCCGGACCCCGCCATCGCCGCGACCAGGACGGCGAGGAGTCCCACCGAAGCGCGGGCCGGCAGCCGCGGCACCAGCCCGATGAGAAGCAGTCCGCCGACCAGCAGCCAGCCGATCTCGATCCACCGGACGAACCACGGACGCGAGAGCAGCGATCCCTCCACGAGGTTCTCGAGAAACTGCGCGTGGACCTCGACGCCTGACATGTGATCACCGACCGGCGTCGCCAGATGATCCGACAGCCCGAGCGCGGTCACTCCGATGAGCACCAGGCGGCCCTGGAAGAGGCTCGCATCCGCCTGGGCCGCGAGCACGTCGGCCGCCGAGACGAAGCGATCGGGGTCGTGCCGGGTGTAGTGGAGCCAGGCGCTGCCGTCCGCCTCGCTGGGAGCGACGAAGGCGCCTACCCCCACCGTCTGGATGCCCGCGGCCGAGACGCGGACCGAGATCGGGGGCCCACCTTCCCCCACGCGAAGCATTTCGAGGCCGAGCGATGGAACCAGGCCGTCGCCCACCCTGGCCAGCAAGGGGACCCGGCGGACCACTCCACGCTCCAGGTCCACGCTGGTCAGGCCGTGCCCGGCCGCGGCGCGGTCGATCTCATCCACGCTGTGCAGTGTGGCCCCGAAGCGACGGAGGAAGGGCGCGGGGTCGCCGCCGATCGAGCGCACCGGCGCGTGGCGGACCTCGGTCGTCGCCTCCGGCCCGCGGCCCTCGAGGCCGGCGATGCCGAGCACCACCGGTTGCCCGCGAATCGCCTCGGCCAGGACCGCGTCGTTCCCGCGCAATCGCGAGAGCCGCTCCGCCGTGTCGGCGTCCATGCCGGTCACCATTCCGGGTAGCCGGGCCGGCGAAAGACGGTCGGGCTCCGGCATGAGAATGGCCAGGCCGATGGCGGCCGGCCGCGCGGCCGCGACCGCCCCCACGATTCGCGCCAGCCAGGTTCGCGGCCAGGGCCACTGCCCATACTCCCGCAGGCTTTCCTCGTCGATGGCGACGATGACCACCGGGGCCATGCGCGGGATGCGCGGGTAGAGACCCTGGTAGGTGTCGAAGGCGGTCGCGCGCAGCAAGCGGAGCCCCGGCACCGGCAGCAGCAGCCCGAGCAGGAGCGTGGCCAGCAGCAGCGCGCCGGCCGGCCGGCCACGCCCGCCCAGGAGCGCGCGGGCCCACTGCCGCTCCGCCCAGTGCGGGGGGTCTGCCCCGTGCCGCCGGTCGGGCGGGTCGATGCTCAGGCGCGGGGCCTCAGAGCGCGATCTCCAGGCCGTCGTAGGCGGCCCAGACCTCCACGCGATGGTCGGTCCGCGTGATCTCCTCGAGCCGGCGCGTCTCGGCCAGGAGCCGCGCGATGCGCTCGTCGTCGAAGATCGGCTCGTGGTGGAAGAGGCAGAGGCGCCGGGCCCGCGCGAGCTGGCACATCTCCACGCCCACCACGTTGCTCGAGTGCCCCCAGTCCTCCTTGACCGAGATGGCGTCGGCGAGCGAGTACTGCGCGTCGAAGATCACGAGGTCGGCGTCGCGGAAGAACTCGACGAACGCCTTGACCTCCTCCGGATCGTCCTGCTTGTGCTCGGAGTCGGTGGAGTAGACGACCACCCGGCCGCGCTGCTCGATGCGGTAGCCGTAGGAACCACCGCCGTGGCGCTGGAGCTTGGCCCGGACACGGAGGCCGGCGATGTCGTAGCTCCGCTCGGGCTCGAGGCGCACGAACTCGATGCGCGCCTCCATCCTGGAGAAGTCGACCGGGAAGGAGGGGGCGCGGTTCTGCCGGCGGAACGCCTCCTCCAGCGTGTCGTGGCAGCCGTAGATCGTCACGTGGTTGCCCGGCAGGTAGGCGGGCATGAAGAACGGAAAGCCCATGATGTGGTCCCAGTGCAGATGGGACATGAAGACGTGGAACCGGTGCCCGGAGGGCCCGCGCGTGGCGAGGAGCGCGTTGCCGAAGGCGCGCACGCCGCTGCCCAGATCGCAGAGCACGTGGTCGGGGCCGTCCGTCTCGAGCTGCACGCAGGAGGAGTTGCCGCCGAAGGTGTGGGACACCGAGAACTCCAGCTCGTTCTCCACGAAGGCGCGCGCCTTGCCCGCGGTGTCGAGCCCGCGCCCCGCCGCGGCCACCAGCGCGGCGACGAGCTTGTGCTGCACCTCGGCGGAGGTCATCGCCACCGGGATCGAGCCGCGGGTGCCCCAGAAGCGGACGCGCACGCGCGTCTCAGGCCGACTCGAAGGCGGCCAGCGCGGCGGGGGAGAGCTTGCCCAGGGCCTCCCGCAGCGTGGGGAAGACTTCCAGGACCAGGTTGAAGCGGCTGATCTCGAAGATCTCGCGCACCACCGGCTGCAGGTCCGCCACCGCGAGCGCGCCGCCCTGGGCCTTCACCTGCTTGCTCGCGAGCATGAGCACGCGCAGCCCCACGCTGCTGATGTACTCCACGCCGGCCAGATCGATCACCGCGCGGTCGCCCCCGGCGGCGACGCCGGCCAGGTGCGGCGCCAGCGCGGCCTTGAAGGCGTCGGCGGTCGCGTGATCGATCCGCCCCACGGGAAAGAGCGCGACGGTATCGGCGAAGCGCTTCGCGGCCAGCTCCATGTCGGCTCCCAGGGGATCGCATCGGGTGGAATCGGGGGTCCGATTCTAACACCGGGGCCGCTTGTGGCACACTGGGACGTCTTGGAGAAATCAGACCTCCTCAACCAGTTGCGTATCGACCGCGGGGCGGACCGCCCGGCGCGCCGGCGCACGCGTCTATACGCCGTCCTCGCGGCGGCCGTGCTCCTCCTGGGCGGCGGGCTCTGGTTCGGCGTCCTCCGCGCCCGGCCCCCGGTGGTGCAGACCACGGTGGCGCGCGCGGCCGGCCAGGGCGCGGGGGCCGGCTCGGTGCTCGACGCCAGCGGCTACGTCACCGCCCGCCGCCAGGCCACCGTGTCCGCCAAGATCACCGGCAAGGTGAGCGAGGTGCTGATCGAGGAGGGCATGCGCGTGCGCGAGGGCGACGTGCTGGCCCGGCTCGACGATACCGAGGCGCGCGCCCAGCTCGGGCTCACGCGGGCCCAGCTCGTCGCCGCGCGCGCCCAGCTCGCCGAGGTCCGGGCCCAGCTCGTCCAGGCCGAGCGAGACCACGCCCGCCAGCAGGGGCTCTACGACCGCCAGCTCATCGCGCCGCAGTCGCTCGACGCGGCGCTGGCCCAGCGCGACATGCTGCGGGCGCGCCTCGCCGCCACCGAGGAGCAGGTCAAGGTGGCGCAGGAGTCGCAGGCGGTCGCCCAGGTCCAGCTCGACAACACGGTGATCCGCGCCCCGTTCAGCGGCGTGGTCGTCGCCAAGTCGGCGCAGCCCGGGGAGATGATCTCGCCGATCTCGGCGGGCGGCGGCTTCACGCGCACCGGCATCGGCACCATCGTCGACATGGACTCGCTCGAGATCCAGGTGGACGTCAACGAGTCCTACATCAACCGCGTGACGCCCGGCCAGCCGGTGGAGGCGACGCTCAACGCCTATCCGGACTGGAAGATCCCGGGCGAGGTGATCGCGATCATCCCGACCGCGGACCGCAGCAAGGCCACCGTCAAGGTCCGCATCGCGATCAAGGCGAAGGACCCGCGCGTGGTGCCCGACATGGGCGCGCGCGTGGGCTTCCTCGACCGCAAACCCGCGGGCGACGCGGCGCCCCCGACGCCCAGCGTGCTGGTGCCGGCGGACGCGGTGCGCGCCGAGGGTGACGCGGCGGTGGTCTTCGTCTACAACGCGAACGGCACCGTCGAGCGCCGGAGCGTCACGCTCGGGCCCGACCTGTCGGGGCAGCGTCGCGTGCTGAGCGGCCTGCGCGACGGCGAGCGGGTCGTGCTGGTCCCGCCGCCCACGCTCGCCGACGGCCAGGCGGTGAAGCTGGCCGAGCCCCGGTGATCGCGGTGGCGACTCTCGTCGAGATCCGCGGCGTCACCAAGGTCTACCGGCGCGGCCGCGAGCGCATCGAGGTGCTGCACGGCATCGATCTCGACATCCCGAGCGGCGACTTCGTGGCCCTCATGGGCCCCTCGGGCTCGGGCAAGACCACGCTGCTGAATCTGATCGGCGGCCTCGACACTCCGACCGGCGGCAGCATCACGGTGGGGGATCGGCGCATCGATCAGCTCTCGGGCGGCGAGCTGGCGGCCTGGCGGGCCGCCCACGTGGGCTTCGTCTTCCAGTTCTACAACCTGCTGCCAGCGCTCTCCGCCCAGCGGAACGTGGAGCTGCCCCTGCTCCTGACCGATCTCTCCGCGGCCGAGCGCCGGCGGCACGCGCGCATCGCGCTGACCCTGGTGGGCCTCGAGGATCGCGCGCGCCACAAGCCCCGGGAGCTCTCCGGCGGGCAGGAGCAGCGGGTGGCCATCGCGCGTGCCATCGTCTCCGATCCCACCCTGCTGGTCTGCGACGAGCCCACCGGCGATCTCGATCGGGCCACCGCCGACGAGGTGCTGCGCCTCATCCAGGTGCTCAACCACGAGCACGGCAAGACGGTAGTGATGGTCACCCACGACCCCAAGGCCGCGGAGTACGCGCGGCGGCGCGTGCACCTCGACAAGGGCACCATGACCGCGGAGCCCGTCCCCGCGTGAGATACCTCCCGCTGCTCTGGGCCGGCCTCTTCCGCAAGAAGGCGCGCACGATCCTGACGCTGCTCTCCATCGTGGTGGCCTTCGCGCTCTTCGGTCTCCTGCAGGCGGTGCAGGTCGCCTTCGAGTCGGGCGCCGATACCGCCGACGCCAAGCGCCTGCTCACCACCGCGCGCTACTCCATCATCGAGCCGCTCCCCATGTCCTATGGGCGACGGATCGAGCAGGTGCCGGGCGTGGTGGGCGTGGCCTCCGCGGACTGGTTCGGGGCCAAGTACCAGAACGAGTCCAACGCGTTCCCGGTCTTCGCGGTGGACCCGGCGCGCTATCTCGACATGTACCCGGAGTTCACCATCACTCCCGCGCATCGCGAGGCCTTCGCGCGGACGCGCACCGGCGCGGTGGCGGGCAAGCGGCTGGCCGATCGCTTCGCGTGGCAGGTCGGGCAGAAGCTGCCGATCAGCTCGGAGATCCACCCCAAGACCGACGGGAGCCTGAGCTGGGAGTTCGACCTCGTCGGCATCCTCGACGCCGACGATCCGGCGGTGCGCGGCAATACCGACATGGTCCTGATCAACGTGGCCTACTTCGACGAGGCCCGCCAGATCGGCCGTGGCAAGACCGGCTGGTACATCGTGCGGGTGGCCGATTCCACCCAGGCCCGGACCATCTCGGCCACGATCGACGGCCTCTTCACGAACTCGCCCGACGAGACCAAGACCCAGCCCGAGAAGGAGTTCGCGCTGGGCTTCGCCAAGCAGATCGGCGACATCGGCGCCCTGGTCACCCGCATCCTGATCGCGGTGTTCTTCACGATCCTGATCCTGACCGGCAACACGATGGCCCAGTCCATCCGCGAGCGCATCCCGGAGCTGGCGATCCTGAAGACGCTCGGCTTCTCGGACGGCAAGGTCACCGCGCTGGTGCTCGCGGAAGCGGTGCTGCTGCTGATCCTGGGTGGCGGCATCGGCATGGGCGCCGCGGTGGCCGCCATGCCCACCCTCAACGGATCCACCGGCGGCCGCTTCCCCCCGCTCTTCGTCGGCGCCGAGACCTGGCTCCTCGCCGCCGTCGTCGCCGCCCTCGTCGCCCTCTGCATCGGCCTCCCCCCCGCCCTCCGCGCCAATCGCCTCAAGATCGTCGACGCCCTCTCGGGCCACTAATCAATGCGCGCGCTGAATCAAATCTTCGCCATCACGCTTATGAACCTGCGCAACCTACCCTCGCGCGTGGGCACGTCGCTGGTGGTGGTCGTCGGCATCGCCGGCGTCGTCGGCGTCCTGGTGTCCGTGCTCGCGATGTCGGAAGGGTTTCGCCACACGCTGGCCAGCACCGGGCGGGGCGACCGCGTGATCATGCTGCGCGCCGGCTCCGACGCGGAGCTGTCGAGCGGCGTCGATCGCGATCAGGCCACGCTCCTGGCCGCCCTACCCGGGGTGGCGCGTGACGCTGCCGGCCGCCCGCTCGCCTCCGCGGAGCTGGTCGTGATGGTGGACCTGCCGCGCAAGGGCGAGAGCCACCCCAACAACGTGCCGTTTCGCGGCGTCCAGCGAGCCGCCTTCGACATCCGGGACGAAACGCGGCTCGTGGAGGGCCGCCCCTTCGCGCCCGGCGTCCGCGAGGTCGTGGTGGGCCGCAAGGCGGCCGGCCAGTTCGCGGGCCTCACGGTCGGCTCGCGCATCGGCTTCCGCGACAGCGACTGGACGGTGGTCGGCATCTTCGAGAGCGGCGGCGACGTGCACGAGTCGGAGATCTGGGCCGACGCCGAGGTGGCCATGTCCGCCTTCCGGCGCACCGGCTACCAGTCGGTGACGGCCCGGCTCGCCGACGGCTCGGACGCGGGCCTCGCCGCCTTCCGCGACGCGGTCGGGCGCGACCGCCGCTTCTCGATCAGCGTGCTGCGCGAGCCCGAGTACTACGCCAAGCAGGCCACCGTGCTCTCCGACCTCATCAACGTGCTGGGCTACACGGTGGCGGCGTTCATGGCGGTGGGCGCCACCTTCGGCGCGCTCAACTGCATGTACTCGGCCATCGCGAGCCGCCAGGTCGAGATCGCCACCCTGCGCGCCATCGGCTTCGGCGGCGCGCCGGTGGTGATCTCGGTGATGATCGAGGCGCTCCTGCTGTCGCTCCTGGGCGGGGCGCTGGGCGGGGCGCTGGCCTACGTCTACTGCGACGGGGCCTCGCTCTCCACGCTCAACTTCAACACCTTCTCGCAGGTGGCCTTCGACTTCCGGGTGACGCCGGGCCTGCTCCTCCGCGGGCTCACCTGGGCGCTCGTCATCGGCCTGGCGGGCGGGCTCCTCCCCGCGGTGCGCGCGGCGCGCATCCCGGTCACCGAGGCGCTGCGGACCGGTTGACTCGCGGCCGGCGCCCGGGCTAGCCTCGGGCGGTCAGCCACGCCAGGAGCCCAGGAGGCCTCTCCGTGCACGATCTCGTCATCCACAACGCGCGTCTCATCGACGGTCTCGGCACACCCGCGCGGGACGGCAGCCTCGCGGTCACGGACGGCCGCATCGCCGCGCTCAGCGAGGACCGGCGCGGCGGCGATCTCGGCGCCGCGCGCGAGCGCGTGGACGCGGGCGGCCTGGTGCTCGCACCCGGCATCGTGGACCTGCACACCCACTACGACGCCCAGCTCACCTGGGATCCCTTCGCCACCCCCTCGACCTCGCTCGGGGTGACCACGGTGGTGATCGGCAACTGCGGCTTCACGATCGCCCCGTGCCGCCCCGCCAACCGCGATCTGGTCGTGCGCAACCTCACGCACGTGGAGGGGATGTCGCTCGAGGCCATGCGCGCGGGCATCCGGTGGGACTTCGAGAGCTATCCGGAGTACCTGGCCTCGCTCGAGCGGCGCGGGCTCGTGCCCAACGTGGCCTCGTTCGTGGGCCACTCCTCGGTGCGCACCTACGTGCTCGGGGAGGAGGCCAGCAAGCGGGCAGCGACCGACGCGGAGATCGCGGAGATGCGGCGAATCGTGGTGGAGGCGCTGCGGACCGGCGCGATCGGCTTCGCCACCTCCACGCTCGAGCAGCACAACGGCGAGCACGGCATCCCGATGCCCTCGCGGCTGGCCGACGAGCGCGAGATGGCCGCGCTCACCGGGGCGCTCGGCGAGGTCGGGCGCGGCGTGTTCATGCTCACCAAGGGCATGACCTCCACGGTGCCGTGGCTCGAGGGCATCGCGGCGGCCACGCGCCGGCCCGTGATGATCGCGGCCATGTTCGTGGACCCGGGCGATCCGACCCGCGTCTTCCGCGAGCTGGGCGAGATCGAGGCCGCGCGGAGCCGCGGGCGCGAGCTGTGGGCCCAGGTGGGCTGCTTCCCGCTCGGCATGGAGTTCACCCTCCGCCACCCCTACCCGCTCGAGGCCTTCATCGCCTGGCGACCCGCCCTCGAGGCCGCCGAGGCGGCGCGCTACCGCGCGGTGCTCGCCGACCCGTCGTTCCGCGCCGCGCTGAAGCAGGAGATCGGCCAGCCGGGCGTGCCGAACCGCTTCAGCGACAAGAACTGGGATCACCTGACGATCGCGGAGGCGCAGCGGCCCGAGCACCGGGATCTCGAGGGCAAGACCATCGGCGCGCTGGCCCGCGAGCGCGGCCAGCATCCCTGGGACACCTTCCTCGACTTCGGCCTCGACGGCGAGCTCGACGCCATGTTCGACTGCCGCCTCTTCAATATCGACGAGACCCAGGTCAAGCGGCTGCTGCGCCACCCCCACGCCGCGGTGGCCCTGTCCGACGCGGGCGCGCATCTCTCGTTCCTGTGCGACGCGGGCTTCGGCCTGCACCTCTTCGGGCACTGGGCGCGCGAGCGCGGGGATCTCACACTCGAGCAGGCGGTGCGGGCGGTGACCAGCGCGGTGGCCGACGCCTACCGCATCCAGGGCCGTGGCCGGCTCCAGGCCGGCGCCTGGGCCGACCTCATGCTGTTCGACCCGAAGACGGTCGGCCGCGGCGCCAAGCGCCGGGTGAACGACCTGCCCACCGGGGCCAGCCGGCTCGACACGCCGGCGCTGGGGCTACACGGCGTGTGGGTGAACGGGGTACGGACCGCGGACGAGCGCGGGGTGCTCGCGGACTGTGGCCGCCCCGGGCGACTCTTGAGGGAATTCCCCGCCTAGATGTGACGAAGTAAGAGGTTGTTCACCCAGGCCGACCTGGGGAAAGTAGTGGCTGCCAAGTCATTACTCACCCGGATCAGGAGGCCTGGATGAACGTGCACAAGAATGCCCGACTCACGCCGTATCGTCGAGCGCAACTGGTGGCGCAGGTGGCGCAGGGCACCCCGCTGACGGAGGTCGCCCGGGCGTTTGGCGTCTCGCGGCAGACCGCGGCCAAATGGCGGGAGCGCCAGCGCGCGGCGGGCGTCCCGGACGACTGGGCCTGGATGCAGGATCGGTCGAGCCGCCCCCACCGCAGTCCGCGCCAGACAGAGCCGCGCGTGCAGCTCGGCGCCCGAGTCCTGCGCCAGCAGCGCTGGACGTGTGCGGAGATCGCCGCGGCGGTGG
>DATLFG010000003.1:0-59857 GCA_035524955.1 Candidatus Limnocylindria bacterium | reverse complement strand
CGGCATCATCGACCCCACGAAGGTGGAGCGGGTGGCGCTGCAGAACGCGGCGTCGGTGGCCTCGCTGCTGCTGACGACGGAGGCGCTGATCACCGACCTGCCCGAGGACAAGCCGGCGGCGGCCCCGCCGATGCCTCACGGAGACTTCTAGGCCCGGCGAAAGCGGCCGGGGGCGGCAGGGCGGCCCTTGCCGGTGACGGCAAGGGCCGTACTGTTTTCTACACTCTTGACCCAGGTTGTCTTTCACGGCAGGCTCTGGTAACGTAAAGCGCTTCAAACCGCGAGACTTAGCGAAATTGGCGAGGAGGTGAGTGTTTGTACCCGTACGAGACCCTACTGATCCTGGATCCCCGGCTGAACGAGGAGGAAGTGGCGGCGCTCCTCACCAAGCTGCAGGAGACGCTCAAGACGCTCGGCGGCGAAGTGGGCAAGGCCGAGAGCTGGGGCAAGCGGCGACTCGCCTACGACATGCGCAAGCAGCGCGAGGGCACCTACGCGGTCCTCGAGTCCAAGGCGGAGCCGGCCGTCGTCAAGGAGTTCGAGCGCCAGCTGAAGCTGAACGAGCAGATCCTCCGGTACTTCACGACCCGCGTCCCGGCGCCCAAGCGGGTCCGCACGCCGCCGAAGCCGCCGGCCCCGGCGGTGGAGGAGGTCGTCTGATGGCGAGCCTGAACCGAGTGTTCCTGATCGGCAACCTGACGCGGACCCCGGAGCTGCGCTACACGCCGAGCGGCACCGCGGTGGCGGATCTCCGGCTGGCCGTCAACCGCAACTACACGACGCAGGGTGGCGAGAAGCGCGAAGAGACCTGCTTCCTCACGGTGGTGGTGTGGGGCAAGCAGGCCGAGAGCTGCGGCGAGTATCTCGACAAGGGCAGCCCGATCATGGTCGAGGGGCGGCTGCAGACTCGCGACTGGGAAACGAAGGACGGGCAGAAGCGAAGCGTGGTCGAGGTCGTCGCGGAGCGGGTGCAATTCATGGGGCGCAGCAAGTCGGCCGCCGCGTCCGCGCCCGGGGGAGTGCCCGAGCCGGTCGAGGCTGGCGGCGGCGAAGCCGACGACGAGGTGCCGTTCTAGAGAGCCCCGTTCCAAGAGGAGGAACAAGCCATTCCGCCAGGTGGAAAGCCCGTCAAGCGGCGTCGGTTCGGTCGCCGCAAGGTCTGCAAGTTCTGCGTCGATCGGGTCAGCTTCGTCGACTACAAGGACATTCGCCGGCTCCGCAACTTCGTCTCGGAGCGCGGGAAGATCACTCCGCGCCGCATCTCGGGAAGCTGCGCCCGCCACCAGCGGCAGCTCACCCGGGCCGTCCGCCGCGCGCGCACGGTGGCCCTCCTCGCCCAGGCCGGCGACTGACGCGATGAAGATCATCCTGATGGACGACGTGCCGACCCTGGGCCGTCGCGGCGAGGTCCGCGACGTCTCCGACGGTTACGCGCGCAACTTCCTGCTGCCCCAGAAGCTCGCCCTGCACGCGACCGCGGCGAACCTCAAGAACATCGAGCAGATCAAGGCGAGCCAGGACGCGCAGGCGGCCAAGGTTCGGGCGGACGCGCAGGGACAGGCCCGGGCCATCGAGGCCCTGCACTTCGCCCAGCGCCGGCAGGCCTCCGACGAGGGGCGGCTTTTCGGCTCGGTGGGCCGCGCCGACCTCGCGACCTTCCTCTCGCAGCACGGCATCGAGGTCGAGCGGCGCCGGATCGCGCTCGACGAGCCCATCAAGACGCTCGGCGAGTTCACCGTGCCGGTGCGCCTGCATCACGATGTTACCGCCCAGTTGAAGGTGTCCGTGACCCGGGAGTAGGGGTGGCCACGCTCACCGACCTGCTCACCTCCAAGATCCCGCCCCACAGCCTGGAGGCCGAGCGGGCCGTGCTGGGGGCGATCCTGCTGGAGCGGGAGAGCCTGCCCAAGGCCATCGAGCTCCTCAAGCCCGCCGACTTCTACAAGGAGGGGCACCGCAAGATCTTCGACGCCACCCTCGCGCTCTTCGAGCGCAACGAGCCGGTGGACCTGCTCACGGTGTCGGAGGAGCTGAAGCGGCGCGCGAACCTGGACGAGGTGGGCGGCGCCGCCGCTCTCGCGAGCCTGGTCGAGGAGGCGGCGACCGCGGCCCACCTGCTCTCCTACGGGGCGATCGTGCGGGAGAAGGCCCTCCTGCGCGACCTCATCCGCATCGCCACCGAGATCATCGGGCAGAGCTACGAGGCCCGCGACGACGTGGACAAGCTGCTCGACGACGCGGAGCGGCTGATCTTCCAGATCTCCGAGCGGCGGATGCAGGGCTCGGCCTTCCCGGTTCGGGCCATCCTGAAGGACACCTTCGAGCACATCGAGAAGCTCTACGACCGCAAGGAGCACATCACCGGGCTCGCCACCGGATTCGACGACCTCGACCGCATGACCTCGGGCTTCCAGCCCAGCGACTTCATCATCATCGCGGGCCGGCCCTCGATGGGCAAGACCGCCTTCGCGCTGAACATCGCGAAATACGCGGGAGTCGAGGACCACAAGCGCGTGCTGGTGCTGAGCCTCGAGATGTCCAAGGAGCAGCTCGTCCAGCGGCTCCTGTGTTCCGAGGCCAAGGTGGACTCCCACAAGGTGCGCACCGGCTATCTCGACCCGCGGGACTGGACACGCCTCACCAACGCGGCGGGTCGGCTCGCGGAGGCGCCCGTCTACATCGACGACTCGCCCGCGCTCACCGTGCTCGAGGCGCGCGCCAAGGCGCGGCGGATGAAGGCGGAGCACGGCCTGGACCTGATCGTCATCGACTACCTGCAGCTGATGCGGGGTCGGCACCAGCAGGAGAACCGGCAGCAGGAGATCTCGGAGATCTCCCGCTCGCTCAAGGCGCTGGCCAAGGAGCTGAACGTGCCGGTGGTGGCGCTGTCGCAGCTGTCCCGCGCGGTGGAGACGCGCGAGCGCAAGGAGCCCCAGCTCTCGGACCTGCGCGAGTCCGGCGCGCTCGAGCAGGACGCCGACGTCATCCTCTTCCTCTACCGGCCCGAGCGCTACGGATTGCAGTCGGAGGACGGGGACCGGGTGGCGGACGTGATCATCGGCAAGCAGCGCAACGGGCCCACCGGCAAGGTTCAGGTCACGTTCATTCCCGAATACGCTTCCTTCGAGCGCCTCGCCAAGCGCGAGGCCCAGCCCTTCTAGCCCGATCTCCGGGAAGGCGCGCGCCGGGGTGTGATGCCAGGATGACCAAGGTCGTCATCATCGGCGCGGGCAACGGCGGGCGGGCCCTGCTCGAGATGTTCAGCGGCGATCCCACCGTCACCATCGTCGGGATCGCCGACGTGAATCCCTGGGCTCCGGGGCTCGAGCTGGCCCGGCGCCTCAATGTCGCGGTCAGCACCGACCTGCGCGAGCTGGTCGCGAATCCACAGGTCGACCTCATCATCGACGTGACCGGCAACGCCCAGGTGCGGGAGACCGTCCAGCGCCTCAAGCCGCCGGGCGCCGAGGTGATGGGGGGCGTGAGCGCGAAGTTCATGTGGGACCTGCTCGCCGAGCGGAAGCGCAGCGAGGAGCTGGAGGATCGGTACTCGCTCATGCTCCGGGAGCTCCAGGCCAAGGCCGAGGGCGACTTCATCATCGGGCAGAACCCGAAGATGCGGGAGCTGGCCGAGCAGATCATCCGGGTGGCCCAGACGCCCACCACCGTGCTGATCCGCGGGGAGTCCGGCACCGGCAAGGAGCTGGTGGCGCGGGCGATCCATCGCTACTCGAACCTGCGCGACAAGCCGCTCGTCACCGTCAACTGCACCGCGCTGACCCCGACCCTGATGGAATCGGAGCTCTTCGGACACAAGCGCGGGTCGTTCACCGGCGCGGTGGCCGACAAGGCGGGCCTCTTCGAGAAGGCGGACGGCGCGACCATCTTCCTCGACGAGATCGGGGACATGCCGCCTGAGATGCAGGGCAAGCTGCTGCGGGTGCTGCAGGCGGGGGAGGTGAAGCCGGTCGGCGACGTGGTCACCCGCAAGGTGCGGGTCCGGGTGATCGCGGCCACCAATCGGGATCTCGAGAAGGCGCTGGCCGGCTCCGAATTCCGCGAGGACCTGTTCTACCGGTTCAACGCCTTCACGGTGATTCTCCCGCCGCTGCGCGAGCGCAGCGAGGACATCCCGGTCCTGGCCTATCACTTCCTGCGTAAGGCCGAGGCCAAGGTGAACAAGAAGGTGGATCGCTTCTCCCAGGACGCGCTGGACATGCTCAGGCGCTACACGTGGCCCGGGAACCTGCGGGAGCTGGAGAACATCATCGAGCGGGCGGTGGTCCTCTCCTCGAGCCAGCAGGTCGAGGTCGCGCACCTCCCGCTCTATCTGCAGGAATCGGGTCCGATCCGGGTCACTACCCACGAGGGCTTCGTGCAGGCCAAGGAGCGCGTGGTGTCCATGTTCGAGAAGGAGGCCGTCGCACGCTTCCTGACGGAGGCCCGCGGTAACATCTCGGTGGCTGCCCAGAAGGCCGGGATCACCAGGAGAAACTTCCATCGACTGCTATCCAAGTATTCGATAAATACTAAGAAATTCAAGTCTGAGCTGTAGTTGACTCATATATGAGTTCTGTTCGACTCATGCATCTTGTCTAAGATTTCTTAGTATTATCAGATAGATCAAGTCTTCCGTGCAGGATTACCCCGGCCGAGAGTGAGACATACGTGTCCCATTTTGCCTGTCATCCGTTTGCATAGAGGTAGCAGAATCAGCCACTTCCGGCCGCTCAAGATCCTGGAACGCTTCTTGTCTCCTTCCGGTGGTATATCGCGCTCAAGGAGGAGCCAATGGGCACCCAGTGCCGCTGCGGAACCGAGGTCGAGTTCGCGTTCAACCATCTAGGCTGCATCGCCTGCGGCGCCGCGTGCTGCCCCGCATGCTCCTACGAGCTCGAGTCCACCAACTACTGCTCGACCTGCGCCGAGACCTTGCTGGAGCTGCCCTGGGCCCGGCTGGCCACCTCCGCGCAGACGGGCCTGTGAGGGAGGCTTCATCATGGAATCCAAGGGGAAGACGTTCCGCCGGCTGCTGCAGGACGAGCCCTATCTCTTCACCGGCGGCATCTACTCGCCGCTCGACGCCCAGATCGCCGAGCAGGCCGGCATGAAGTCCATCTACCTGAGCGGCTACTCGCTGGCCATGCTCAACGGCTGGCCCGATATGGGCTTCCTCACGATGACCGAGGTGACGAAGGCAGCGTCCATGGTGGCGAGCGCGGTCGACGTCCCGATCATCGCGGACGCCGACGACGGCTACGGCAACGCGCTCTCCACGATGCGCACGGTGCAGGAGTTCGTGAGGACCGGGGTGGCGGGCATCCACCTCGAGGACCAGCGCTTCCCGAAGCGCTGCGGCCATATCGCCGGGAAGACGATCGTCCCGCGCGAGGAGGCGCTCGGCAAGTACCGATCCGCTCTCGCGGAGCGTGACCGGCTCGACCGCGACTTCGTGATCATCGCGCGCACCGATGCCTACGGAGCGGTGGGCGGGAGCATGGAGGAGGCGATCTGGCGCGGCCGGGCCTACGCCGACGCGGGCGTGGATCTCGTCTGGGCCGAGCTGTCGAACTCCGATCGGGGGCCCGCCATCGAGTTCGCGCGCGCCATGAAGGAGACCCACCCGAACCTGCCGCTCGCCTTCAACTATTCCTCGTCCTTCCGCTGGCACAAGGATCCGAATCCACTCAGCTTCCGCGAGCTGGGCGAGCTCGGCTACCGCTTCATCTTCATCACGCTCTTCGGCGCCCACGCCGCGATGTACTCGGTGTGGAACTTCATGCATGAGCTGGTGAAGAACGAGGAGCAGGCTCAGTGGACGCTCGAGCGCCTGAAGGCCGGACATCCCACCGAGAGCCACCACGTCATGGCCCGGGTCTCGCACTTCCAGGAGCTGGAGCGCCGCTTCATTCCGGGCACCGAGGAGCGCCTGCAGGGCTCCGACGGCTTCGGGGAAGCCGGAGGCCACTGAGCCGCGAGGCCGCGGTGACCGGGCCCGCTCCACGCCCGGTCGCCGCGGCGACCCAGGTCCGGTCGCGCCGACGCACGCCCTGCACGACGCGCCCCGCGCCGAGGTCGAGAATGCCGAGCCGCACGGCGACCAGCACGACGACTTCCCCCACCACGTAGCGCCCCCGCTCGACCTCGCCCCGCCCGACGACCGAAGTCGACGTGGCGCCGGCCGCTCGGGGACGCGAATGCTTGACACCCGGGCGCTCCCGCCTCTAGCGTAGGGCCTTCAGAGCTCGACGATGAGGATCGGCGCCGTCAAGAGGCGGTTCGTGACATCAGCGCTCGCCACGGCGCTCACCCGGCACGAGCGGCCCGCGAAGACATCCGCGCACGTGGTGTTGAAGAGCCACGTCGACGTCCCCGTCCATCCGCGATGAATCTCTCCAAGCTCAAACGATGGTTCGTGGGTACGCCGATCGCGACGGCCCAGGCCCACCACGAGCGGCTCGGCAAGGTCACCGGTCTCGCCGTCTTCGCCTCCGACAACCTCTCCTCGGTGGCCTACGCCACCGAGGAGATTCTTCGTGTGCTCCTCCTCGCCGGGGTGGGGGCGCTCACCTTCTCGGTCCCCATCGGCCTCTGCATCGGCGCGGTGATCGGGATCGTGATCCTATCCTACCGCCAGAACATCGCCGCGTACCCGCAGGGGGCCAGCGACTACATCGTGGCCAAGGATAACCTGGGCGTGTTCCCGGGGTTGACCGCGGGCGCCGCCCTGCTCATCGACTACACGCTGACGGTGGCGGTCAGCGTCTCCGCGGGGGTCGCCGCGCTCACTTCGGCGTTTCCGCTCCTGTACCCGTACCGCATCGTGCTCGGCATCGGCCTCGTCATGCTCGTCACGGTGGCGAACCTGCGGGGCGTCCGCGAGTCCGGGCGGGTGTTCGCGGTGTGGAGCTATCTCTTCATCGGCGGCTACGTTCTGATGATTCTGTACGGGTTCGCGGGGCTCGCGATGTGGGACCGCCCGCCGGTGGAGGCGGCCGCGCCCCCGCCGCCGCCCCTGGCCGAGCTCGGGGTGTTCCTGCTGCTGCGCGCCTTCGCCTCCGGCGCGGTGGCCCTCACCGGGATCGAGGCGGTCTCGGACGGCACCCCCGCCTTCCGGCCGCCGCAGGTGCGCAACGCGCAGCGCGTGCTCGTGACCCTCGGGTTGATCATGGTCACGCTGTTCCTCGGCATCACGGTGCTGTCCGCCGGCTACGACATCGTGCCGCACGACCAGGAGACCGTGGTCTCCCAGCTCGCCCGCGAGGTATTCGGGGGCGGCCTGCTCTATTACTTCATTCAGGGCGTCTCGATGGTCATCCTGGTCCTGGCCGCCAATACCGCGTTCGCCGACTTTCCGCGGCTGGCGTCCTTCATGGCGCGCGACGGGTATCTGCCCCGGCAGTTCGCGAGCCGGGGCGACCGGCTCGTGTTCTCGAACGGGGTCATCATCCTGGCGGTCGGCGCCTGCGCGCTGATCGCGCTCTTCGACGGGAGCACGCATTCCCTGATCCCGCTGTACGCCCTCGGCGTCTTCACGTCGTTCACGCTGTCGCAGACGGGCATGGTGCGCCGCTGGCTCACGCGACGGCCCGCGGGATGGCGGCCGAAGGCGGTGATCAGCGGGCTGGGCGCGACCACCACCGGGCTGGTGATGGTGGTCACCGCGCTCGCCAAGTTCTCGGACGGGGCGTGGATCGTGGTGGTGGTCGCGGGCGCCCTCATCGCGGGCTTCGTGAGCATCAATCGCCACTATCGCGCGGTCGCCGGACAGCTCTCGCTGGACGGCTACGTGGGCCCGCCTCCCATGCAGCACACCGTGCTCGTCCTGGTGGGCGATCTCCACAAGGGGGTCGTGCAGGCGCTGCAGTACGCCCGCACGCTCTCGCCGTCGGCCAAGGCGGTCTACGTGGAGATGGATCCGGAGAAGACCCAGCGCCTCGAGGAGAAGTGGGGCACGTGGGGCTTCGGGGTGCCGCTGGTGGTGCTGACCTCACCCTATCGGCTGCTGTTGACGCCGCTGCTGGAGTACGTGGACCACCTCCTCGCGCTCGGTGAGAACCACATGGTGACCATCGTCATCCCCGAGTTCATCCCCGCGAAGTGGTGGCAGCAGCTCCTCCACAACCAGACCGCGCTGCTCATCAAGGGAGCGCTGCTGTTCCGGCGGAACGTGGTCGTCACCGACGTGCCGTATCATCTGCGCCGGTAGCGGCGGACATCGGTCTAGTTCTTCAGGCTCTTCAGCTGCGGGGGCCAGAAATGGCCCCCGTACTCCCCTAGTCCGCGAGCATTCCGTCAGCGGCGGCCTCGCCACCGGGGTGGGGGTCTCCCGGGAAGGCCTTTGGTCGGGCTTGCTCAAGAACTGGAGGTGAGTATTCTTGGGGCCGTCATGAGCGCCTACTCGGCTCTGCAGGCCCCGCTCATCACCATCCGGCCGGCGACCGCGGCCGATCACGACGCCCTGCAGGCCCTCGACGGCGCCGCTCCGGACTCGGGCGCGAGGCTGCTCCAGGCCCGACGGAACTTCTTCGCCCGCATGGCCGCCTACGACCGGACCCGGGTCCTGGTGGCCGAGCAGGCGCGCCGGGTCGTCGGGGTGCAATGCGTGGCCCTGACCGCGGTCCGCGTGGCCGGCCGGCCCTGCCTGGCCGGCTACTCGTTCAATACCCGCGTCGGGCCGGGCCACCAGACCCGGGGCGTGGGCACCCGGCTCCTGAAGGCGGGGGCCGAGTGGCTCGAGAGCCAGGGCTGCCAGTACGTCACCGGCCTGATCGGCGTCTCCAACGAGGCGTCCATGAAGATGGTCCGGGCGGCGGGCTGGGAGGCGGTGGCCCGTTTCGACTATCTGATCCTCAACCTGGACCGGTTCGGGCCCGACTCCGCCGTGCGGATCCGGAAGGTGGATGCGCTCGGCGATCCGGCCCATGCCGCGTGGCGGTTCGGCGAGGTGTCGCTCCATCACTTCGTGCCGCGCTATCTCGTCTCCGAGCTGTTCCGGCCGTATCCCAAGGGCCCGTACATGGGAAGCCTGACCGCGTTCGGCCCCGGGGGTAGTGCCTGGGTGTCGCTCTGGGATGACCGGGTCCAGCGCGGGCTGGACCCCGATGTGGTCCGGGCGGTCAAGGCCTACGACGTGACCCTCAAGGGGGCGGGGGGCTTCCGGGCCTTCTCGGCCATCGCCAACACGCTCCGGGAGGCGGGGCTCGACCACGTCCTGATGCCGCTGCCGCACGACACCGCCACGCGCGCGGTGCTCGAGCCCTATGCCGGGGAGATCGTGGAGCTCAACTTCGTCATCAAGCGCCTCAACAGCGCGGGGCCGCTCCCCCCGGGGCCCATCTACTTCGACATCCGGCACTGAGCCGACCGCCGCCGGCGTGGTGTCGCGTTCCGCTCACCGGCCGCCTCTGATACACTGAGGCGCCGTCATGGAGGCAAGCTTCGTCGTCCCGGGCCCCCTGGACGTGGCCGGGACGCTCTCCCGGTTCCACCTCTGGGGTGAAGACCCGGCCAACCGCTTCGCCGACGGTGTGTTTCGGAGGGCCGTGAAGTGGGAGGGACGATGGCGCGGCTACGAGCTGCGCTCTCGCGGCGGGCCCGACTCGCCGCGGCTCAGCGTCTCGGTTCCCGGCGTGCGGCGCGCGGGCGCGGTGGACGCGGCGGTGGCCGAGGTGCGGCGGATCTGCGGGCTCGACATGGATCTGCCGTCCTTCTACGCGGCGGCCGCCGGCGATGCGGTCCTGACCGGGCTGGTGTCTCGGCTCTACGGGCTCCGCCCGACCCTGTCGCCCCGGCCGTTCGAGATGCTGGTGGGCTCGATTTGCGCGCAGCAGGTCAACCTGAGCTTCGCGTTCACCATGCGGGCGCGGCTGGTCCGGCGCTTCGGCGAGCCGGTTGTCACGGGCGGACCGACGCTCTATGCGTTTCCGGAGCCGGCGGTGCTGGCCCGCGCGCGGGTGGCGGACCTGCGGCGGATGCAGCTCACCACGATGAAGGCGGAGTATGTCGTCGGACTGGCTCGGCAGGTCGCCTCGGGAGCGCTCGATCTCGACGCTCTGGGCGGGTTGCCGAACGATGAGGTGATCGAGCGATTGACCGCGGTACGCGGATTCGGGCGCTGGAGCGCCGAGTGGTTCCTGGCCCGCTGTCTCGGGCGGGGCGACGTCTGCCCGGCCGGCGACCTGGCGGTCCGGCGCGCCTTCGAGCATTTCTGCGGTCGGGGTCACGCGATGAGTGAGCCCGCGGTCCGCCGCCGCGCCGCCGCATGGCGCGGCCATCAGAACCTCGTCGTGCACTATCTCCTGGCCGGTCGCCGGCTCGACGCGCGGGTCGCGGCCGCCGCGGGAGGCGGGGCGTGACGCCGCTCGGGAAGTTCCTCCCGATCGTGGGCCAGCCCGATCCGGCCCAGCCCAAGGAGGTTCATCTGGTCGGCCGCTACGCGCTCGGGGTGACCTGGGCGGACGATCACGGCAGCATCTATCCCTTCGACCGCCTGCGGCTGGACGATCCGGCCGGCGCCGGGGCGGACGCGGCCGCCCTCACACAGGAGATGACGTGGCCGAAGGAGATCAAGAAGCTGCCAGAGTCGCTGCGGGTGCTGTGGCTGGACGGCCGCGAGAGCCTCTATCCCTATTCGGCGCTCCGCGCGCTCTGCCGGTGCGCGGGTTGCACGGGCGGCCACTGATGGCGGCGGAGCTCGACGCCCGCACCCGCCGCGCGCTGGTGGTGAGCGGCGTGATGGGGGCCGTGTTCCTGGCCGCGATGGAATCCACGGTGGTGGCCACCGCGATGCCCACCGTGGTCGCGAGCCTGGGCGGCATCCGGATCTACTCGTGGACGTTCTCCGCCTTTCTCCTGACCTCCACCGTGACGATGCCGATCTGGGGCCGGCTCGCCGACCAGATCGGTCGCCGGCCCGCCTATCTGGCCGGCCTCGCGCTCTTCCTCCTGGGCTCCGCGCTCGCGGGGCTGTCGGGCAGCATGGAGCAGCTCATCGCCTTCCGCGCGCTCCAGGGACTCGGCGCGGGCTCCCTGATCTCGATCGGCATGACCATCGTGGGCGATCTCTACGGGGTGGAGCGACGGGCAAAGATGCAAGGCTACTTCTCGAGCGTCTGGGGTGTGGCTTCCCTGGTCGGGCCGCTGGTCGGCGGGCTCCTCACCGATCGCGTGTCCTGGCGCTGGGTCTTCTACATCAACCTCCCGTTCGGCCTGCTCGCCGCGGCGGCCATCGCCATCGGCCTGCGCGACGAGGGTCGGCGCCGGCCCCCGACCTCGTTCGATCTGCTCGGCATGGGCGTGTTCGCGGGCGCGATCTCGGCGCTGCTGGTGGGCTTGGTCGAGATCGGGGCGGGCGGGCCCCGGCGGCTGACCGGGCTCGCGCTGCTCGCCCTTTCGGGTGTCCTGCTCGTGCTTTTCGTTCTGGTGGAGCGCCGGGTGGCCGAGCCGGTGATCCCGCTCCACCTCTTCGGCAATCGCGTCCTGCGCGCCGCCGCTGTCACCGGCCTCCTTTCCGGGATGGCCATGTTCGGCGCCATCACCTACGTGCCCCTCTACCTGCAGGCCGTGACGGGGAGCACCGCGACCCAGGCCGGCTGGGTACTGATGCCGTTCGTGCTCGGCTGGGTGATCTTCTCGATGGTGGGCGCACGGCTCGTGTTGCGCGTCGGGTACCGTCGTGTCGTGCTGGCGGGGATGGGCGCGCTGGTGCTCGCCTTTGTCCTGCTCGCCGGCTGGGACGAGACGCTCACGCGGGCCATCGCGGCCCGTGACATCACGCTCGCCGGCGTCGGCATGGGGCTGGTCTTCGTGCCCATGCTGATCGCGGTGCAGAACGCGGTGCCGCGGTCCCTCCTCGGCTCCGCCACCTCGCTCACCGGCTTCTTCCGGACGGTGGGTGGCGCGGTGGGCGTGGCGGTCATGGGTGCGGCGATGACGCATCGCCTCGAGCGGGCCCTCGAGGGCGCGCTCGCGAGCGCGCCCGCCGAGCTGCAGGAGTCGCTGCGCTGGCTGGCCGCTCATCCCGAGCTCGCGGTGAACCCGATCACCCGGGCGAGCCTCGGCGAGGCGCTGCTGGGCCAGATGCGGCCGGTGCTGGCCCACGCCATCGGGGGAGTGTTCGTGGTGGGACTGGTGATTGCGGTGGCGGCCCTGCTGTCCGCCTTCCTGGTGCCGCCCGGGCAGGTGCGTGACCTGGCTTCCGGCCGTGAGCCGGTCGCCCCGTCGGAGACCAAGGCATGAGCGCGCCGGGCGGCGCGGACGTACCCCTCCTCGACCGGCTCGCCGGCCTGCCGGCCGTGCCGGTCTCGGAGCTGATCCGTCTGCTGGAGGCGATCCCCGACCTCTCGAAGGAGCCCCTGCTGGCCGGGCTGGTCGGCGTCGACGAGCAGGGGGAACCGGCCGCCCACCCGCTACTCGGGCTGGTCGTCGAGCATCTCAAGGAGCGACCGGCCGGCACCTGCTACGCGGCGCTGCTGGAGGCACTGACCGGGATCTGGAACGCGGCGGTGCGCGGCGCGGTGGCGGCGCGGCTGCGGGCGTCGGGGCTGCCCGCCGACGACATGCTGCTCCGCCTGAAGGCCCTGTCGCCCACACTGGGGTTCCAGGCCGAGAAGCGCGAGTGGGCGCAGGACTGGATGGCGGACCCGACCGCCCAGGACGGGCAGCTCGTCCAGCAATGCCTGGTGCGGCTCCTGCTCGCGGTCCGCGGGCTCGCGGAGGAGCGGGCGCGGGCACTCACCGACAGCGGGGCCGGCCCAGATCGACCCGGACACGACAAAGGAGAAGAGCGATGACGAGCATTCCCGACGGCTACAAGGACATCCTGCAGAAGAAGGCCTTCGCCAACCTGGCCACCGTGAACCTGGACGGCACGCCCCAGGTGACGCCGGTGTGGATCGATTTCGACGGCACCCACATCCGCTTCAATACCGCCAAGGGACGGGTGAAGGACAAGAACCTGCGCCGCAATCCGGTGGTGGCCCTCTCGATCCTGGATCCGGACAATCCGTACCGGTACCTGCAGGTGCGCGGACGCGTCACCGACGTCACGGAGTCGGGCGCGGACGCCCACATCGACTCGCTCGCCAAGAAGTACCTCGGGCAGGACACGTATCCCTACCGCAAGCCGGGCGAGGTGCGGGTCACCTACAAGGTCGCGCCCGACCGCGTCCAGACGATGGGATAGCGGTGGACAGGCGACGGGGATAAGGACGTGGAGAGCGGGACGTGATCAGTCTCGACGGCGTGTCCAAGGGCTACGGCGGCCAGGAGCTGCTGCGCGGCATGTCGTGGCGCATCGGGCGCGGCGAGCGGATCGGGCTCGTGGGCCCGAACGGCGCGGGCAAGACCACGCTCTGCCGCATCCTGGCCGGCGTGGAGGAGCCCGACGCCGGCCGCGTCCATCAGGACAGCGGGGTCACCGTCGGCTACCTCCCGCAGGAGGTGACGGGGGGCGAGGATCGCACCGTGCTCGCGGAGGCGCTCTCCGGCTTCGACGAGGTCTGGCGGCTCGAGGCCCGGCTCGAGTCGCTCGCCGCGCGCATGGCCGGTCCCGACGCCCCACCGGGACTGACCGACACCTACGGGGAGGTCCAGCACCGCTTCGAGGCGCTCGGGGGCTATCGGCTCGAGGCGGAGGCCAAGATCATCCTCGACGGGCTCGGGTTCGGCTCGGACTCGGCCCATCGCCCGCTCGCCGAGTTCTCGGGGGGCTGGCGGATGCGGGCGGCGCTGGCCCGCCTGCTGCTCCTGCGCCCGGATCTGCTGCTGCTCGACGAGCCGACCAACCACCTCGACCTGGAGTCGCTCGCGTGGCTGGAGAGCTTCCTGGCCGCCTACGAAGGGACGGTGGTCATCGTCTCGCACGACCGGTACTTCCTGAACCGCATGGTCACCGCCATCGCGGATCTCGGTGGGGGCGGTGTCACCATCTACCACGGCGACTACGATCACTTCCTCGTGGAGCGCCAGGCCCGCCAGGCGCTGCTGGAGGCGCAGGCGCGCAACCAGGCCAAGCGCGTGGCCGAGATCGAGCGGTTCATCGAGCGGTTCCGCTACAAGGCGTCCAAGGCCCGTCAGGTCCAGAGCCGGGTGAAGATGCTCGACCGCATGGACCGGATCGAGACCGAGGCGTCGGCCCGCCGCATCCACTTCTCGTTCCCGCAGCCGCCGCGAACCGGCCGCCTGGTGGCCCGACTCACCGGCGTGCACAAGGCGTACGGCGACAACGTGGTGTACGCGGGAATGGACTTCCTGGTGGAGCGGGGCGACCGGGTGGCGCTGGTGGGCGTCAACGGAGCGGGGAAGTCGACGCTGCTGAAGATCCTCGCGGGCGCGCTCGAGTACGACGCGGGCGAGCGGCTCCTCGGCTCGCACGTGGAGGTGCAGTACTATGCCCAGCATCAGCTCGACGCGCTCGATCCGTCGCGGACCGTGCTGGAGGAGCTCGAGCACGCGGCCCCGGAGGCGCAGATCTCCCGCCTGCGGACGATCCTCGGGAGCTTCCTCTTCAGCGGCGACGCGGTGGGCAAGAAGGTGGCGGTTCTGTCCGGCGGCGAGAAGGCGCGCCTGGCTCTCTCCAAGATGCTCGCGCGCCCGGCGGCGCTGCTCTGCATGGACGAGCCCACCAACCACCTGGACCTCGCGTCCAAGGAGGTCCTGGAGGACGCGCTCGGGAGCTTCACCGGCACCATCGTCTTCATCTCCCACGACCGATACTTCATCAACCGCATCGCCACCCAGGTGGTGGAGGTCGCCCACGGCCAGCTCACCACTCACCTCGGCACCTACGACGACTATCTCGAGGCCAAGGCCGCGGGCACCACACCGACGACCGCCCAACGTCCGTCCGCGCCGGAACGCTCGACCGCATCGGAACGGTCGACAGCGCCGAAACGATCGACAGCGCCGGACCGAAACGCCGCGGATCGCACGGGTGTCCGCGATTCACGAGAGTCCGCGGACGGGGGGAGTGCGGGGGCCATTTCGGGGCCCCCGCATAAGAAGAGCTTAAAGAAGGAAACGGCCGACAGCAGGAAGGCGATAGATCGCGAGATCAAAGCCATCAAGATCCGCCTCGGCGCGGTGGAAGCGCAGATCCAGGAGCTGGAAGCGCGCCAGGAGGAGATCGGGCGGGCGCTCGCGGATCCGGATCTCTACCGCGACGGGCAGAAGGCCCGTGAGATCGCCCAGTCGCGCAAGGAGACGGAGGAGCGCGTCGCCTGGCTCATGAAGGAGTGGGAGGATCTGTCGCTGCGGCTCTCCACCGTCGCGGGGGAAGAGCGGTGAGCGACGAGCGCTACACGCGCGAGGTGGATGACGACACGCTGCGCCGCGAGAAGGCGCGCGCGCGCGCGTTCCGACAATCCGTGTGGTGGCGGCGGCGCGTGGCGCCGGGACGCTGCCACTATTGCCGCCGCGCGGTGGGGGCGAAGGCCCTGACGCTCGATCACGTGGTCCCGCTGGTGAGGGGTGGCCGCTCGATCCGCGCCAACATGGTGCCCGCCTGCAAGGACTGCAATGCCAGAAAGCAATCGCTGCTCGTCTGGGAGTGGCAGGCCTACCTCGACACGCTCGAGCCCTCCGCCGAACCGTAGATACATCCGCCCGTCTGAAATTGTCGGCATTGACCGCCGGCCTCCCGCGTCGTGGAATCGCGCCAGCAGCTCATCTCAATTCCAGGAGGGTGACGACGATGAAGGCGACGCGATGGCTCGGAGCGCTGGTGCTGGCGACGTGGTGCGTGAGCGGGGGCGCGGCGGTGGCGGATGAGAAGCCCGCCAAGGCCAGGGCGGAGGGGAAGGTCAACATCAACGAGGCCTCGAAGGCGGAGCTCATGAAGCTGGGGGGCGTGGGCCCGGGCGGGGCGCAGAAGATCATCGAGTACCGGAATGCCCACGGGCCGTTCAAGAAGGCGCAGGATCTGGAGAAGGTCAACGGTGTCAGCAAGCGCGTGATCGAGAAGAACGCGGGGCGGATCGTCGTGAAGTGAAAAATGCTTTCCCGCCGGGTCGGGCTCATGTACGATGGCCCGGAAATCGGTCGGAGCGCACACAGGCTCCTTTGAGCGTGTCCTTCCGGCAATTTCGCCGGAAGCAGCGTGACCGAGCCTCGCGCCGGGAGTCGGCGTCCGGAGCGAGGTGAGCGGGTCCTGGGCCCAATACGGGCCGCGCCGAGAAAGGGAGGTGATCCAGCCGATGTGTACCCCTACGGTGATCTGTGAGGTGGTCACCTCCTAAGGCCCTGAAGTAGCAGTTGCAGGTGGCCCTGGAGGACCCAGGAACCACCGGCCCCGACGGACCCGCTATTCACCAGCGGGGCGGCACGGCAGCAGGAGCGCCGCCGCAGCGTCCGTCGGGGCTTTTTTTCGCCCGGGCGAGGCGGAGAAAGAAACGGCCCGCCGGATCCCCTCCCCGGCGGGCCGTCAAGTGGTCGGCGACGCTTACGCCGACTTCCGAACGTTGGAAGCTTGCAGCCCCTTGGGCCCCTTCGTCACCTCGAACTCGACCTTGTCGCCCTCGGCCAAGCTCTTGAAGCCCTGGGCCTGGATGGCGCTGTAGTGGACGAAGACATCCTCTCCGCCCTCGACCTGGATGAATCCGTAGCCCTTCGCGTCGTTGAACCACTTGACCGTGCCCTGTGCCATACGTCTGTTCCCTCTCTCTTGGGCGGGATGAACCGCCCGCTAGGCCCCGCGCCACCATGGCTGGGGTTTCCCCCCGGAAGCGGGGGGAACAAAAAAAGCGCCGTTGAGGACCGAGGTCCTCACGGCGCCACCGTTCCCAGGAACAGGCTTTCGTTCACGTACGAGAGACACGACACATCAGGGTCCTGAAATCGCGCGCAGGTTAGCAAACGGGCGGAAGCACTGTCAAGACTGTTTGTGACGGGGAGGAGAGGGCCGGGCCCCGGAGGGAATCCGGGGCCCGGGCACGCGACGCTCAGACCTTGCGGACGTTCGCGGCCTGGAGACCCTTCGGCCCCCGGGTGACCTCAAACTCAACTCGATCGCCCTCGGCCAGGCTCTTGAAGCCCTGGGCCTGAATGGCGCTGAAATGCACGAACACGTCCTCGCCATCCTCCTGGGAAATGAACCCGTACCCCTTTGCGTCGTTGAACCACTTCACGTTGCCCTGAGCCATCTACTGTCCTCTTTCCGTGAGGTGTTGAACGCCTCGGTGATTCCCCGTCACCATGACGGGGGTGCCCTCCTGAAGCGGAGGGCAAACAAAAAACGCCGCGCGGACTTGAGGTCCTCGCGGCGTTGGTATCGAGCTTCTGAATCCGACTACCGAGTGACCTACAACCTGGTCGGCAGCCTAGCCGAAGCATCCCGGGCCTGTCAAGCGATATCCGGGATGGGGACGGTGATGGGCCGGGAGCCATTGCGGGTCCCCAGCCAGCCGGGAACGGCCATCGAGAAGCGGCCGGCGGTGCCCCCGGCCACCACCACGTGCAGCTCCTCCGGGGAAGGGAACTTGGGGATCGGCTCGCCGGGCGCGGGCGGGCCCCCCTTGGCGAACCGCAGATTGGTGCCCTCCCCGTTGTCCTCGGCGGGCTGGAGGCTCGAGTACGGTGCGCGGATCGTCTCGAAGAGATGGCGCACGAGGTCGCGCTTGCTCCATCCGTCGTCGTCGAAGGTGCGTGCGTGCTCCGGCCCCACCACCAGCATGGTGTGCGAGTAGAGCGGGAAGTGCTTGGCGTTCCACAGTGAGGCCATGGACCAGCCGAGCGAGCCGGCGAGGGCGCGGGCGCTCCGGCTGGCGTGATCGGAGATGCCGTGGGGCGCCTCGCCCGCGAACACGGTCACCGCGCTCTCGGTAGGCGCGAGCCCACGGTCCGCGTGATAGGGCGGCCACGGGCTCGCCTCCTCGTGCTCGCCGATGCAGTAGGTGTAACGCCCGGGGTGGCCGAAGGTGGACATGGAGGTCTCGCCCGGCTTCGCGCCGCCCAGGTTGATCATCACGAGGCGTAGGGCGCGGCCGATGGTGGCGTTGGCCCGGTGCCCGGGACCGAACACGCCGAACGAGCAGTTGAGCGCGATCCGCTTCCGGATCGGACCGTGCACCACCAGCAACGGGGCCGCGAAGTGGGTGGACGTCGAGACGCCGTGCAGGTTGAAGGCGGGATCGGTCGCCGCCTGCACCGACGCGAGCACGACGGGCAGGTACTCCGGCCGGCAGCCCGCCATCACCGCGTTGATCGCCACCTTCTCGACGGTCGCGCGGCCGTAGTTGGGCGCGACCTCGCCCACGAGCTCCCGGCGGTCGCGGGTCGTGCCCGCCAGCATCCGCTCCACGCGCTCGCGAGAAGGCGGGACCACGGGCAGGCCGTCGGTCACGCCCTTGTCGAACCAGACCTCCAGGTCGTCCACGATCTGCCTCTTCGCCGGTGCCGGCATGGTGCCACAGCGAGCCCCTCCAAGCCAACCGGGCGGTATACTCGGAGCCGTGAACCCGTGGCACGACGTCGAGCTCGGGGCCGACATCGCGCGCGCCTTTCGCTGCGTGATCGAGATCCCCAAGGGCTCCAAGGTGAAGTACGAGCTCGACAAGCAGACGGGCATGCTCTGGCTCGACCGCGTGCTCCATTCGGCCGTCCACTACCCGGCCAACTACGGCTTCCTGCCCCGGACCTACTGTGACGACGGGGACCCGCTCGACGTGCTCGTGCTCGGCCAGGAGCCCGTGGTGCCGCTCTGCATCCTGCGGGCCCGCGCCATCGGCGTCCTCACCATGAACGACGACAGAGGCCAGGACGACAAGATCATCGCGGTCCACGTCGACGATCCGGAGTACGCCCACTACCGGGATGTCACCGAGCTGCCCCCGCACCGCCTCAAGGAGATGCAGCGCTTCTTCCTCGACTACAAGGTCCTCGAGAACAAGGTCGTGGACGTCGAGCAGTTCCAGGGGCGGCCCGTCGCCGAACAGGTGATCCGCGCCGCGATCCGCCTCTACCGGGACCGGATCGCGCCGGCCCCGGACCGCCAGGCGGCCGAGTCTCCCTAACTGACCGAAATCCCACCCAATTTCCCGCCGTCGCTCCGCGGCCGCCTCTGCGCGGCCGACGCGCGTGCCGTCCATCTTGCCGAAAAGCCTACGATTTCCTTGTTGCGAAAAAATCAGAATGCTAGACTCAGCCGTGAGTTCGACCCCGTCTCAAACGATCTATTCGATAAGGGTGCCCTATGCTGATTAGCCTTCTTGCCGGGCTGTTCTCGAACGACCTCGCCATCGATCTGGGCACGGCCAACACGCTCGTGTACGTCCGCGGAGAGGGCATCGTCATGAACGAGCCCTCCATCGTCGCCATCCACCAAGCCGACCACTCGGTCCTGGCGGTGGGACACGAGGCCAAGGCCATGCTCGGGCGGACGCCGGGCAACATCACGGCGATCCGGCCGCTCAAGGACGGGGTCATCGCCGACTTCGACGTGACCGAGAAGATGCTGCACTACTTCATCAACAAGGTGCACCGGCGCCGGACCCTGGTGCACCCGCGCATCGTCATCGGCGTGCCGTCTGGGATCACCCAGGTGGAGAAGCGGGCGGTGCGCGACTCGGCCATGCAGGCGGGCGCGCGCGAAGTGTACCTGATCGAGGAGCCCATGGCCGCCGCGATCGGGGCGGGCCTGCCCATCCAGGAGCCGGGTGGCAACATGATCGTGGACATGGGCGGCGGCACCACCGAGGTGGCGGTCATCTCGCTGTCGGGCATCGTCTACTCCAAGTCGGTCCGCATCGCGGGTGACGAGATGGACGAGGCCATCGTGCAGTACATCAAGAAGCACTACAACCTGCTCGTCGGCGAGCGGCGCGCGGAGGAAATCAAGATCAAGCTGGGTTCGGCCTACCCCATGGGCGGCGAGCGCATGACCATGGAGGTGAAGGGCCGGGACCTGATCGACGGGATCCCGAAGACCATCGTGGTCACCGACGAGGAGATCCGCGAAGCGCTGCGGGAGCCGGTCATGGCGATCGTGGACACGGTGCGGACCTGCCTCGAGCGGACCCCGCCCGAGCTGGCCGCCGACATCGTGGACAAGGGCATCGTGCTCACGGGCGGGGGCGCCCTGCTGCGCGGCCTCGATCTGCTCCTGCGCCAGGAGACCGACCTCCCCATCACGGTCGGCGACGATCCGCTGTCCTGCGTGGCGCTCGGCACCGGCAAGGTGCTGGACGAGCTCGAGCTTCTCAAGAAGGTGGCGATCCCCGCCTAGTTGGGGTCAGGTCTTGAATTACGACATTTCCACGCGCGCGGCCTTCCGGCTGGCCGGAGAAATGTCGCAATTCAAGACCTGACCCCGGGGTGATGGAGCGGTGAGAGTTCGCAGATACGGGATCCTTCTCGCGGTGCTACTCGTGTCGTTCCTGCTCCTGACGGTGCAGACGCGCGGGGGCGGCACCGGGCGGGCGGGGGAGCTCGTGGCGATCGTGCTCACCCCGGTGCAGAGCCTGCTGGTGCGCGTCCATCGGGGCGCGCTCGGCTTCTGGGCGAACTATCTCGACTGGAAAGCGGTACGCCGCGAGAACGCCTCGCTCCGCGGCGAGAACGAGCAGCTTCGCGTCCAGACCCTCCAGGCCGAGGAGACCCGTGAAGAGAATGTGCGGCTCCGCCGGCTGCTCGTGCTGCGCGACCGGCTGCCGCTGGCCACCGTGGCGGGGGAGGTCATCGGACGCGAGGCGGGCGGCTGGGTGCGCTCCCTGACCGTCAATCGCGGGCGTGGCGACGGGATCGCCCAGCAGACGCCGGTCATCATGCCCGAAGGTCTTGTGGGGCGCGTCGTGCAGGTGCACCGGGGCGCCGCGGTCATCCAGCTCCTGAACGATCCGGCCTCCACGGTGGGCGCGGTGGTCCAGCGCACCCGCACCGCCGGGCTCGTGGAAGGGGACGCGGGCGGCGCGGTGCGCTTCAAGTTCATGGCCCGGGACGGCGCCAGCGTCGCGCCGGGAGACCTCGTGGTCACTTCGGGCCTGGGTACGCTCTTCCCCAAGGGCCTTCCGGTCGGACGCGTGGTGACGATCGAGGACAAGGGCTCGGCCCTCTTCCACTTCGCGGTGCTCGCGCCCGCCGTCGACTTCTCCCGCGTCGAGGAAGTGCTGCTCGTCACCGGGCAGACGACCCAGGACCTGGCCGCGATGTTCTCGGCGGGCGGCTAGCGATGATGCTCCTGCTTCTGCTCCTCGTGACCGTGGGTGGCGGTGTCCTGCAGTCTACCGTGGTCGCGGCCAAGAGCGTGGGCGGCGTGACGCCCGACGTGCCCCTCATCCTGACCGTGCTGATCGCGCTGCGCCACGGACCGGAGGCCGGCTGTCTCGCGGGCTTCGTCGCGGGGTTGCTCCAGGACGCGACCGGCGGCGGGCTCGTGGGCGTGCAGGCCCTCACCAAGGGCCTGGCCGGCTTCGGCATGGGCCTCCTGGTGGGCCGCTTCTGGGTCACCAATCCGCTCGTCCAGGTGCCGGGCCTCGTGCTGCTGAGCGTGGCCGAGGGGCTGGGGCGATTCCTCCTCCTGCAGATGTTCCACTACCCGGCGGCCTTCGGTGAGCTGATGCTCCACGTGATCCTGCCGCAGGCCCTCTACAACGGCCTGATCGGTACCCTGTGCATCCTGGCCGAGGCCGGCTACGAGCTGATCCGGGGGCGCACGTGGCAGTGAGTCCGACGCCCCCGAATCGCCGCGAGGCCTGGGGCCGGCGCGTCCTCGCGCTGGCGGTGGTCAGTTCCATCGGCTTCGTCGCGCTGCTCGGCCAGCTTTGGTACCTCCAGGTCCTGGAAGGCGGCCGCCTGCAGGAGCTGTCGGACAAGAACCGGATCCGCATCCGTCCGGTCGCCGCGCCGCGCGGGATTCTCTTCGACCGGAACGGACTCACGCTCGTGGACAACCGCCCCGCCTTCACCCTCTCGCTGATCCCCCACGAGATGGAGGACCGGAACCAGGTGGCGGCGCGGCTCGCCGTCTTGCTCAAGATGCCGGTGGGCGAGCTGCTGGAGGCGCTCGAGAAGGTCCCCGCGGATTCGATCCGCCCGGTGCGGGTGCGGCGTGGCCTGTCCCTGGAAGACGTCACCTTGGTGGAGGAGCGCAAGCTCGAGCTTCCGGGCGTCATCGTGGAAGTCGAGCCGCAGCGCACCTATCCGACAAGCACCTTCGCGGCCCACCTCCTGGGCTACGTGCGGGAGGTCAGCGACGAGCAGATGAAGCAGGGGCGGTATCGCAGCGGTGACATGATCGGGCAGTCCGGCCTCGAGCGGCTCCTCGACGAGCACCTGCGCGGGCGCGACGGCGGTGAGCGAATCGAGGTGGACGCGTTCGGCCGGCCGGTGCAGATCATGCGCCGCGACGAGCCCGATCCGGGCGCCCAGGTCATCACCACCGTCGACCGCCGCATCCAGGAGGCGGCGGAGCGGGTGATGCTCGGGAAGGCCGGCTCGGTGGTGGTGATGGATCCGCGCAACGGCGACATCCTCGCCATGACCTCGAGCCCCGCGTTCTCCCTCGATCGGCTCACCGGGAACCTGGACCGGGACGAGTGGGCGCGTCTCGTGCGCGATCCCATGTCTCCGCTCATGAACCGGGCGCTCCAGGGCCAGTACCCGCCCGCGTCGATCTTCAAGATCATCGTCGCGGCCGCCGGGCTCCAGGAAGGCTCGCTCACCCCGATGGACCGTGTCTTCTGCAACGGCGAGTTCACCCTGCGCAACTGGACGTTCAAGGACTGGAAGCCGGGCGGGCATGGTCACGTGAACCTGCATGCGGCCATCGCGCAGTCGTGCGACATCTTCTTCTACCACGCCGGGATCAAGGTGGGCCCCGACATCATGTCGAAGTACGCGCAGGCCTTCGGCTTCGGCGCGCCCACCGGCATCGATCTGGGCGGCGAGCGCTTCGGGCTGGTCCCGCTCTCGCCGGCGCAGCGCCAGCGCGCCAAGCGGAGCTGGCTGCCCGGCGACACGGTGAACATGTCCATCGGACAGGGCCGCCTCCTCGTGACCCCACTCCAGATCGCGCGCATGATGGGCGCGGTGGCCAACGGCGGCGTCCTGTGGAAGCCGCGGCTGGTCCAGCGCGTCGAGCGCCCGGACGGGACGCTCGCTTACGCCTCGACGAGCCAGATGACGGAGCGGGTCGAGCTGTCGCCGGTGGTGTGGGCCTTCCTGCGCCATTCGCTGGCCGCGGTCGTCAAGGACGGCACCGGGGCGCTGGCCCGGGTCCCCGGGATCGAGATCGCGGGCAAGACGGGCACCGCCCAGACCATCTCGAAGAGCGATGCCTCCAAGGGGCAGGACCACGCGTGGTTCGCCTCGTTCGCTCCCGTCGACGATCCCCGGTACGTCGTGGTGGTGCTGGTGGAGCGCGGCGGCAAGGGCGGCCAGGTCGCGGCCCCGATCGCGCAGCAGATCTACGAAGCCATCTTCCTCCAGAAGGTGGCCCAGGTGACGCTCGGCGAGTCCGGCTGATGCTGAAGATGGACCGGCGTCTGCTCCAGAACGTCGACTGGCCGTTGCTGGGCGCCGCGTTCTTCATCATCTCGGTCAGCCTCGTCTGCCTCTGGAGCCTCAATCCGGGCCCCGGGATCTCGACGCTGGTGTGGCGCCAGCTCTCCTGGGTGGGTGTCGGCATCGTCGGGCTGCTGGTGGTGGTCAGCGTGGACTACCGGAACCTGGTGCGGTTCGCCCCCGCGCTCTACGTGATCGGCCTCGGGCTCCTGCTCTCGGTGTTCTTCCTGGGCCGCACCGTCGCGGGTGCGCGCCGCTGGATCCAGGTGGGCCCCTTGACGGTCCAGCCGTCGGAGCTCTTCAAGCTGATCTTCATCCTCACGCTCGCCTGGGCCCTGACGTCCGCCCGGGGGGAGCGATTGAACCGGCCCACCCTGGTGGGCGCCTTCGTGCTCCTGGGCGTGCCGTTCGTCCTGGTGGTGAAGCAGCCGGACCTGGGCACCGCGCTGGTGATGGTGCCGGTGCTGGGCGCCACCCTGGTGGGCCTCGGCCTCCGGATGAAGGTGCTGGGGGGGCTCGCGCTGGGGTCGGTGGCCCTCATGCCGCTTGCCTGGTTCGTGCTCAAGCCCTACCAGCGCGACCGGCTGCTCGTCTATCTCGATCCGTTCCGCGATCCGCTCGGAACGGCCTACAATGTCATTCAGGCGAAGATCGCCATTGGTTCAGGCCAGCTCCTGGGGAAGGGTATCGGCGGCGCGACGCAGAGCCGACTGGCCTTTCTCCCCGAGCGGCACACTGATTTCATTTTTGCCGTGTTCGCGGAGATGTGGGGGTTTCTGGGTTGTCTCGTGCTGATCGTGGCCTACGCGCTCCTGGTGTTGCGGGGGTTCGAGATCGCGGCCGGCACGCGGGAGGCCCGGGGGCGCATCCTGGCCCTCGGGGTGACGAGCGTGTTCGCGGTCCAGATCCTGATCAACATCGGCATGGTGACGGGCCTGCTCCCCATCGTGGGGATTCCGCTGCCGTTCATGAGCTACGGCGGCTCCTCCATGGTGGTCTCGCTGACAGCACTGGGTCTCCTGATCTCGATCCGAATGCGGCAGTTCCACTAACCGCATCATTGGTGGCCGGGCCCCCCACCGGGGCCCTGGATCGAGGTCGGCCGTGGGCAAGCGCATCGTCGTCAACGCCGGTGTGACGGAAACACGTCTCGCCGTCCAGGACGGAAATCTCCTCACCGAGCTGTACACCGAGCGCGCCGACCGGCGCTCCATCGTCGGCAACATCTACAAGGGCGTCGTCACCAACGTGCTGCCCGGCATGCAGGCCGCGTTCGTGGACATCGGGCTCGCGAAGGACGCGTTTCTGTACGCGGGCGACTATACCGCCACCCTCGGCGCGGGGGAGCAGGCGCCGGCCGTGGAGGAGGAATCCTCCGACGTGGACGAGGGCGAGGGCGAGGGCGAGGCGGACGGCGACGCGGAGGCCGCGCCGCGACGGCCGGCGATGGCGCCCATCGAGGAGATGCTGCGCAAGGGCCAGGAGGTCCTGGTGCAGGTCTCGAAGGAGTCGCTCGGCACCAAGGGGGCGCGGGTGACTTCGTTCGTCTCCATCCCGGGCCGCTCCATCGTCTACATGCCCCAGTCGCGCCACGTCGGCGTCTCGCGCCGGATCCACGACGACGCCGAGCGGGACCGGCTCCGCGCCATCGTCAAGGGGCTGCCCGCGCTGAGCGGAGGATTCATCGTCAGGACCGTCGCGGAGGGCAAGGGGGAGGAGGAGCTGGCCGCCGACATCCAGTTCCTGAGCCGTCTCTGGGCGCAGGTCCTGACGCGCTTCGACTCGGCCAAGGCGCCGTCCCTTCTCCACGCGGAGATGGACGTCACCTTCCGGGTGGTGCGCGACCTCTTCTCCCCCGAGATCGAGGAGTTCCTGGTGGACAGCCCGTCCGCCTACGAGAAGTGTCGGGAGTTCGCCACCCAGCTGGTTCCCCAGCTCGCGTCGCGGGTCAAGCAGTGGGACAAGGACCAGCCGATCTTCGAGGCCACCGGCATCGAGCGCGAGATCGAGAAGGCCCTGCGCCGCCGGGTCTGGCTCAAGTCGGGCGGCTACATCGTCATCGATCACACCGAGGCGCTGGTCGCCATCGACGTCAATACCGGCAAGTACGTGGGCAAGCGCGATTTCGAGGAGACGGTGCTCAAGATCAACCTGGAGGCGGCCACCGAGGTGGTGCGCCAGATTCGGCTCCGGGACCTGGGCGGGATCATCATCATCGATTTCATCGATATGGAGCGGCCCGAGCACCGCGGCCAGGTCTTCAAGGCGCTCACGCGCGCGCTCGCCGATGACAAGGCGCGCACGAACGTGCTCGAGATCTCGGAGCTCGGCCTGGTCGAGATGACCCGCAAGCGGGTCCGGCAGAGCCTGCTGTCGCTCTTCTGCGCCCCGTGCCCCACCTGCAAGGGCAGCGGCGTGGTCAAGTCGGACGTCACCCTCACCGCCGAGATCTTCCGCAAGATCCAGGCGCAGAGCAAGGAGGGCGACGGCCGGGAGGTGGTGATCCGCGTCCACCCGGAGATGGCCCATCACCTGGAGTCGAGCCAGCGCGAGGGCCTCGAGAAGCTGCAGGCCCTGATCGGGCGGAAGATCGGGATCCAAGCGGTGGCGTCCTACCATCGCGAGCAGTACGAGCTGACCGTCAAGTAACGCGGAGGTGAGCGCCCGTGACTCGACCGTCTCGCATCAGCCGCGGCGTCATCCTCGGACACCTCCGGCTCGCCGCCAGAAGGGGCGACCGCACCGCTCTGACCCTCGCGGTGGATCAGATGAAAACGTGGGCGTACTCGCCTCGCTACTGGCAGAAGTACATGGAGCTCCTGGCGCATCCCCTCGCGCGCCTCGTCGATCTCACCGTGATCAAGCAGGGCGACAAGATCGCGCACCAGAAGGGGTGGGTGAAGGCCAGGCGGGAGCCGCGCAAACCCGGGCGCAGGACCGAGCGCCGCGCCGCCGGCCGCCGCCCGCGCCCCGCCGCCGCCAGTCAGCCCTCTCTGTTCCCGGAGATCTGACCGCGCGCCGGTCCGTCTCGGCGTCGCCCGCCTACCCGGGTAGGGTATAACGTGGGAGCTCGGATGGGACGGCGGAGCGCGATCGGCGTGATCGGGGGGCTCGCGGTGCTGGCCGCCGCGGCCTTCCTGCTGGTCCCGCCGATTGCGCAGGACCCGGCCTACCACCGCCTGGCAGACTCGCGCGGGTGGCTCGGCATCCCCAACGCCCTGAACGTGCTGTCCAACGCGGGCTTTCTCCTGGTCGGCGCGCTGGGGCTGACGTTCGTGCTCGGGGGCGGGGATGGACCCCGCACCTTCCGCGAGCCGGCCGAGCGATGGCCGTACGTGGTCTTCTTCGCCGGTCTGCTCCTGACCGGTGTCGGCTCCGCGTACTACCATTGGGAGCCGGGCAACGTCCGGCTGGCCTGGGACCGACTGCCGCTGGCGATCACCATGATGGGCCTCCTGGCCGCCACGATCGCGGAGCGGATCGGGGTGAAGGCGGCCCGATGGCTCCTGGGGCCGCTCGTCGCGATCGCGGCGGGCTCGGTGGTGTACTGGCACTGGACGGAGCAGCGAGGCGTGGGGGATCTCCGCCTCTACGCCCTGGTCCAGTTCTATCCGATCGTGGCGGTCCCGCTCATGCTCTGGTGGCTGGCGCCCCGCTACACCCGTGGGGGCGATCTCCTCGCGGCCGTGGCGACCTACGCGGCGGCCAAGGCGCCGGAGCTCCTGGACGGGTGGATTCTCTCGGTGACCCGCGTGGTGAGCGGGCACACGCTCAAACATCTGCTGGCCGCGCTGGCCGGGTACTGGGTGCTGCGCATGCTCCGGCATCGCCGGCCGGCCTGAGGGGCGGGGACACGACGATGGACAGCCAGACGACGACAAGAGCGCTGGGCCGGTTGCGCCGGATCGAAGGCCAGGTGCAGGGCATCCGGCGGATGGTCGAGGAGGACAAGTCCTGTGTGGACGTCCTCCTCCAGCTGGCCGCGGTGCAGGGCGCGGTCGAGCAGGTGCAGAAGCTGCTGCTGGGCCAGCACCTCGAGGCGTGTGTCGCGGAGGCGGTCCGCGCGCCGAGCTCGCGCGATCGCCAGCGGAAGATGGACGAGCTGCTCGACGTCTTCGCGCGGTTCTCCGGACGCTAGGCGCGGTATGCTTCATCCGAGTACCCATACCTGCCGAAAGGAGCGATGACGATGGCCAAGGATCCGGTGTGTCAGATGGACGTGGAGCCGAAGCACGCGGCGGCGCAGTCCCAGTACCAGGGGCAGACGTACTACTTCTGCGCGGCCGGCTGCAAGACCAGGTTCGACGCCGATCCCCGGAAGTATCTCGACAAGTGATCGGGTCGCCGTTTCTCGCCGGCCGCGACCGGTACGAGCGGGTGATGGAGGGGTGGGTGGACAATACCCACGACGCGGCCTTCACCCACACCGTGCGGGTCACCGACCCGGACGCCGACGTCGAAGTCAGTCTGGTCGCGACGCCGTCGCCCGGGTACGAGGTCCAGGCCGCGAGCGCCCGCGCGGTGTCGGGGGCCGACCCGGGTATCGCCGCGGACTTTCCAGGGCTGGCCGGTGCGCGGATGGTGGGCGGCTTCACCAAGCGCCTGGCCGAGCTGTGCGGGGGTCGGCCGGGTGCGGGGCTCTTCGTCGACGCGGGCATCGAGGTGGCCCGGCTGGCCCGCCAGGTCACCAAGCTGCCTGCGGCCGCCACGGCGGGGCTCGATCCGGGGGATGCGCTCGCGACCTGGCAACTCGATACGACGGGCTGGGCGGATCTGCCGGACTCCTGTTTCACGTACAGTGAGGCGGGTCGCGCCCTGTTCGGGACCCGGGCGGTCACCACCCCGATGGTGACCGCGCTCTACAGCCCTCCCCCCGGCGCCCGGAAGATCTTCACGAGGAAGAAGGTTGCGCGCCTGGTGCTCACCGGGCGCCGCCTGCATCTCTTCCATTCGATGCACGATAACGTGCACGGCTTCGACCTGCACTACGAGCTGGACCTGGAGCGGGGCGTCATCATCGCCGCGGACTCGGTCACCTCGCGGCTGCCGTACCGGGGGATCTGCAGCGAGCCCCAGGGCAAGATCAAGTCGCTGCTCGACCAGCCGGCCGACGCGCTGCTCCGCAAGCGGATCCAGATCCAGATCGGGGGAAGCTCGGGGTGCGCCCAGCTCTACGACCTGACAGCCGATCTGCTCAAGCTGCTCTCGCTACCTGACTGTAAGTGACTGGTAGAGCTGTCTATTTAGAGCAATTGACAACTCGGACATCGCCCGATACTATTCTGTACCGACTGGTCAGTATAGGATCAAAGAGGAGCCAGACGATGGCGAGCGCGAGCACGGTAGCCACCGAGACCCAGAATCAGCCCGAGACCAAGAGCCTGAAGGGCGCGGCCACCCGCGACCAGATCCTCAACGCGGCGTCCCGTCTCATTCACGTGCAGGGCTATCAGTCCACCTCGCTCGACGACGTGTTGCGGGAAAGCGGGATCGGGAAGGGAAACTTCTACTACTACTTCAAGAGCAAGGAAGATCTGGGCTACGCGATCATCGATCGGATCAGGCGCGCCTTCGTCGAGCGCGGCCTCGAGCCCGCGTTCGCGGACGCGGACGCCGATCCGGTGGACCAGCTCCACGTCTTCTTCGACCGGGTGCTCGACTCGCAGCGGCAGCGGAACTGTGTCGGCGGCTGCGCGATGGGCAATCTCGCGTCAGAGCTGTCCGACGTGCACGAGGGCTTCCGCCAGCGGCTGGCCGGCATCTTCGACGTCTACCGGGACCATCTCGCCGACGCGATCCGGCGGGGCCAGCGGAGCGGCCGGCTTCGCCCGGACGCGGACGCCGCGCGGATCGCCCAGTTCCTCGTGGGTGGCCTCGAGGGCGCCATTCTCCTGGGCAAAGTCACCCGCGACATCACGGTCATCGAACGATGCGTCGAGGAGCTGAAGGCGCACCTCACGCATTATAGGACTTCAGCATGACGACGCTGCACGCACCCAACGGACATCAGAACACCGCGGGAGGCCCGAGGAAGGCGGATCGGGACGCCGAGCTGGTGGAGCGCCTGCGCCGCCAGGAGCCCGGCGCGCCGGAGGAGCTGATCGCGACCTACGGCGACCGGGTCTACCGGCTCGCCATCCGCATCACGAGCAACGAGCAGGATGCGGAGGAAGTGGTGCAGGACGCGCTCTGGACGGCCGCCCGCAAGATCGACACCTTCAAGGGCGAATCTGCCTTCGGCAGCTGGGTCTACCGGATCACCGCCAACGCGGCCTACCAGAAGCTCCGCAGTCGGCACGGCCAGCGCAACGAGATCTCGTGGGATGCCCTGACGCCCGGCTTCGACGAGCTCGGCCAGCACGCGGAGCCGCTCCGCGACTGGTCGGGGCGCGCCGAGGAGCCCGCGCTCCAAACGGAGCTGCGCAAGCTGCTGACCACCGCCATCGACGATCTGCCCGGGGATTACCGGACCGCATTCCTCCTGCACGATGTGGAGGGGCTCTCCAACCCGGAGATCGCCGAGGCGCTGCACATCAGCCTGCCCGCCGTGAAGTCGCGCGTGCACCGCTCGCGGCTGTTCCTCCGCCAGCGGCTGGGTGACTACATGCGGACGGCCTGAGGGCACCTAAAGTCCCGTCCGACTTGACTTTAGGCGAGAGCCTGTGGTCAGATGGGCGCTCGCGGCGGTTCTCCGCGGCGGGTACTAGTGCGGGTCCACGAGATGCACCACGAGATAGACACGAGATAGAAAGGTCGTCGGCATGGAAGCGGTGATCGCGACAGGTGGCAAGCAGTACCGCGTCGCTCCGGGACAGGTCATCCAGATCGAGCGGCTGGGCCGGGACAAGGGCGCCGCGGTGGAGTTCACCGAGGTGCTGCTGGTCAATCAGGACGGGCAGGTGACGACCGATTCGAAGGCGCTCGCCTCCGCGAAGGTCACCGGCGAAGTAGTGGCCGAGCGCCGCGGAGCCAAGGTGCTCGTCGTGAAGTTCAAGCGGCGGAAGAACTACCGGCGCCACCGTGGGCATCGGCAGACCATGACCACGGTGCGCATCACCAAGATCGAGGTCTAGGGGCATGGCTCACAAGAAGGGTGTCGGCAGCTCGAGAAACGGTCGCGACTCCAATCCCCAGATGCTGGGGGTGAAGCGCTTCGGCGGGCAGTTCGTCACCGCCGGCAGCATCCTGGTGCGGCAGCGCGGGACCCGCTTCAAGCCCGGCGCGAACGTGGGCCTGGGCGTGGACCATACGCTCTTCGCCAGGGCCGACGGTTACGTACGCTTCGAGCGCAAGGGCGACGACAAGTATGTCAGCATCGCCCAGCAGCAGCCTGCCTGAGCCGATCCGGCGGCGTCGGACGGCCGCCACGCCATGTTCGTCGACGAGATCGATGTTTTCGTCAAGGGTGGCGATGGCGGCGCCGGCTGTATCAGCTTCCGGCGTGAGAAGTACGTGCCCCGCGGCGGCCCCGACGGGGGCGATGGCGGGGACGGCGGCAGCGTGATCCTCGAGGCGGATCCTTCGATCACCACCCTGCTGGACTTCCACTATCAGCGCCATTACACGGCCGAGCGCGGGCAGCACGGCAAGGGCTCCAACAAGCAGGGCGCGAGCGGCGCCGATACCGTCCTGCGCGTGCCCCTCGGCACGATGGTCTCCGAACGGGACGGGCGCCTGCCCCTGGGCGACCTGACCGCGCCCGGGGAGCGGCTGGTGGTGGCCCGGGGGGCCCGCGGCGGACGTGGCAACGCCCGCTTCGCCACCTCCACGAATCGCGCCCCGCGGCGGGCCGATCTGGGGCGCGCGGGCGAGGAGCGCTGGATCCACCTCGAGCTGAAGCTCCTGGCCGACGTGGGGGTCATCGGCTTTCCGAACGCGGGCAAGTCGACCCTGGTGTCCCGGCTCTCGGCGGCCAAGCCCAGGATCGCCGACTATCCTTTCACCACGCTCGTGCCATCGCTCGGCATCGTGCGGGCGGGCGAGGATCGGAGCTTCGTCATCGCCGATCTCCCCGGGCTCATTCCCGGCGCGGCCGAGGGCAAGGGGCTCGGACACCGGTTTCTGCGCCACACCGAGCGCACGCGGGCGCTCGTGCATCTCATCGATCTCGATCCCTCCACCGGGCGGGACCCCCTGGCCGACTACTGGGCGATCCAGGACGAGCTGCGCGCGTACTCGGAGGAGCTGGCCGCGCGGCCGCAACTCGTGGTCGTGAACAAGGTCGAGCTGCCGGGCACCGAACCGGCGCGCGCGGCGGTCGAGGCCTTCTGCGCGGCGCGCGGCCTGGCCTTCCACGCCATCTCCGCGGTGACCGGGGACGGCCTGCCCGCGCTGGTCCACGAGATGGCCCGGCGTCTGGCGAGCGAGCCATGGGTGTCCGCCGCGCGCTGAGCCGCGCCCGCCGCGTCGTGGTGAAGGTCGGCAGCGGGCTCGTCACCACGCCGGGGGAGGGCCCGTCGAGCGAGACGATCGCCCGCCTCGCCGGCGACCTGGCCGCCCTCGTCCAGGACCGCCGCGAAGTCGCCCTCGTGTCCTCCGGGGCCATTGCTACCGGGGTGGCGCGCCTCGGCCTGAAGGGGCGTCCCCAGTCGATCCCGGAGAAGCAGGCGGCGGCGGCGGTCGGGCAGTCCGCGCTGATGTGGGAATACGAGCAGGCGTTCAAGAAGCACGGGATCCCGGTAGGCCAGGTGCTGCTCACCGGCCAGGACATCAGCGATCGCTCGCGCTATCTCAATGCCCGGAACACCCTCCTCGCGCTGCTCGACTACGGGGTGCTGCCCGTGATCAACGAGAATGACACGGTGGCGGTGGACGAGATCAAGGTGGGCGACAACGACAACCTGGCCGCCCTGGTCGCGCACCTCATCGACGCCGATCTCCTGGTGCTCCTGACCGACGTGGACGGACTCTACACCGGCGATCCCCGTCACGATCCGGGGGCCCGCCGGCTGGAGACCGTCGAGGCCGTCACCGACGACATCCAGAAGATGGTCTTCGACGCCTCCGCCACGGTGTCGGTGGGAGGCATGAGCACCAAGCTGGAGGCGGCGCAGAAGGCGGGCGCTTCCGGGATCCCCATGGTGATCGCGAGCGGGCGGGCGCCCGGGATCCTCCAGCGGCTGCTCAAGGGAGAGCCGGTGGGTACGTACTTCCAGCCTCGGGACGATCGCCTGGCCGCGCGCAAGCGGTGGATCGCCTTCGCGGTACCGCCCCTGGGGCGGCTCACGGTTGACGCGGGCGCGAAGAAGGCCTTAACTGAGAGGGGCACGAGCCTGCTCCCCTCCGGGCTGGTGGAGGTGAGCGGAGAGTTCCGTGCGGGCGAGGTCGTCGCGCTAGCCCAGCTCGACGGCCAGGAGTTCGCACGCGGCCTCGTGAACTACGACGCGGGCGAGCTGCGACGGATCCGGGGCGCGAAGACGAAGGACATCGAGAGGGCACTGGGCTACAAGGGCGTCGACGAGGTCATCCACCGGGACAACCTGGTGATCCTCTGACGGAGATCGGAGGGGCGCAACATGGACGCGGCGGCACATGTCGAGGCGAAGGCGCGGGCGGCGAAGGAGGCGGCGCGCGTGCTCGCGCTCGCCCCGACCCGGGCCAAGAACGAGGCCCTCGCTCAGATGGCGCGCGGGCTCGAGGAGAAGGCGGGTGCGATCCTCGAGGCCAACCGGCAGGATCTCGAGCGCGCCCGCACCGCGGGCCATCCGCGGGCCTTCGTGGAGCGCCTCACCCTCACCGGGAGCCGGATCGAGGAGATGGCAGCCGGGCTGCGCCACGTGGCCGGCCTCCCGGATCCGGTCGGCGAGACCGTCGAGACCTGGCGCCGGCCCTCCGGCCTCGAGATCGCGCGCGTGCGGGTGCCCCTGGGGGTCATCGGCTTCATCTACGAGTCGCGGCCGAACGTGACTGCGGACGCCGCCGGCCTCTGCCTGAAGTCGGGCAACGCGGTGCTGCTCCGGGGCGGCAGCGAGGCCCTCGAGTCCAACACGATGCTGGCCCAGATCCTGGCCCGCGCCGCCGAGAAGGCGGGCCTCCCGCCCGAAGTGATCCAGGCGGTGGAAACGGCCGACCGCGCCGCGGTGCTCGCCATGTTGACCCTGGACCGCTACCTCGACCTCATCATTCCGCGCGGCGGCGAGGAGTTCGTACGGCTCGTGGCGGCGCGCTCGACGGTCCCGGTGCTCAAGCACGACAAGGGGCTCTGCCACCTGTACGTGGACGAGGGCGCCGACCTCGAGATGGCGGTGGCGGTGGCGATCAATGCCAAGGTCCAGCGGGTCAGCGTCTGCAACGCGCTGGAGACCCTGCTCGTGCATGCGGCCGTCGCGTCCGCGTTCCTCCCGCGCCTCGCGGTCCGGCTCGCCGAGGCGGGCGTGGAGACGCGCGCGGATGACCAGGCACGGGCCCTGATGCCAGGGGCCCGGGAGGCCGAGCCCACGGACTGGGACGCCGAGTATCTCGACTACGTCCTGGCGGTGCGGGTGGTGGAGAGCTTCGAGGACGCGGTCGCCCACATCCGGCGCCACGGCTCGGGGCTGGCCGAGGCCATCGTTACCCGTGACCTGCGGTGCGCGCGGCGCTTCACCCAGGAGGTGGACGCGGCGGCCGTGCTCGTCAACGCGTCGACGCGGCTGGTGGACGGCAGCCAGTTCGGGATGGGCGCCGAGATGGGCATCTCCACGTCCCGCGTTCACGCCCGGGGTCCGGTTGGGGTGCGCGAGCTGACCACCACCAAGTTCGTGGTGTGGGGCGACGGGCATATCCGGGAGTAGCCGCCTGCAGCCGCGCGTCGGCGTCTTCGGGGGGTCGTTCAACCCGATCCACTTCGGCCACCTCCTCGTGGCCGACGAAGTCTCGGAAGCGCTCCGCCTCGACCGCGTGCTGCTGGTGCCGGCGGCGCAGCCGCCCCACAAGTCCGCGACCGAGCTGGCTCCCGCCGCCCATCGCTACCGGATGACCGCGCTCGCGGTCCGCGACCATCCACGGTTCGAGGTTTCGGACGTCGAGGTCCAGCGGAGCGGCCCGTCCTACACGGTGGATACGCTCACCGCGCTGCGAGATCGCGGGCGCCTGTACCTCATCATCGGGTCCGAGACCTTCCTCGATCTGCTCAACTGGCGCGAGCCGCGTCGCGTCGCCGCCCTCGCGCGCCTGGTGGTGGTTCCACGCAACGGCATGGGCTTCGACCCCGAGACCCCCGCCGCGATCAAGGTGCTACGAGAGCTGGGCCTGTCCGGCTTCGTGCCCGCGGGTGCGGACACGTCCGAGGAAGGCGCACCCATCCTGGTGCACGCGTCGTCCCTGCCCATCTCGGGCTCGGATCTGCGCCGGCGTGCCCGCGAGGGCCGGAGCCTCGCCTTCCGCATGCCCGAGGCGGTGGTGTCCTATATCCGCGACCAGCACCTCTACCCGCCGGAGGCCTGATGGCCAGCCTGTCCGCCGAAGCCGTGGTCCGCGTGGCCGCCCACGCGGCTCTGGAGAAGAAGGCGATCGATCTGGTGGTGCTGAATCTGGAAGGGCTATCGAGCGTGGCCGACTTCTTTCTCGTCTGCAGCGCCCGGTCCACGCCCCAGGCCGACACCATCGCGGACGCGGTGCGGGGCGCGCTGCGCGCGGCGGGTGTCCGCCCGCGCCACAACGAGGGCAGCGCGGAGAGCGGCTGGATCCTCCTCGACTACGCGGATGTGGTCGTGCACGTGTTTCTCGAGGAGACACGCGGATTCTATGCGCTGGAGCGGTTGTGGGGCGACGCGCCGCTCGTTTCGGTCGAGGGAGGCGGTGCCCGGGATTGATTTGTGTAGGACCCCATGGTAGCCTGCGCGACTAGCGGCGTCGCCGCGTGAAGCGATCAGGAGGCCGGTGATGAAGAAAGACCGCTTGGTTCAGCTCCGCAAGAAGCTGGAGGAGAAGCACCGCCGGCTCGAGGAGGAGGTGGGCCGGAACGTCCTCTACGGCAAGGGTCCCGAAGACGATTCCATCAAGGACCTGGGAGACCAGGCCTCTTCCGCCTACAATCGCGAGTTCCTCTTCGAGCTGGGCAACGGTGAGCGCCGCCGGCTCAAGGAGGTCGCGCTGGCGCTGCAGAAGATCACCGAGGGCGGGTTCGGCGACTGCGAGCGCTGCGGCGAGCCCATCGCCGACAAGCGCCTGGACGCGGTGCCGGACGCGCGGTACTGCATCGAGTGCCAGCGCGCGATCGAAGAGGAAGAGCGCACCGCGGCCCGCTAGCGCCGCCGCTCCGCTCCATCCATGTCGATCCGTTTCGGGCTCGTCGTCGGTCTGCTCTTCGCCATCGCCGTCACCTACTTGACCTCCATCAACCCCAGCCGTGTGCGCGTCGCCCTCGGCGGCGACTGGACCTTCGACATCCCCTTGATGGCGCTGGTCGCCGCCGTGTTCGGCGCGGGCGCCGGGCTGGCCCTGGTGCTCGGCATCCTCCGGGACGTGGTGCGCTCCTACGCGCGGCGGCGGACCGAGCCCCTCGATGGCGGGCCGCGCCTCGCCCCCGCCGCCCACCACCCCCCCGCGGCCACCGAGGCTCCGCGCGAGCCTGCGGGCCCGGCGACAGCCCAGGCCGGGCGCGACGCGCTGATCGAGGGCCGGCGCTTCGCCGAGGCCCTCGAGATCCAGGGGCGCGTGATGGCGGCGGTCCCGCGAGAAGAACGAGCGGCCGAGGCCACCGTGCTGGCCGGCCTGCATTACGAGGTCGGACGGGAGCGGATCGAGCAGGGAGATCGCGCCGGCGCGATCTCGCACTTGAAGGACGCGCTGCGGGCCCAGCCCGACTTCGTGCCCGCCGCCCTGCTCCTGGGCGAGGTCCACCTCGCGGCCGGCGAGCCGCGCGAGGCGCTCCGGGTCTGGGAACGGGCGGCCGAGGGTCCGCAGCCGGCCCTTCCGGTGCTGGCGCGCATCGAGCAGCTGCATCGCTCCGAGGGCCGGCCCACCCGCATGATCTCGCTGTACCAGGACGCGCTCGCCCGCCAGCCCGACAGTCTGGCGCTGGCCTTCGGGCTCGGCCGCGTCTACTTCGAGCTCGCGATGATCGACGAGGCCGCGGAGCAGTTCCAGAAGATGGAGGTGCGCGCGCCCGAGCTGCCCCTCATCCATGCCTACCTTGGCGCGATCCTGGAGCGGCGGGGCCAGTTCCGGGACGCCATGGAGGAGTATCGCCGCGCGCTCCGGCAGAGCGATCGCGTCGAGTGGCCGCACCGCTGCGCGGCGTGCGGCGCCGCCCACTCCCGCTGGGTCGATCGGTGTCCCGCCTGCCGTCGCTGGAACACGTCCCGCCCCTAGACCGCGCCCGGTCCGACGCCGGCGTCTGGGGCCGGTGCGCGGAGGCTCTGCTGGACCTTGTCTTCCCCCCGTTCTGCGCGGTGTGTGGGGTACGGCCCGGGGAGGGACGACGGGATCCGCTCTGCGGAAGCTGCTGGTTGGCGATCAGGCGGTTAGGGCCACCCTGGTGCCGGGTATGCGGTATGCCCCTCTTCATATGCGGGGGCCCAGACATGGCCCCCGCACACCCCCAGTCGGCAGACATTCGTTCCAGCGTAGGGGTGGCCCCCGCACTCCCCTCGTCGGCGGACATTCGTTCCGGCGCCGGACTTGCCGCGGGGTTGCCTCGGTCGGCGGACACTCGTTCCGAACCCGGGCCGCTCTGCGGCCCCTGTCGGAGGCGGGCGCCGGGGTTCGACTATGCGCGGAGCGCGGCGCGGTATGAGGACGTGACGCGGGAGGCACTTCACGCGTTCAAGTTCCGGGGCCGCCGCGCCCTGGCTGCTCCGCTCGGCGATCTGCTGGTGGAGGCCATGGAGGGCCGGCTGCCGGCCGGGGCCCCGGCGCTGCTTCTGCCGGTGCCGCTGCACCCTCGACGCGAGCGGGAGCGAGGCTTCAACCAGGCCTCGCTGCTGGCGCGGCGGGTCGGCCGGGCCTGGCGGGTCCCGGTCCGTGACGACGTGCTCGTCCGCGCGGTGGCCACGCATTCACAGACCGAGCTCGACGCGCCGGCCCGGCGGGCGAACGTGCGAGACGCCTTCCGGCTACGCCATCCAGAGCTGATCGTGGGCCGGCACGTGGTCCTGGTGGACGACATCCTGACCACGGGCGCGACCCTTGGCGAGTGTGCCCGCTGTCTCCGGGCGGGCGGCGCCGCCGCGGTCGGCGCGCTGACGGTGGCGAGGGTGGTCTAGGCCTGGCCCGAGGCAGCTTGCGCCTCAGCACCCGGGCTCGCTATAATCAGAGGCCTCCGTGGACTGGAAGTATTCGACAAACCGAGACAAACAAGAAGGGGAGCGCCATGGCAGTGCGTGTTGGAGTGAACGGGTTCGGACGCATCGGCCGGGTATTCTTTCGCGCAGCGCTCGAGTCCTCGGATCTCGAGGTAGTGGCGGTCAATGACCTGGCCGATGCCAAGACACTCTCCCACCTGCTGAAGCACGATTCCGTCCACGGCACGCTGAGTGCCGACGTGGGGGCCAAAGCAGAGGCCATCTTCGTCAACGGCCGGGAGGTCCGCGTCTGCTCCGCCAAGGATCCGGCCACGCTGCCGTGGGGCGAGATGGGCGTGGAGATCGTGGTGGAGTCCACCGGTGTCTTCCGGGACCGGGCCATGACCTCCAAGCACCTGCAGGCCGGCGCCAAGAAGGTCGTGATCACCGCGCCGGCCAAGGACCCGGACATCACGGTCGTGCTCGGCGTCAACGAGGGCAAGTACGATCCGGTCAAGCACGAGCTGGTCTCGAACGCCTCCTGCACCACGAACTGCCTGGCCACGGTGGCGAAGGTCCTGCTGGACAACTTCGGCATCAAGCGCGGCTTCGCCTCGACCGTGCACTCCTACACCAACGACCAGCCGATCCAGGACTTCCCGCACAAAGACCTGCGCCGAGCCCGCGCGGGCGCGGTCAGCATGATCCCCACCACCACCGGGGCCGCGACCGCGGTGGGCCTGGTGCTGCCCGAGCTTCGGGGCAAGCTCGACGGTATCGCGATCCGGGTTCCGACCGTCAACGTCTCGGTGGTCGACCTCACCGTAGAGGTCGGCAAGTCGGTCACTCCGGCCGCGGTCAACGACGCCTTCCGCGCCGCCGCCGCCGGCCCCCTCAAGGGCATCCTGGACGCCACCGACGAGGAGCTCGTGTCGGTGGACTTCAACGGCAATCCGCATTCGTCCATCGTGGATCTGCCCTCGACCGCAGTCGTCGACGGCAACATGGTCAAGGTGCTCGCGTGGTACGACAACGAGTGGGGCTACTCCTCCCGGGTGCGCGACCTGATCCGCTACATGGCCCGGTCGCTGTAGCCCGGGCCACTGCCGCGACGCCCCATCCGTGGCGAAGCTCGTCGTCGATCAGCTCGATCTCTCCAGGAAGCGCGTCTTCCTGCGGGCCGACTTCAACGTGCCCCTGGAGGGCGCGCGGGTGACCGACGACACGCGGATCACCGCGGTGCGGCCGACCATCGACTGCTGCCTCAAGGGCGGCGCCTCGCTGGTTCTCGCCTCCCACCTCGGGCGCCCCAAAGGCAAGCCCGATCCGAAGTACTCGCTGCGCCCGGTGGCCGAGCGGATCGAGGCCCTGCTGGGGCGCCCGGTGCCCCTGCTCCCCGACTGCGTGGGGCCCGAGGTGGAGGAGCGCGCCCGCGCCCTGCGGCCGGGCGAGATGGTGCTTCTGGAGAACCTGCGCTTTCACGCGGAGGAGGAGGCCAACGACGACGTCTTCGCACGGTCGCTCGCCGGGCTGGCGGACGTCTACGTCAACGACGCGTTCGCGGCCGCCCATCGCGCCCACGCGTCCACCGAGGGCATCGCCCGCCATCTCAAGCCGGCGGCCGCGGGCCTCCTCATGGCGCGCGAGCTGGATGCGCTCGGGCGCATCTTCGAGCGGCCCGAGCGGCCGCTCTGGGCCGTGCTCGGCGGGGCCAAGGTGTCCGACAAGCTGGGCCTGGTCGAGCACCTGCTCGACCGGGTGGACGGTCTCGCGATCGGCGGCGGCATGGCCTTCACGTTCCTCAAGGCGCTGGGTCACGGGATCGGGTGCTCGCTGCTCGAGCCGGACCGCCTGGACGCCGCGCGCGCGATCCTGGAACGGGCGCGCAGCCGCGGCATCCCCCTGCGGCTGCCGGTCGACGTGGTGACCGCGCCGGGGCCGGACGCAGTCCGCGGCCTCCGCACCGTCGCGATCCGCGAGATCCCGGACGATCTCATGGGGCTCGACATCGGCCCGGCGACGGTCACCCAGTTCGCCACCGCGTTGAAGGGCGCGGGCACCATCATCTGGAACGGCCCGATGGGGGTCTTCGAGAAGGAGCCGTTCGCGGCGGGCACCCTGGGGGTGGGGCGGGCGGTCGCGGACTCGGGCGCGTTCTCGGTGATCGGCGGCGGAGACACGATCGCGGCGGTGCAGCAGGCGGGTGTCATCGATCGGATCGGCTACGTGTCCACCGCGGGCGGCGCGTTCCTCGAGTTCCTCGAGGGCCGGGTGCTGCCGGGCGTGGCCGCGCTCGACGAGGCGCCCTGATGCGTATCCCGCTCGTCATCGGCAACTGGAAGATGCACGGCACGCAGGCCATGGCTCGCGAGCTCGCCCAATCCGTCCGCGATGGGCTCAAGCGTCCGCGCGGGGTGGAGGTGGTGGTGTGTCCACCGTTCACCGTGCTGCCCGCGGTGGCCGAGGTGCTGAAGGGCGCCGCGGTCGCGTTCGGGGCGCAGAACTGCCACTGGGAGGAGCAGGGTGCCTTCACCGGCGAGATCTCGCCCGCCATGCTCGCGGAGCTGGGGTGCCGATGGGTGCTGCTCGGGCATTCCGAGCGGCGTCACGTCTTCCGGGAGACCGACGACGAGATCAATCGCAAGGTGGGCGCGGCCCTGCGCCACGGGATGCGCCCGGTCCTGTGTGTCGGCGAGACCGAACAGGAGCGGCGCCAGGGACTCACCTTCACGGTCGTGGAGGGGCAGCTCCGGGCCGGGTTGGCCGGGGTCTCGCCCGACGATCTCGCGCGCTGCGTGCTCGCCTACGAGCCGGTCTGGGCCATCGGCACCGGGGTGAACGCCAGTCCGAGCCAGGCCGCCGAGGTGCACGGCTACCTGCGCGGCCTCGTCTCCGAGGTCGCGTCCAAGGAGCTGGCCCAGTCGGTGCGCATCCTCTACGGGGGCAGCGTGAAGCCCGACAATGCTCAGACCCTCACCGAGCAACCGGACATCGACGGCGTGCTCGTGGGCGGCGCCAGCCTGCAGGCGCCCGGATTCATCACCATCGCCAGGAAGTCCGCTGCCCGCAGCGGCGCTTCGAAGGAGTGAGGCCTCACCATGTTCATTCTCCTCGTCACCATCCACGTCATCGTGAGCCTGGTGATCATCGGGCTCGTGTTGCTCCAGGCCGGCAAGGGCGCCGACATCGGCTCCGCCTTCGGCGGCAGCGGCAGCCAGGCGGTGTTCGGCTCGATGGGCACGCCCACCATCCTCGGCAAGGCCACCGGCGTGGTCGCGGTCATCTTCATGATCACGTCGTTCACGCTCTCGACGATGGCGCACAACCGGACCGTGACCATCATGCCCCCGTCGGCGCCCGCGACCCCGGCCACGCCGGGCGCGCCCGCGGCCACCCCGGCACCCCCCGCGCCCGCGCCGCAGAGGTAGCCGCCGCCCGCAATGCCGAGACGTCGCGGCCTCGGTCACTCCCTGCTCCCCTGGGCCGCCTGCGGCCTGCTCGTGGCGGCCTGCAACGGGCCGATCGAGAGTCGATCGGAGGACGTGCCGGCGGTCGCCGGCGGGCCCGCCTACGGCGACACGTTCATCCAGGCGTCCATCGGGGACATCGGGGGCCTGATCCCGAGCCTCACCTCCGACCAGTCCTCGCATGAGGTCGGCGGGATGATCTACGACGGGCTGGTCAAGCTCGACAAGGATCTCAACATCGCCCCGTCCATGGCGGAGTCGTGGACCTACAGCCCCGACTGCCTCGATCTGACCTTCAAGCTGCGCCGGGACGTGAAGTGGCACGACGGCCGGCCGTTCACGGCCGACGACGTGCTCTTCACCTACCAGGCCATGATCAACCCGAAGACCCCGGCGCCCTTCAAGGAGGGTTTCCTGCTCGTGAAGGACGTGCAGGTGGTCGATCCCTACACGGTGCGGGTGACCTACACCAAGCCCTACGCGCGGGCGGTGGAGACGTGGGGTACCTACGTCCTGCCCAGGCACCTCCTGCAGTCCTTCGCGGAGGCGGGTACGCTGCGGGAGTCCCCGCAGAACAGCCGGCCCGTCGGCACCGGCCCCTACCGCTTCCAGGAGTGGAGGCCGGGAGAGAAGGTGGTGCTGGTCGCCAACCCGGACTACTACGAGGGGCGGCCGTATCTGAGCCGCATCGTCTACCGCGTCATTCCGAGCCAGGCCACCATCTTCCTCGAGCTCAAGGCCAAAGGCGTCGACTACGTCGGCAGCCTCACCGGCATCCAGTACGCGCGGCAGACCGAGTACCCGGCGTTCCGGAAGGCGTACCACAAGTTCCGCTATCCGGGGAGCGGGTACACCTTCGTGGGCTTCAACCTCGCGGATCCCCGCTTCGCGGACCTGCGGGTTCGGCAGGCGTTCGCCCACGCGATCGACAAGCAGGAGCTCATCGAAGGAGTCCGGCTGGGCCTGGCCCGGGAGGCCACCGGTCCCATCCGTCCCGGCACCTGGGCCTACCGCGACGACGTGAAGCGGTTCCCCTACGACCCGGAGAAGGCGAAGGCCCTGCTCGCGGAGGCGGGCTGGAAGGACCGCGACGGCGACGGCCTCGTCGAGGACCGGGAGGGCAAGCCGTTCACCCTCACCATCCGGACCAACCAGGGCAACGACGAGCGCAAGAAGATCGCCGAGCTCATCCAGCAGCGGCTCAAGAACGTGGGCATCCAGGCCGATATCCAGCTCATCGAGTGGGCCGCCTTCATCAAGGAGTTTGTCAAGCCGCGCCGATTCGAGGTGGTGGTGCTCGGCATGGGCAGCGGCACCGATCCCGATCAGTTCGTGGTCTGGCACTCCTCGCAGCGGGGGCCGGACCAGATGAACCGCACCGGGTACGCCAACCCGGAAGTGGATCGGCTCCTCGAGCTCGGGCGCGCCTCCTGTATCCAGGAGGATCGGGTGCGCTACTACCACCGGATCCAGCAGATCCTCGCCGAGGACCTGCCGATGATCTTCCTCTACACCGCCGACGCGCTGCCGGTGGTGGCCGCGCGGATCCGCGGGGTGAACCCGGCCGCCTCCGGCATCCTCCACAACCTGACGGAGTGGTTCGTCCCGAAGCAACACCAGCGATATACCTCCGGCTAGATGGCGCTTTTCGCGCTCCGCCGGCTCCTCCTCGCGATCCCGCTCCTGATCGGCATCACCTTCGTTTCCTACGTGGTCATCAGCCTGGCCCCCGGCGGCCCCCTCGATTTCCTGACTCCGGAGGACCCGAACGCCTCGGTCGAGGTCAAGCAGCGGCTGATCAAGGAGTTCGGACTGGACCAGCCCATCCACGTGCAGTACTGGCAGTGGCTCAAGCGCGCGGTGCGCCTCGACTTCGGCCGCTCCTTCCTGCCCGACGGCCGACCGGTCCTGACCAAGATCGGAGAGCGTCTGCCCATCACCCTGTTTCTCAACCTGATCGAGATGGCGATCATCGTCGGGCTCGCGGTCCCGATCGGGGTCCTGTCGGCCACGCGGCAATACTCGCTGTACGACAAGATCACCACGGTCTTCGTGTTCGTGGGCTTCGCGACCCCGGACTTCTGGCTGGCCCTCCTTCTGATGATTCTCTTCGGCGTGCAGCTCGGCTGGCTGCCCATCTCGGGACTGCGCTCGCTGAACTGGGAATACCTGTCCTTCTGGCAGCAGCAGTGGGACTTCTTCTTGCACCTGATCCTGCCCATCGTGGTGGCCACCTTCGGCGGCCTCGCCGGGTTCTCGCGCTACATGCGGCAGAGCATGCTCGAGGTGGTCCGCCAGGACTACGTGCAGACCGCCCGGGCCAAGGGGCTGTCGGAGCGGGTGGTGATCAGCAAGCACGCCCTGCGGAACGCGCTCCTGCCGGTGGTCACCATCCTGGCCCTGGCCTTGCCCGGGCTCATCGGCGGCAGCGTGATCATCGAGTCCATCTTCGCCATCCCCGGGATGGGCCAGCTCATGGTGCAGTCGGTCTTCTCCCGCGACTATCCGGTGGTGATGGGGAATCTCGTGATCGTGGCGACGCTGACCCTGGCGGCGAACCTCGTCGCCGATATCACCTACGGGCTCGTGGACCCGCGCATCCGCTTCGGCGGGCGGCGGGGGAGGCGCTGACGTGGCGGCCCGGGGCGCGCGCGGGGAGATGCGCCAGTTCTGGAGCACGTTCTCGCGCAACCAGCTCGCGGTGTGCGGCAGCGTGGTGGTGCTGGTGCTGGTGGTCCTCGCGTTACTGGCCCCGCTGCTCGCGCCGTGGGATCCCAATCGCCCGGACACCAAGAAGATCCTGAGCCCGCCGTCGACCAGCCACTGGCTCGGCACCGATCCCCTCGGGCGCGACGTGCTCTCCCGCGTCCTCTACGGCTCGCGGGTCTCGCTGGCGGTGGGCTTCGTCTCGGTGGGGATCGCGGTGGTGATCGGGGTGGTGCTCGGCGCGGCGGCCGGCTACAACGGCGGCACGGTGGACAATGTCGTGATGCGGCTGGTGGATCTGATGCTGGTCTTCCCGCGCTTCTTTCTGCTGCTGGCCGTGCTCGCGTTCCTCAAGCCCTCGATCTGGACCATCATGACGGTCATCGGCCTCACCGGCTGGATGGGCGTGGCCCGGCTCGTGCGCGCGGAGTTCCTGACCCTGCGGGAGCGCGAGTTCGTGATCTGGTCGGAGTCGGTGGGGGCGGGAGCGATGCGCATCATCTTCCGGCACATCCTGCCGAACGCCATCGCGCCCATCCTGGTCGCCATGACCCTCGGCATCCCCGCCGCCATCCTCACGGAGGCCGGGCTGTCGTTCCTGGGTCTGGGCGTCCAGCCGCCCTACGCCACGTGGGGCAACATCCTCAACGACGGGCGCGACTACATCGAGATCGCGTGGTGGATGACCCTCTATCCGGGCCTCGCGATCCTCATCACGGTCCTCTCCTACAACCTCATGGGGGAGGGGATCCGCGACGCGCTCGATCCGCGCCTGCGGCAGTCGCGGGTGGGCCGGGTCCTGCGCCTCGGCCGGTAGTAGCTCGGAGAGGGGCTGCGCCCCCCTTCCGAACCTCCCCCGAGAACGAGGTGCGCGGGCGAAGCCCGCGCTCGAAGCGGAGGAGTGTCGCGGGGCCGCACGTGTCATTGACAGGGATGGCCACCGACGGCATACTTTCTGCTCGCTGGCGCCGAAGTGGCGGAATTGGCAGACGCGCACGTTTGAGGGGCGTGTGGGGCAACCCGTGGGGGTTCGAGTCCCCCCTTCGGCACCATTCAATGGATCGGCGCGACTAGCTCGACGCAGCCCGGCGGGTGCGCACCGCCGCCGCGAGCTCGTCCAGGACCGGCACCGTCATCTCCCAGCTCAAGCAGGCGTCGGTGATGCTCTGGCCGTAGACCAGGCGCGCCGGGTCGGTGAGATCCTGACGGCCCTCGACGAGGAAGCTCTCCATCAGCACGCCGATGATGCCGCGCTCGCCCTGGCTGATCTGCGCCGCGACGTCCCGCGCCACCTCCGGCTGGCGGCGATAGTCCTTCTCGCTGTTGCCGTGGCTCGTGTCGATCATCAGCCGCGGCGGCGCTCCGGCGGCGCGGAGGGCGGCGAGCGCCTTTCCGACGCTGGCCGCCTCGTAGTTCGGGCCGCTCTGCCCGCCCCGCAGGATCACGTGGCAGTCGGCGTTGCCGCGGGTCGAGACGATGCCGGCGAGGCCCTGCTCGGTGACGCCCAGGAAGCTGTGCGGATGGGCGGCCGCGCGCACCGCGTCGATCGCGATCTGCACCCCGCCGTCGGTGCCGTTCTTGAATCCGACCGGCATCGACAGGCCCGACGCCAGCTCTCGATGAACCTGACTTTCAGTCGTGCGCGCCCCGATGGCGCCCCAGCTCACGAGATCGGTGATGAACTGGGGGGAGATCGGGTCGAGGAACTCGCAGCCCGCGGGCAGCCCGATGTCGACGAGGTCGAGCAGGAACCGGCGGCCGCGGCGCAGCCCGACGTTGATGGCGAAGCTTCCGTCCAGGTGCGGATCGTTGATCAGCCCCTTCCAGCCCACCGTGGTGCGCGGCTTCTCGAAGTACACCCGCATGACGATGCACAGATCCGGCGCGAGCTCGTCGGCCGCGTTCCGGAGGCGCAGGGCGTAGTCGTGGGCGGCGGCCGGATCGTGGACGGAGCACGGGCCGACGACCACGAGCAGCCGGTCGCTCCGGCCGCTCAGGATGTCGGCCACTTCCTCGCGCGCGCGCGTGACCATGAGAGATCCCTTCTCGGAGAGCGGCAGCTCCTCGATGAGGATCGTCGGGGGCAGCAACGGCTGGATGCTCTCGATGCGGAGGTCGCGGGTTTTCACCCGCCAATTGTAATCCGGAGGCGGCGCCCGCGGGGTGCTCTTGACCCGGGGGCCGGCATCCCCGAGAATCCCGGGCATGATCCCGCTCCGGTGGGGGCAGGCCGCGCCGGACTTCGAGTTGCCCAGCACCGAAGGCCGCGCCATCTCGCTCCGGGAGTTCCGGGGGCGCGACGTCGTCCTGGGCTTCTACTGCTATGACTTCGGCGGGATCTGAACCCCTGAGCTCACCGGCCTGGGTCAGGCCGCGGCCGAGCTGGCCGGGCGCGGTGCGGCGCTGCTGGCCATCAGCGGCGACAGTCCCTTCTGTCACACCGCTTTTCTGAAGGCGCATCCGTTCCCGTTCCCGCTCCTGAGCGACGTGCACCGCACCGTCATCTCCGCCTACGGCGTGCTCGATGCCGACCGCAACGTGGCCTACCGCTCCACGTTCGTGATCGATCGCGACGGCATGCTCCGCTGGGGGCAGGCCGGCGACCGGCACATGGTCCGGGACGGCAGCGAGCTGGTGCGCGTGGTGGATCTGGTCAACTCCCTGAGGCAATCCCCCTAAGGAGATTTTCATGGCCTTCCCTCTGTCCACCGCCACCCCGTCGTCCCTGGGCTTCGACGTCCGCGCGCTGGAGCGCCTGCCGGAGCTGATCACGCGGCACCTGGCGGAAGGCCGCTATCCCGGGGCCCAGATCGCGGTCGCGCGCGAGGGCAAGCTCGCGCTGGCGCGGAGCTTCGGCGACGCCCGCCTCGACCCGTCGCGCGTGCCCGCGGGGGAGGACTCGCTCTGGCTGCTCTACTCCAACACCAAGGTCGTCACCGCCTGCGCGGTGTGGATCCTGGCGGAGCAGGGGGCCCTGCGCTTCACGGACCGGGTGGCCGAGCACGTGCCGGGCTTCGAGGCCAACGGCAAGGGCGACATCACGATCATCCAGCTCCTGAGCCACCAGGGCGGCTTTCCCAGCGCGGACGTGCCGAAGGCCGCCTGGGAGGATCACGAGCTGCTGCGCAGGACGGTCTCGGCCTTCACGCTCGAGTGGACGCCCGGCTCGCGGGTGCACTACCACAGCCGGGCTGCCCACTGGGTGGCCGCGGTGCTGATCGAGGCGCTCAGCAAGACCGACTACCGGGCGTTCATCCGGGAGCAGGTCCTCGAGCCGCTCGGCCTCGGCGACGAGCTCTTCGTCGGCCTGCCGGATGCCAGTCACGATCGGGCCGCGGACATGCACGAGCCCGCCGCCACCGGAGCCGGCCAGGGGAACCGGGGGCAGGTGAACCGGGGCGAGGAGAACAGCGCCGAGTTCCGCCGGGCCGGGACCCCGGGCGGGGGCGGCTATGCCACCGCGCGCGCCATGGCCGCGTTCTACCAGATGCTGGCGGCGGGTGGCACGCTCGCCGGCCGGCGGCTCCTCTCCCCCCGCATGGTCGAGTACGTCACGCGCAGCGTCACGGGTGAGCGGGTGGACGGCTACGTCGGGATGCCCATGCACCGCGCCCTCGGTCCCCATGTGCGGGGCACGACCGAGTCCATCCGAGGGCTCGGGAGCATCGCCTCGCCGCGGACGTTCGGCCACGGCGGTGTGGGGTCGTCCTACTGCTGGGCCGACCCGGATTCGGGGGTTTCGTTCGCCTACCTGACGAACAGCCGCGTCCCCGATCCCTGGCACAGCATGCGGATGGACGTGATCAGCAACGCCGTGCACTCGGCCATTCCGGCCGGCCGCTGAGGCGCGGCCGGGAGCCAGCCAGGAGGTCCGCGAGCCCCTCGGTTGGCGGCTTGTGAAAGATGTGCCATAATGACGCCGCCCGAGGGGCCAAAGGACAATAGTGATGGGAGTTTCCCTACCACTTCTCGACGCCAAGCGTCCCGCCGACTCACCCAAGCCGCCATGGCTTAAGGTGCGCGCGCCGGGCGGACCCCAATACATCCGGCTCAAGGGCCTGATGCGCGAGTGGAACCTCCACTCGGTCTGCGAGGAGGCGCACTGCCCGAACATCGGGGAGTGCTGGGAGGATCTCACCGCGACCTTCATGATCCTGGGCGACGTGTGCACCCGCAACTGCGGTTACTGCGCGGTGACCCACGGTCGTCCGGTCTGGGAGGATCGCGAGGAGCCGGAGCGGGTGGGCCGGGCGGTGGGAGAGCTGGGGCTCGAGCACGTGGTGATCACCTCGGTGAACCGTGATGACCTGGCGGACGGCGGCGCCGCGCACTTCGCCGCGACCACCCAGGCGATTCGCCGCTACGCTCCCGGCTGCCGCGTCGAGCTGCTCATCCCGGACTTCCAGGGCAGCGCCGCCGCGCTGGCGACGGTCGTCGAGGCGGCGCCCGACGTGCTGAACCACAATACCGAGACGGTGCCGCGCCTCTACAAGGTGGCGCGCCACGGGGGCCGCTACGAGCGCACGCTCGAGCTGTTCCGGCGCGCCCGCGCCGCCGCGCCCGGCCTCGTGGCCAAGTCGGGGATCATCCTGGGCTTGGGCGAGGAGCGGGAGGAGCTGCTGGCCACGATGGCCGACCTCCGGGCGGCGGACGTGAACATCCTCACGCTCGGGCAGTACCTGCGGCCGTCGGCCCAGCACCTGCCGGTGTCGCGCTTCTACCACCCGGACGAGTTCGCGGAGCTGGCGGTCCGGGGTCGCGAGATGGGCTTCGCCCACGTGGAGTCGGGCCCGCTGGTCCGCTCCTCCTATCACGCCAAGAAACAAAGCGAGCGCGCCCTGGGCTCCTGATGGACTACATTCCGATCCTGATGGTGTTCGCGGTGTCGGCGGTGGTGGCGGGCGCGCTGCTCGGCATCCCGCTGCTGATCGCGCCCAAGCGCATCCTGGCGATCAAGCAGGAGCCGTTCGAGTGCGGCAAGGACCCGGTCATGCTGCCGGAAGGACGCTTCGCGATCAAGTTCTCCACCATCGCCATCTTCTTCATCATCTTCGATATCGAGCTGGTATTCGTCTGGCTCTGGGCGGCCATGTATCGCCAGCTCGGCTGGTTCGGGTTCGTGGAGATGCTGGTCTTCCTGGGGATCCTGATGCTGGGCTTTCTCTACATCTGGCAGAAGCGAGGGCTCGAATGGGAGTAGGCGCGTTCTTCACCGGGAAGCTCGACGAGGCCATCGGCTGGGCCCGCAAGTACTCCATCTTCCAGTATCCGTTCGTCACCGCGTGCTGCGGCATGGAGTACATGGCGACCGCGTGCTCGCACTACGACGTGGACCGCTTCGGGGCCGGGCTGCCGCGCTTCTCGCCGCGCCAGGCCGACGTGCTCTTCGTGGTGGGCACCATCAGCCACAAGATGGCGCCGGTGCTCAAGCGCATCTACGACCAGATGTGCGAGCCCAAGTGGGTGGTCGCCTTCGGCGTCTGCACGTGTACGGGCGGCTTCTACGACAACTACGCGACGGTCCAGGGGATCGACACCATCATCCCCGTTGACGTCTACATTCCCGGCTGCCCGCCGCGTCCGGAGAGCGTCATCGACGGCCTGATGAAGCTCCAGGACAAGATCGCGGCGGGCGCCCAGCGCTTCTGATCCGGGTCCCGGGACCGCCATGGACGGCCACGCCATCGTCGCCCGGCTGCGCGAGCGCCTGGGCGACCGCATTCTCGCCACCCACGACTACCGCGGCGATCACACCGCGGTGCTGAGCCGCGAGGGGATCGTGCCGGCCCTGACCTTCTGCCGGGACGACGCGGCGCTGGGCTTCGACATGCTGGTGGACCTGACCGCGGTGGACTACAGCCGCTTCCCGGGCCGCGAAGATGGGCCCCGCTTCGAGGTCGTCTATCATCTCTACTCCGTCGCGCACAACCACCGCGTCCGGTTGAAGGTCCCGGTGGAGCAGGATGATCCCGTTGTTCCCACCGCATCAGGCCTGTGGCCCATCGCCAACTGGCAGGAGCGCGAGGTGTGGGACATGTTCGGCATCCGCTTCGACGGCCATCCGGACCTGCGCCGGCTCCTGCTCTACGAGGAGTTCGAGGGCCACCCCCTCCGCAAGGACTACCCGATCAACCGCCGCCAGCCCCTCATCGGGCCGAAAGTGTAGGGCGAGGTGCAGCCGAAGGCGAGCCGAGCGGATATGAGAATGACTAAGAGGAAGTCGGCGGCTTGATGCGCGACCGCACGACGCGCGAGCTGTTCCTGGGCGAGGGCTCGAGCACCGGCGGCTCCCAGCACCTCTACGTCAACATGGGGCCGGCGCATCCGGCGATGCACGGTATCATCCGGATCTTCGCGGAGCTGGACGGCGAGACGGTGGTCAAGACCGACGTGGAGATCGGCTACCTCCACCGGGCCTTCGAGAAGGACTGCGAGGAGGGCCCGTACAACAACGCGATCCCCTACACGGACCGCCTCAACTACGTCTCGCCGCTCATCAACAACTTCGGCTACAGCTCGGCGATCGAGAAGCTGTTGGGCATCGAGATCACCGACCGCTGCAAGTACATCCGCGTGATCATGAGCGAGATCTCGCGGATCTGCGACCACCTCACGTGCGTGGGCGCGGGGGCCATGGAGCTGGGCGCCTTCACCGTCTTCCTGTACATGATCAAGGCGCGCGAGTTCCTCTGGGAGCTGGTGGAGGACGTCACCGGGGCGCGGTTGACCATCTCCTACGGACGCGTGGGCGGGGTGAAGGCGGATCTGCCCGCCGGCTTCGATCTCAAGGTCAAGAAAGCGTTCGCGGAGACCCGGCAGGTGCTCGAGGAGGTGCACACCCTCGTCACCGGCAACCGCATCTTCATGGATCGGATGGTCGGGGTGGGCGCGCTCAGCCGGGCGGAGACCATCGCGTGGGGGATCACGGGGCCCCTGCTGCGCGCGGTGGGCGTGCCGTTCGACCTGCGCAAGACGCAGCCCTACTGGGCGTACGATCGGATCCCGTTCGACATCGCGCTCGGCAAGAACGGCGACAACTTCGATCGCTACCTGGTCCGAATGGCCGAGATGGAGCAGTCCATGCGGATCGCGGAGCAGGCTCTCGACGGCCTCCCGGGCGGCGCCATCCAGGTGGACTGGGAGGGCAAGGCCATCGATCCCGCCGCCTACGTGGACATGGGCAAGCAGGGCAAGACCGAGGGCCTGCTGCTCGTGCCCATCAAGCTCTCGCCGAACCTCCAGGGCCAGGACCCCGGTGCCCACGCGCGCGTCAACGCGCCGGACAAGCGTGTGACCCTGCCCACGAAGGTGGAGGCCTACGGCTCGATCGAAGGGCTGATGAACCACTTCATGCTGGTCATGGAAGGCTACGGCATCCGCCCGCCCCCGGGCGAGGCCTACTTCGCCGCGGAGGGGGCCAACGGCGAGCTGGGCTTTTACGTGGTGTCCGACGGCACCGACCGCCCGTACCGCGTGCGGTGCCGCCCGCCCTGCATGAACCCGGTGGCCGCCATCCCGCGCATGATCGAGGGCGAGATGGTCGCGGACATCATCCCCACCTTCGGCTCCGTCAACATGATCGGCGGCGAGTTAGACAGATAAAGCAAATGCGAATCAAAAAGATGCGGAAGCTCCTTGTAGAGGGCACGGCTCGCCGTGCCCGTTTTGAAAGAGTAGAGGGGGTCGCCCTAGCTCCCAACCAGTCTGCCCGGCCCAACGAGTCTGCCGGGACGCCCAATGCCTGACGCCAGGCGGCCCGAGTTCACGGCGGAACAACTGAACGAAGTCCGGCGTTTGCAGGCCCTGTACCCGGACAAGCAGGGCGCGCTCCTGCCGGTGCTGCGGCTGGCCCAGGAGGCCTTCGGTTACGTGTCGCTCGAGGCAGAAGAGTACGTCGCCGGCCTGTTCGAGATGTCGCCCGCCCACGTCCACGAGGTCGTGACATTCTACACGCTCTTCTTCCAGCAGCCGACGGGCCGGCACGTGGTCTCGGTCTGCCACAACCTCTCCTGCCACCTGCTCGGATCGAAGTCCATCGTCGAGCATCTCACCCGGCGCCTGGGCGTCGAGGTCGGCGAGACGACGGCGGACGGCCGCGTGACGTTGCTCACGGTGGAATGTCTCTGCGCGTGCGAGCAGGCGCCGATGATGCAGGTGGACGACCGCTACGAGGGGCTGCTCACGCCGGAGAAGGTGGACCGCATCCTGGACGGGCTCTCCTGATGGCCGAGAAGATCTTCACCCGCAACTTCGACCGGCCGAACTCGCACACCCTGGGCGTCTACCGCGAGACCGGGGGATACTCCGCGCTGCCCAAGGCCTTCCAGATGGAGCCCACCGCCATCACCGAGGAGGTGAAGAAGTCCAACCTCCGCGGCCTCGGCGGCGCCGCCTTCCCCACCGGCACGAAGTGGAGCTTCATCCCCAAGGGCGGGACGGCGCCCAAGTACCTCGTGATCAACGCGGACGAGGGGGAGCCGGGCACGTTCAAGGACCGCTTCCTGCTCGAGCGCGATCCCCACGCCCTCATCGAGGGGATGATCATCGCGGCGCGGGCGATCGACTCGCATGTGGGTTTCGTCTACATCCGGGGCGAGTATGTGCGGCCGTGGGAGATCTTCAGCGGCGCGGTGAAGGAAGCCTACGACGCGGGGCTGCTCGGCCGGAGCATCCAGGGCTCGGGCTTCGACTTCGACATCGTGGTGCACCGCGGGGCGGGCGCCTACATCTGCGGCGAGGAGACGGGCCTGCTCTCCTCCCTGGAGGGCAGGAAGGGCTGGCCCAAGATCAAGCCGCCGTTCCCCGCGATCAAGGGCGCCTTCGGGCAGCCGACCATCGTGAACAACGTGGAGACCATCGCGGCGGTGCCCCACATCATCAACCGGGGCGCGGAGTGGTTCGCCGGGCTCGGCACCAAGACCCAGGGCGGGACCCGGCTCTACTCGGTGTCGGGCCACGTGGTGAAGCCGGGGGTGGTGGAGGCGCCGGTGTCGGTGACCCTGCGCTCGCTGATCTACGACCACTGCGGCGGCATCCGCGACGGGCGACGCCTCAAGGCGGTGGTGCCCGGCGGCTCCTCGGCCCCGATCCTCACCGCGGAGGAGATCGACGTGAGCATGGACGCCGATGGCCTCAAGGCGGCCGGCACCATGATCGGCTCCGCAGGCGTGATCGTGATGGACGAGACCGTCTCGATCCCGGAGGCCCTCATGGTGGTGGCGCGGTTCTACGCGCACGAATCGTGCGGGCAGTGCACACCCTGCCGCGAGTCCACCGGCTGGATCTACAAGATGGCGCACCGGATCGTGGAGGGAAAGGGCCGCAAGGAGGATCTCGACACGATCCTGGACGTGGCCAAGCGCGGGGCCGGCACCACCATCTGCGCCTTCTACGACGGCGCGGTCGGCCCCTACGTCAGCTACATCGAGAAGTTCCGCGAGGAATTCGAGGCCCTGATCCCGCGCGATGCCTAAGCTCACGATCGACGGCAAGGAAGTCGAGGTCGCCGCCGGCACGAACCTCATCGAGGCCGCCCGGCAGGCCGGCGTCGAAGTGCCGCACTATTGCTATCACCCCGGCCTCAGCATCGCGGGCCAGTGCCGGCTCTGCATGGTCGATATCGAGAAGAACCCGCGCCCGCAGATCGGCTGCAACACCCAGGCCGCCGACGGGATGGTCGTCCACACGCAGACCGAGCGCGTGCTCGAGACCCGCAAGTCCATCATGGAGTTCCACCTCGTCAATCACCCGCTCGACTGCCCGGTGTGCGACCAGGCGGGCGAGTGCTGGCTGCAGATCTACTACATGCGGCACGGCCTCTACGACCCACGCATGGTGGACGAGAAGGTGCACAAGCCCAAGGCGGTGCCGCTCGGCCCATACGTCATCCTGGACGCGGAGCGCTGCATCCTGTGCTCGCGCTGCGTGCGCTTCTGCGACGAGGTGACCGGCACCGGCGAGCTCGGCATCTTCAACCGGGGCGACCACTCGGAGATCGGCCTCTTTCCGGGCAAGGCGCTCGAGAACAAGTACTCGGGCAACGTCATCGACATCTGCCCGGTGGGCGCGCTGACCGACCGGGAGTTCCGATTCCAGGTGCGCGTGTGGTACCTGGACACCGCCCGCTCGGTCTGCAACGGGTGCGCGCGGGGGTGCAACGTCGAGGTGCACAACAGCCGGCGGCGGCCGCACCACAACCAGGGCCGTCGCATCGCGCGCATCAAGCCCCGCCACAATCCGGACGTCAACGGGTGGTGGATCTGCGACGAGGGCCGCTACGGCTTCCGCTGGATCGACGACGACAGCCGCCTCCTGACGCCCGTGCGGCGCGCGGCCGGTACGGACGTCCACCTCGGCTGGGACGAGGCGGTGGCCGATCTCGTGGGTGCGCTCCGGCGCTACCGGTCCGAGGAGATCGGGATCCTCGCGTCGCCCCAGATGTCCAACGAGGACCTGTTCGCGCTCCAGCGGATCGCCGGCCAGCTCGGGATCCGGGCGGTGGACCATCGGGTGCCGCCGCGTCTGCCGGGCGAGGATGACCACATCCTGATCCGCGCCGACAAGAATCCCAACCGGCGCGGCGCCGAGCTGATCGGCCTCGGTCAGGGCGAGACCGCCACGATCCTGGATGGGGCGCGGCAGCGGCGGATCAAGCTGCTGTGGATCTTCCAGCACGATCTCCTCGACTCGGGGTTGCCCGCGGCCGACGTGAGCGCGGCCCTGGCCGCCGCCGAGATGGTGGTGTTCCAGGGGCCGAGCGCGAATGCCACCAGCGCGGGGGCGCACCTCGTGCTGCCCAGCGCGGCCTACGTCGAGCGCGATGGGACGTTCACCAACTTCCAGGGGCGGGTGCAGCGCTTCCGGACGGTGGTGGAGCCGCTCGGAGACGCGGTGGCGGACTGGGACATCCTCGGCCGGCTCGGCCGCGCCCTGGGCGCTGCTGATCCCGCGCTGGCCGCGACCCGCGCCGAGCAGGTCTTCACGGCGCTCGCCGGCCATGTCCCCGCCTTCTCGGGCATGACCTACCGGGCGATGGGTGACGCGGGCCTCATGGTGAAGGCGTGAGCGACGTGGCCCTCGATCTCCTCCTCCAGGCCATCCCGGTCGGCTTCGTCATGTTCGTGGTGCTGAACTTCGGCGGGCTCCTGACCTGGGTCGAGCGCAAGCAGTCCGCGATCATGCAGGACCGGATCGGCGCCAACCGCGCCTCCATCTTCGGCATCCGGATCCTGGGCCTGCTCCACCCGCTGGCCGACGCGGTCAAGATGCTGACCAAGGAGGACTTCACCCCGGCGCGCGCGGACAAGCTGATGTTCAAGCTCGCCCCGTTCGTCTCGGTGTTCTTCGGCCTGGCCGCCTTCGCGACGATCCCGTTCGGCGACACCCTGCAGATCCTGGGGCGTGAGATCCAGCTCCAGGCGGTGACGCTCAACGTGGGCATCCTCTACGTGCTCGGCATGGTCTCGCTGGGCGTCTACGGGCTCATGATGGCGGGCTGGGCCTCCGCCAACAACTACGCGCTGCTCGGCGGGCAGCGGGCGGCCGCCCTCATGATCTCGGCGGAGATCGCGATCGGCGCCTCGATCATAGGCGTGGTCATGGTGTACGGCTCGCTCAACATGCAGGACATCGCGCGCGGCCAGGGCCAGCCGCTGCTGCCGCAGCTCTTCGGGACCTGGATCCCGGCCTGGGGGCTCCTGACCCAGCCCGTCGCCTTCGTCCTGTTCCTGACCGCGGGCATCGCCTCCACCAAGCGGATTCCCTTCGACACCCCGGAAGGGGAGTCGGAGATCATCGGTTACTTCGTGGAGTACAGCGGGATGAAGTTCGGCATGTTCGCGATGGCCGACTTCCTGGAGACGGTGGTGATCGCGGGCATGACCACCGCGCTGTTCCTGGGCGGCTGGCAGGTCCCGTACCTGCAGGCCTCCGGGTTCGTCTTTCCCTGGGGCGCGACGGTGGAGCTGCCGCACCTGGCGGTGGTGGGCATGCAGGTGGGCGCGTTCCTCAGCAAGGTCGTGGTCATGATCTGGTTCCTCATGCTGATCCGGTGGACGCTGCCCCGCTTCCGCTACGACCAGGCGATGCGACTCGGCTGGCTGGCCCTCTTCCCGCTGTCGATCCTCAACATCCTCGTCACCGGCCTCGTGCTGCTGGCGGTGGGGCAGCCCTGAGCCATGTCCTACCAGACCACCAACACCCCCGCGGATCCCGAGCACTCGAGCCGGCTCGGCCTCCGCCAGCGCTTCTACGTGGTCGAGGTGCTGGTGGGGCTGGCCCTGACCGCCCAGCACTTCTTCGCGAACCTCGGGCGGCACACCCTGCGCGTGGTCTTCCGGATCAAGAGCGCGCGGGGGGCGGTCACCATCCAGTACCCCGACGAGCGTCGGCCCTATTCTCCGCGCCTGCGCAGCCTGCACCGGCTGGTGCGCCGGGAAGACGGCTCCCCGCGCTGCGTGGCCTGCATGATGTGCGAGACGGTGTGCCCGGCCCACTGCATCTACATCGTGGCCTCCGAGCATCCCAATCCCGAGATCGAGAAGGTGCCGGAGCGGTTCGATATCGATCTGGGCAAATGCGTGTTCTGCGGCTACTGCGTGGAGGCCTGTCCCGAGGACGCCATCCGGATGGACACCGGCATCCTCGAATTCTCGGCCTACGACCGCCAGAGCATGATCTACACCAAGGACACCCTGCTCGCGCTCGAGGCGGCCGGCCCGAACGGCGTCCCGACGTCCCCGGTGCCGATCGCTCCCTCCCGGAGGCCCCGGTGAGCCTCTTCGTGTTCGCGGTGCTGGCGCTGCTCGCGGTCGGCTCCGCGGCCGGGATGCTGCTGCGGCGGAACCCGATCCACGGGGCGCTCTTCCTCGCGATCAATCTGACCACGGTGGCCGCGCTGTTCCTGACCATGCGCGCGGAGTTCCTGGCCGCGGTGCAGATCATCATCTATGCGGGCGCCATCGCGGTCCTCTTCGTCTTCGCGATCATGGTGCTGATCCCGGGCCGGGAGGAGACGGGACCCGATCCGCTGCGCCGGCAGCGCTGGCTGGCGGTGCCGGTCGCCGCGGTGTTCCTGATCCTGGTCGCGCTGGTGCTGGGCTCGGCGGTGTTCGTGGGCCCCCCCAGGCCGCCGCTCCCGGGTGGGACGGACGCGGTGGGGCGCGTGCTCTTCACCGACTACCTGTTCCCGTTCGAGGTCACCTCGGTGCTGCTGCTCGCCGCCATCGTGGGAGTCGTGGCGCTGACCAAGCGCAGGGCGTAGGATGGTGCCCGAGTCCTACTACGTCGCGCTGTCCGCGGTCCTGTTCACCATGGGCGTGCTCGGGGTCCTGATCCGGCGCAACCCGCTCGTGATCTTCATGTCGATCGAGATCATGCTGAACGCGGCGAATCTGGCCCTGGTGGCCTTCGGGCAGCGGCACGGGACGACCGAGGGCCAGGCCCTGGTCTTCTTCGTGCTGTGCGTGGCCGCCGCCGAAGTCGCGGTGGGTCTCGCGATCATCGTGACGATCTTCCGGCTCCGCCGCCGCCTCTCGGTGGACGAGCTGAGCGCCCTCCGGGGATAAGCGGGCGCCCGACGAGAGAAATGGGTTAGTGGCAGGGCGAGGTGCAGCCGAAGGCGAGCCGAGCGAATACCAGAAGAGAAGCTTACGGCAGCAGCTGGAGAAGGGTAGCCAGAACCGTCAGGAGGAGAACCGAATGGCGCAGACCAAGACCGCAGTGGTCCAGACCCGGCTCGATGCGGAGCTGGCGCGGCGGCTTCTGACGCAGATGGCCCTCATTCGGCGCTTCGAGGAGAAGGCGGCCGAGATGTACGCCCTGGGCAAGATCGGTGGCTTTCTCCACCTCTACATCGGGCAGGAGGCGGTCGCGGTGGGCGCCACCTCGACGGTGCGCCTCGACGATTACGCGGTGTCGTCCTATCGAGAGCACGGCCACTGCCTGGCCAAGGGGTCCGACCCGCGCCGGATCATGGCCGAGCTGTTCGGCCGGATGGACGGGCTGAGCAAGGGGAAGGGCGGGTCGATGCACCTCTTCGACAAGAGCGTCAACTTCCTGGGCGGCCACGGCATCGTAGGCGCGCACCTGCCGCTGGCCGCGGGGGCGGGCTTCGCCATCAAGTACCAGGGCGGCGACCAGGTCGTGCTGTGCTACTTCGGGGACGGGGCGGTGCCCCAGGGCGAGTTCCACGAGTCCATGAATCTGGCCGCGCTGTGGAAGCTCCCGGTGATCTTCATCTGCGAGAACAACCGCTACGCGATGGGCACCGCGATCCATCGCGCGCTGGCCCAGACCGACATCTGGAAGTTCGCCGAGACCTACGGCATGCCCGGCGAGGCGGTGGACGGCATGGACGTGCTCGCGGTGCGCGACGTGGTCGGCCGCGCGGTCGAGCGGGCGCGGCGGGAGAAGATGCCGACCCTCATCGAGGCCCGCACGTACCGCTTCCGCGGCCACTCCATGCGCGATCCGGCCGGCTCGGTCTACCGGACCAAGGAAGAGGTCGAGCGCGAGAAGCTCCGGGACCCCATCACCCTGTTCAGCGACCGCGGCCTGAAGGAGGGCGTGCTCACCGAGGCCGACATCCGGAACATCGAGAAGGCGGTGAACGACCTCGCGGACGAGGCGGTGGCCTTCGCGGACGCCTCGCCCGAGCCGCCGCCGTCGGAGCTGTTCACCGACGTGTACAAGGACTGACGCCATGGCGGTCATGACCTACCGGGAGGCGCTCAACCTGGCCCTCCGCGAGGAGATGCGGCGGGATCCCCGCGTCTTCGTGATGGGCGAGGAGGTCGGCCTCTACGACGGCGCCTACAAGGTGACCCAGGGGCTCCTCAAGGAGTTCGGCGAGACCCGCATCATCGACACGCCCATCTGCGAATCGGGCTTCACCGGGGTGGGCGTCGGGTCGGCGATGCTGGGGCTCCGGCCGGTGATCGAGATGATGACGTTCAACTTCTCGATCCTGGCCCTCGACCAGATCGTCAACTCCGCGGCCAAGATGTGCTACATGTCCGGCGGCCAGTACAATATCCCGCTCGTGATCCGGGGGCCGGGAGGGCCGGCGGCCCAGCTGGCCGCGCAGCACTCGCAGTCCATGGAGACGTACTTCTACCACGTGCCCGGGCTCAAGGTGGTGCGCCCCTCGACACCCGCCGACGCCAAGGGGCTGTTGAAGTCGGCCATCCGCGACGATAATCCGGTGATCTTCATCGAGGCCGAGACCCTGTACGCGGTCAAGGGCGAGGTGCCGGAGGATCCGGAGTTCCTGATCCCCCTCGGCAAGGCGGTGATTCGCCGCGAGGGCACCGACGTCACGGTGGTGGCCTACATGGGCATGATGTACCGGGCTCTCGAGGTCGCGGAGGAGCTCAGCAAGGAAGGCATTTCGGTGGAGATCGTCGACCCGCGCACGCTCCGGCCCATGGACACCGGCGCCCTCGTCGCGTCCGTCCGCAAGACGCACCGCGCGGTCGTGCTCGAAGCGGGCGCCGGCTTCGCGGGCATGGGCTCCGAGATCGCGGCCGAGATCCAGGAGGAGGCCTTCGACGACCTGGACGCGCCCGTCGAGCGGGTCACCGGCGAGAACGCGCCCATGCCGTACGCCAAGAACCTGGAGCTGCTCAAGACGCCGTCGAAGGCCAAGATCGCGGCGGCGATCCGCCAGGTGTGCAACGCATGATCACCAAGGTGTTCATGCCCAAGCTGTCGGACGCCATGGAGACCGGCAAGGTCATCAAGTGGCTGAAGAAGGAAGGCGATCCGGTCAAGGGCGGTGACGTGATCGCGGAGATCGAGACCGACAAGGCGAACGTGGAGATCGAGGCCTTCGGCGCGGGCATCCTCCGCAAGATCGTGGTGGAGGAGGGCGGGCAGGTGCCGGTGGGCGAGATGATCGGCGTGATCGCGGACCCGACCGAGGACATCTCGAGCGTGACCGCCGCGGCCGCGAAGCCCGCGGCCGCCGCGCCCCCGCCGGCGCCG
>DATLFG010000100.1:0-102279 GCA_035524955.1 Candidatus Limnocylindria bacterium | reverse complement strand
CTTCTCCGTGACCGATTGCTTCGTGCCCGCTGCGTTCGCCTGGAACCCCGCGACCGCGACGCCGCGCCGGGGCGGCGCGCTGTTCCGGCTCGGCATGCCCGCCTTCGTGGCCTACGAGCACGTGGCCTTCGCGCTGGGCGTTGCGCGCCGGGCTCTCGGCGCCGCCGCCCTGCTCGCGCAGTCCAAGTCCCGCGGCCTCGTCGCGGCCTCGCCGCTGGCCGGGCGGGCGGTCTTCCAGGCGCGGCTCGGCGAGGGCGAGATCCGGCTGCGCGCGGTGCGGGCGGGCGCGGTCGAGCTCTTCGAGGCCGCCTGGGCCACCGTCGCTGCGGGCGGCACGCTCACGCGCCGCGAGCAGGCCGAGCTGCGCAGCGTCGCGACTCACGCGACCGAGACTGCCGTGGAGATCGTGACCGGCCTCTTTCGCGCGGCCGGCGGCGGCGCGCTCTATCGCACCGGCGTGCTGCAGCGGTGTCTCCGCGACATCAACGCGGGCGCGCAGCACTTGATGGTGAGCGACGCCGCCTACGAGCGTCTCGGCCAGATCCTGCTGGGCTTCCCCGACGTGGACCCCATGGGCTGACGCGGCGCCGGGTCGCGGCCGGGTCGCGCGGCTCCCTCGTCAGATCACGCCCTCGGCGCGCCAGCGTTCGAGCTCCTCGGGTGAATGGCCGAGAAGACGGACGAAGACCTCCTGGTTGTGCTCCCCCGGCATGGGCGCGAGCCAGCAGACCTTCCCGGGCGTCTCCGAGAGCTTCAGCGGCGTCCCGGTCGTCGTCAGCGGCCCGTAGACGGGATGGTCGAGCTCGATGAACATCTCGCGGGCCCGCACCTGGGGATCGGCGACCATCTCCGCCACGTTGTTGACCGGCGCGGCCGGGACGCCGGCGGTCACGAGGGTGCGGACCACCTCGGCCTTGGTGCGCGCGCCGGTCCACTGCTGGATGATGGCGGCGATCTCGTCACGGCGGTCGCGCCGGGCCGCCGCGCTGGCGAACTCGGGGGCGCGGGGGAGATCGTCCCGGCCGATGACCGCGCAGAAGCGCGCCCACACCGCATTGCTCGCGGCGGCGGCGATGGCCACGTGGCCGTCGGTGGTCGGATAGATGCCGGTGGCCGAGCCGGCGAACGAGACGTTGCCGGCGCGGGTGAGGATCTCGCCGCCCACCGTGTAGCGCTCCCCGAGATTGTCCAGCGCCACCAGAAGGCTGTCGAGCAGGGCCAGGTCGATGCGCTGCCCGCGGCCGGTGCGCTGCCGATAGTGCAGCGCGGAGACGATGCTGAAGGCGCACAGCATGCCCGCGTAGTAGTCCGAGATGGACTGGCCGGACCGGGTGGGCGGTCCGTCGGGATAACCGGTGATGCTCATGTACCCGCTGATCGCCTGCGCGAGCATGTCGTAGCCCCGCTGCGGCGCGTAGGGCCCGGTCTGCCCGAACGCAGTGATCGAGGCGTAGACGAGCCTCGGGTTGATGTGGCGCAGCTCCTCGTAGCCGAGGCCGAGGCGCTCCATCGTGCCGACGCTCCAGTTCTCGGTGACCACGTCGGCGTGCCGCACCAGCTCGCGGAAGAGCGCGAGGCCGGTCGGTGTCTTCAGATCGAGGGTGACCCCGAGCTTGTTGCGATCCCGGTACTGCGCGGCGGGCACCCGCTCCTCGATGCCGTCGCGGCGGCGCCTGACGCCGAGCGAGACCCGCTCGCGCCCGCGCTCCGGCGACTCGACCTTGATCACCCGCGCGCCGAGGTCGGCGAGCAGCATCGTGCAGAACGGCATCGCGATGACCTGCCCCAGGTCGAGGACGGTGACGTCGCTCAGCGCGTGATCCATTCCGCCTCGGTGGGCTCGATCGCGGACGGGAGGCCGGGCAGGGATCCTAGCCCGGGGTGACGCCGGGCGCCCGGATGCCCGCGGCGCCGGACCAGAGGCCGCCGGCCAGGTAGCCGCCATCCACCGCGAGAGTGTGGCCGGTGACGTAGCTGGCGTCGTCGGAGGCGAGGAAGAACGCCACCCGGGATACCTGGGCGGCGAAGATGAGCGCGGTCGCGCGCCCGATCCCGAGCGCTCCTCCGGTGATGGCCGCGACCCGACCCGGCAGGCGCATCGGCCGGATCATAGCGCATCCCGCGGCGGGCGCGCGAGCCAGAAGCACGTCGCCCCCACCGCGCAGAAGGCGACCGCGATCAGGAACGCGATGCGATAGCTCCCGGTGAGATCGTGGACGAAGCCGGCGAACCAGGGGGCGACGCCGCCGCCGATGCCGTTGCCCACGCTGAGAAAGCCATAGATGGCGCCGAAGCGCCCGGGGAAGAGCTGGGCGGCCATCGCGGTGATGATGGGCCCGCGGGCGCCGAAGCCCAGGCCGAAGAAGAGCGCGTAGGCGTAGAGCGCCGCCACGTGCGGCCAGACCTCGAGCCCGAGCAGGCACAGCGTTCCGACCGCGGTGCAGCCGTAGGAGATCGTGGCCGAGGTGGCGCGTCCGATCCGATCGGCCGCGATGCCGAACCCGATCCGGCCCACCACCGAGAGCAGCCCGGTGAGCCCGAAGATCCCCGCGACGAACAGCCGGGGGAAGCCGTGGTCCACCGCGAAGGCCACCTGGTGCGTGACGACCGTGAAGACGGCCAGGGGTGTGCAGAGGTACGCGAAGAAGAGCGCCCAGAACGCCCGCGTCCGCAGCGCGTCGCCGACCTCCGCGCCCCAGGTGAGGGCCCCCGGGTTCGCGCGGCGAGCCGGCGCGGCATCGGCGGGCCCGTCGTGCACGCCCAGCCAGACGAGGGGAAGGAGCACGGCCAGCGTGCCCAGGCCCAGGGCGAGGTAGGCGGCGCGCCAGCCGAACCCGGCGATCAGCCACTGGGCGAGCGGCCCCACCGTCAGCACCCCGGCCCCCATCCCCGAGAACGCCACGCCCATCGCGCTGCCGCGCCCCTCCGCGAACCACCGGGCGATCAGCGCGCCCGTGGGCACCCAGCTCACCGCGCAGGCCCCGGCTGCGGTCAGGACGCCGACGATCAGGTAGAGCGACCACAGCGAGTCGATCCGGCTCGAGAGCGCGCACCCCAGCCCGAGCACGCCCGCCCCGCCGAGCATCACCCGCCGCGGCCCCAGCCGGTCCACGAGGGTGCCCACCACCGGGGCGAGCACGCCCTGCACGATCGCCGAGATCGAGAACGCGGCCGCGGTGGCCCCGCGCGACCAGCCGAACTCCTCCAGCAGCGCCACGAAGAAGATCGGGAACGAGAAGTACAGGCCGGAGGCGATCGCGAGGGTCACCCAGACCGCGCCGACGACTATCCAGGGATGCGGGGGCCAGGGATGCGGGGGCCAGGGATGCGGGGGCCTGGCCTGCGAGGGGCGGGGCCGCGCTAGCACATCAGCCAGTCGCCGTAGGTTCCTCGGATCGGCTTGCCCTCCGTGAACCGGGCCAGGCGGAAGGTCGGCAGGTCCGGATGCCCGCCGGGCCCCTCCGTGATGAGCGTCGCCATCATGTGGCCCACGGCCGGGGACAGCTTGAAGCCGTGGCCGGAGAAGCCTGCGGCCACGTGGTAGCCCTCCGGGCCGACCCGGTCGAGGATGGGGTGCCAGTCGGGGGTGACGTCGAAGCAGCCGGCATAGCCGCGGGCGATGTGGCCGTCCGCGAGCGCGGGGAAGCGGTGGCTCACGCGGGCGAGGGCCTCGGTCGACTCGTCGAGGCTCACGCCTTCCCGGTAGGCATCGGGGTCGGCGGTGTCGTGGGACTCCTCGGCGTCGAGGCCGCCCACCAGGATGTGCTCGCCCATCTCGGGGCGGGTGTAGATGTTGGTGACGAAGTCGTACACCATCGGGTGCGGCCGGCGGTCGGCCTCGGGCCAGGCGACGATGCTGATCTTGTGACGGCACACGCTGATCGGCAGCTCGAGGCCGGCCATGGCGCCGACCCGGGCGCTCCACAGGCCCGCGGCATTGACGACCACGGGGGCGTGGATGTCGCCCGCGCCGGTACGGACGCCGCGGACGCGGTCGCCCTCCACGAGCAGCCCGACCACCGCGGTGTCCTCCAGGATGCGCGCGCCCGCCGCGCGGGCGGCCCGGGCGAAGCCCTGGGCGGTCTCGACGGGATTGCAGTAGCCCGACGCCGGCTCGTAGCAGCCGGCCACGAGGTCGTCGGCGCGCAGGCGCGGCTCGATCTCGCGCATGTCGGTGGGGGAGACGAGCCGCGTGTCGATGCCGACCGAGCGCTGGAGCGCGACCGAGGCCTCCATGGGCGCGCGCATCCGGTCATCCACCCCGAGCAGGTAGCCGGTGTGCCGGAAGCCGCACGAGCCGCCGCCGGTGTGCTCGGCGAAGCGCTGGAAGAAGTCGAGCGAGTACCGGATCATCCGGCAGGTCTCGGCCGTCGAGTAGTGCTGCCGCACGCACGCCGAGCTCTTCCCGGTGCCGCCGGAGGCGATCGCGCCCTTGTCGACGACGATCACGTCGGCGACGCCACGCCGGGTCAGATGGTAGGCGGCGCTGGCGCCGGTCACCCCACCCCCGATGATCACCACCTCCGCGGTGCGCGGCGTCGTCATGGGGCGATGCTAACCGGCGCGGTGCCCGGGCGCAATCGACCGGCCGCGGAGCCCGGGTCAGAGCCTCGAGAAGTCGATCTCGTCCGCGCGGGTCCAGTCCAGCGCGGCGCCGGCGCCGACCTTGGCCCGGACGTCCTTCAGGAAGTCACGGCCGTCGGGCGTCAGCCGGAAGTGAGCGGGAGGGGCCGAAGCCTCGATGAGGCCGGTGTCGGTGAGTCGCTTGATCGCCGCCGCCCGCTCGATCGCCTGCGACGTCTTGCCCGCGAACCAGCTCCGGCTCCGTCCGCCCTTCTCGATCTCCAGCAGCACCTCGAGGCGGTGGAGCTTCTGCCGGAGCTCCCGGGCGCGGTCGAGAAGGTCGCTCATCGAGCGAGAGCTTACCACCGTCGACGAGCCTCCGCCTCATGACCGTCACCCCGAGCCGCGCCCAGTCACCGCTTCCCGGGCGAACCGGGCGATCGCGTCGAGCAGGGCCGGGAAGGCGAACGCGTCGTTGTGGTCGGCGCCGGGAATGCGGACGAAGCGCTTGGGCTCCCCGGCCGCGGCGAACAGGCGCTCGCCCAGCGCGAAGGGGACGATGTCGTCCTGATCGCCGTGGGCGACGAGAACCGGCGCCGACACGCGCGGCAGCCGCGCCAGCGAGTCGAAGCGGTCGCCCGCGAGCGAGCCCAGCGGGCCGTAGTGCCGGCGCGCGACGTCCGCGAGCCGCGTGAAGCTCGAGACCGCGATGACCGCCCCGCACCGGCGGCGGGTGGCGACCTCGATGGAGACCGCCCCGCCGATGGATTCGCCGAAGCACACGATCGCCGCGGGAGCGGTTCCGCGCGTCACCAGGTCGTCGAAGGCGGCGCTCGCGTCGAGGTAGACGCCCGCCTCGCCCGGGGTGCCCTCGCTGCGCCCGTAGCCGCGGTAGTCGTAGGCGAGCACCCCGAGCCCGCGGCCGGCCAGACCCGGCAGCAGCGCCCGGCGCGAGTGGATGTTCCCCGCGTTGCCGTGCGACCACAGGAGCACCGGGCCTCCTTCGCGCGGGGGAACGTACCAGGCGTGCAGGCGCAGGCCGTCCTCGGTGGTGATCCAGCGCTCCTCGACGCCGGCGGGCGGCGGCCCGACCTGCCGGTCGGGAAAGAAGACGAAGCGGTCGATCCACATGCCGCAGCCGGTCAGAAGGAGCGCGGCCAGCGCGAGCGCGCCCGTGGCTCGCAATCAGTAGACGGCGCGAGTGGGCGACGGGCCCGTGACCGCCCGCGACTCGTTCACCGAACGAGCCAGGTCCGCCAGGTACTCGTCGATGATCGGCGCGTGCACCGGGGTCAGCATGAGGTGGATGCCGCGCGGCTCGCGGATGCGCCCCACCGACCAGCCCCGGGCCGTCATCCGATCGGCGATCGTGAAGATGTCGTGGTCCTCGCTGCCGAAGCCCACCGCCCACAGCTCGGGCGTGCCCCACACGTGGAGCCCGCCGCCGACGCGCGCGAGGCCCTCGACGAGCCGCGCCTTCGCGTCCATGACCGTGGCCGCGATGCGGCGGTAGCCCGACTCGCCCAGGAAGTTCATCACCGCCCACGCCGCCGCGATGGCGCCGCCGGGCCGCGTGCCGGTGAAGGTGTCGACGCTGTAGAGGCCGGTGGGCCAGTCGTCGAAGTCGTAGCGGCCCGCCGCCTGTTGCTCCGCGGTCCGGAAGAGGACCACCGACGCGCCCTTGGCCGCGTAGCCCGACTTGTGGAGGTCGGCGGACACGGACGTCACCCCGGGCAGCGTGAGCCCGAACTCCGGTACCGGGTGACCGAGCGCGCGCACGAAGGGGCCGAGGATCCCGCCCACGCAGGCGTCCACGTGCAGCCACAGCCCGCGCGCCAGCGCGAGGTCGGACAGCTCCCCGATGGGATCGATCACGCCGAGCGAATAGGTGGGCGCCGACCCGTAGAGCATGACGGTGCGCGGGGTGATCGCGGCGGCCATCGCCGCCACGTCCGCCCGGAAGCCGGCCCCGACCGGCACGCGGAGCACCTTCATGCCGAGGTAGTGGGCCGCCTTGCTCACCGCGGGATGCGCCGACCAGGCGGCCACGATCTCGGGCTCCGTGATCTCGGGGTGCCACTGCCGCGCCCACTGGCGTGCCGCGTGGGTGGCGAGGAAGATGCTCTCGGTGCCGCCGGACGTCAGGTGGCCGGCGGTGGCCGCATCGCCGCCGAGGAGGCGCCGGACCATCGCGACGACGTCGGCCTCCATGCGCCGCAGGCTGGGGAACACCCGCAGGCCGAGGCCGTTCTCGGTCATGAAGAGCGCGTACGCGTCGCGGGCCACCTGTTCCACCGCCTCGTCCGCGTGCCAGACGAAGGCCGCGTGCCGGCCTCGGCGCCAGTCGAGGTCGTCGCGCTGCAGGTCGCGGAGTGCCTGCGCGAGCTCGGGCCAGCTCCGGCCGTCGCGGGGGAGCCGCGCCCCTTCGGGTGGACCTGGGTGGCTCATGCTGGTCGAGGTTATACCCCGGCGTCCGCGACTCGGCAACGTCCCCGCAACCTGGTACCGTGGCCTTCAGGAGGCCCATCGATGACGCGTCCCGCGCTCTTCGTCGTCAAGGCCACCATCGCGCCCGGGCGCGAGGCGGCCTTCAACCACTGGTACGACACCGTGCGCTCGCAGGAGGCCGCCCGGGTTCCCGGCTGCCTCGGGATGCGCCGCTACCAGGCGCTCCCCCTCGAGAGCGCCCACGCCGGGTCGGAGCCGTGGCAGTACATGGTCTGCTACGAGTTCGACTCCGAGGCGTCGCTCGACGCCTTCGTCCGGTCGGACACGCTGCGGGCCATGACGAAGGACTACGATGCCCGCTTCGGTGGGGCGGGGGACCGGGCGCGGCTGGCCTACCGGCAGATCTATCCGTGACCTGCTCCGATGTGGGAGAATTCGTGGGGTCGGGCGGGAAACACGGCCGCGCGTAGCGGAGCTTCATCAACAATGAGACACGATCAGCGACGGGCATTCCCATGAACGGCACCGCCGGCTCGCGCGGGCTCCTGGCCCTGATCCCGCGCATCGCCCACTACGCGCGGCCCCACCGGGCGCCCATGTCGCTCGGGTTCGGGCTCTCCGCCCTCGGGATCGCGCTCGACCTCGCCAAGCCGCTGCCGCTCGCGATCGTCCTCGACAGCATCCTCGGCAGCAAGCCGCCCCCCGCGCTCCTGGGGTCGTGGTTCGCGGTCCTGGATCCGATGGTCCAGCTCGGGCTCGCCGCGGTGACGATCGTGCTGATCGCGGCGTGCCGCGGCCTGACCACCATGCTGTCCAACTACCTCACGATCGACGTGGGCCAGCGCATGGTCAACGACCTGCGGATCGCGCTCTGGGCCCACATGCAGAAGCTCTCGCTCCGGTTCCACAACCGGCAGCAGACCGGCGACCTGCTCTACCGGGTCATGGCCGACACCTACGCGATCCAGGGCATCGTGATGAACGGAGCGCTGCCGCTGATCAGCGCGGCGCTGATGCTGACCGGGATGTTCGTGATCATGCTCCGCTACGATTGGGTGCTGGCCAGCGTGGCCCTGGTGGTGAGCCCGCCGCTCTTCCTCGCGATCCGCTGGCTCAGCGCCCGCATCCACGGGCACGCCACCGCCGCCCGGGAGGCGGAGAGCGAGCTCTACAGCCGCGCGGAGAGCGCGATCGGGGCGGTGAAGCTGGTGCAGGCCTACGGGCGCGAGGACCGCGTGGTCCAGGACTTCCGCGCGGGCAGCGAGCGCAGCCTGGCGCTCTCGCTCCGCCTCTACAGCACCGAGACGCTCTTCGTGCTCGTGGTGGAGTCGCTGCTGGCCGCGGGCACCGCGGCCATCGTGTGGCTCGGCGCGCTGCGGGTGATGAGCGGCAGCCTGACCATCGGGGAGCTCACCGTCTTCCTCTCCTACCTGCGGGATCTCTATCAGCCGATCCTCAGCCTGAGCCAGAACGTGGCGGAGATCGGCACCGCCCGCGCGGGGCTGGAGCGCGTGTTCACCGTGCTCGACACCGAGCTCGACGTCAAGGACGCCCCCGACGCGGTCTCGCTGCCGCCCATCCGCGGGGAGATCCGGTTCGAGAACGTCAGCTTCGCGTACGACGACGGCCGGCCGGTGCTCCGCGACATCGACCTGCGCATCGCCGGCGGCGAGCACGTCGCGGTGGTGGGCCGGACCGGAGCGGGCAAGAGCACGCTGGCCGGGCTCGTGCTGCGCTTCTTCGATCCCCAGCACGGGCGCGTCACCATCGACGGCCACGACCTGCGCCGGATCCGCCTGGCGTCGCTGCGGCGGCAGGTCACCCTGATGCTCCAGGAGCCGATCCTCTTCCGCGCCACCGTGTTCGAGAACATCGCGTGGGGCTCGCGGAATGCGGATCTCGCGACGGTGCGCGACGCCGCCCGCCGCACCGAGGCCCTTGCCTTCATCGACGAGCTGCCCCAGGGCTTCGAGACGGTCCTGGGCCAGGACGGCTCCACCCTCTCGGGCGGCCAGCGGCAGCGCCTGGCCCTGGCGCGGGCGCTGGTGCGCGACACCCCCATCGCGATCCTGGACGAGCCGACCAGCGCGCTGGACATGACCACCGAGGCCCTGGTCTGGCGCAATCTCGAGGAGCGGCTGCGGGGGCATACCACGATCGTGATCGCGCACCGGCTCAGCACCGCGCGGCGCTGCGACCGCATCCTGGTGATCGACGAGGGCGGCATCATCGAGCAGGGTCCCCACGACGAGCTGATGGCCCGGCGCGGGGCGTACTTCGATCTCTGGCGGCGCCATGGAGCCGAGTCCGCGGCCGCCGCCGTCCCGGAGGAGCGCTAGGCCGGATCGCCGGCACGCATGAAATTCCTGATCATCAACGCCGATGATTGCGGGTACGGCTCCGGGGTGACCCGGGCCATCGCCGAGCTCCACGACCAGGGAGTGGTGACCTCGGCCAGCCTCATGGTCAATACCCCGAGCACCGCGGAGGGGGTGGCCATGGCCGCGGCGCGGCCGAGGCTCTCCCTGGGGTTGCACGTGAACTTCACGAACGAGGGGCAGCGCCTGGTGGACTTCGACGACCCGGAGGTGTGCCGGCGCGAGCTGCGCCGGCAGTTCGACCTCTTCGTGGCGCTGACCGGCGGGCTCCCGACCCACCTGGACTCGCACCAGCACGTCCACCGGCGGCCGGGCTGCCGGGCGAGCTTCCTCGAGCTGGCACTCGAGCACGATCTGCCGCTCCGGGACCGGGCGCCGGTCACCTTCAAGGGCGAGTTCTACGGCCAGTGGGAGCACGGCGTGTCACGGCGGGAGAAGGTGAGCTTCGAGGCCCTCTCGAACATCGTGTCGACCGAGCTCCGGCACGGCATCTACGAGCTCGCCGTGCACCCGGGTTACCACGACGCGGCCGCGGACTACGTCTACCATCAGGACCGTGAGTGGGAGCGCGCGACCCTCTCCGATCCCCGCCTGCCCGCGCTGCTGCGCGATCAGGCAGTGGGGCTCATCAATTACCACGACCTCAAGCGCGCGGTCACGTGCCTGGACGGTGGCGCGGCCTGACCGCGGCGCGGCCCCTCAGCGCCGGGCGAAGAGCGAGATCAGGGTCGCGAACTCCACCCCGTTCTTCGTGCCGTGGACCGTCTCCTCCCGATCGAGCGCGAAGCCGACATTGAGGGCGAGGTCGCGGTAGCTCCGGGTGACGTGGGGGAGCAGGAGCTTGTCGTACCCGTGCTTGTCCATGGTGTTGGCCATCAGGAACCGGCCGCCCGGCCGGATCGCCGCGTGGATCTCGGACACGAACCACGCGATGTCGAAGAACGAGTACAGCCACCCGAGATAGCAGATGGTGTCGTTGATCACGATCAGGTCCCACGGCGCGTCCGCGAGCCAGGCGTAGTCCATGGCGTTGCCCGCGCGGAAGTCGATCCCGCCGCTCGGGCCGCCCGCGGCGCGGGCGCGCTCGATCGCGGTCGGGGAGATGTCGTAGGCGACGAGCTGATCCACGTGCGGGGCGAGGAGCCGGGTGAAGTAGCCCGCCCCGCAGCCCAGCTCGACGCCCCGGGGGAACCGCGCGCCCTGCAGCACCTCGATCGTTCGCGCGAAGCGGACGAGCTCGTACTCCGCGGTCTCGAACTCCCAGAAGTCGCCGTGCTTCCACAGGTTCTCGGCGAACTCGAGCGCCTTCTGGCCGGCCTGGTCTCGATCGATGGTCATCGGCGACCCTCCTCCGGACGGTCCGGGACTACTTCAGCGCGTAGGGGTTGAGGGGCGTTCCCACCGCGCGCGTCACCGGCAGGGGCGGCGCGACGAGCAGGAAGGCGTAGCGGCCGTCGGCCGCGCAGTCGGCGGCGAGCTCTTCCAGGAAGAAGATCTCCCCCAGGGTGAGCCCCATGTTGGGGATCGCGACCACGTGGAAGGGATTGCGAAAGCCCGCGATCTCGGACGGCCGGACCTCCACCGCGTAGTTGTCGCTGGCGATGGCCGCGATCTGCCGGGCGTGCAGCCACGGCGCGGTGTGCACCGAGACGCCGGGGAACGGGTCGAGGTCGTAGTGCCGCCAGTCGTTCCGGTCGAGGTAGCGGGACATGTGCCCGGTCCGGACGAGCAGGATGTCGCCGGGCCCCACCTCGACCCGCTGGGCGGCCGCGGTCGCCTCCAGGTCGGCGACCGTGATCGCGTAGCCCGGCTCGAGCGCCTTCACGCCCTTCTGCCGGGCCACGTCGAGCAGCACGCCGCGGCCGGCCAGCCGGCTCTTGGTCTTGTCGATGCTGTTCCGGGCCGCGCCGCTGCTGGTGACCAGCGCGGCGTCGTAGCCGTTGTACATCTTGCCCTCGTAGAAGACGTGGGCCAGGCTGTCCCACTGGGTCACGCACTGCAGCGGCATGACGATCCAGTCGTCGGAGCCGCCGTAACCCTCCATCGCGGCCACCCCCGCGGGGGTCTTGGGCGCATCGCCGCCGTCGCGGAACATGGTATGGATCGGGTTGAAGCGCTGGCGCGTGCCGCTCTGGGGGCCGTTGCGCTCGAGCGGGATGCCGAGGGCGAAGACCTTGCCGGTGGTGGCGAGCCGGCACGCCGCCGCGATCCGCTCGGGGGTGATGTAGTTGAGCGTCCCGAGCTCGTCCTCCGGTCCCCACCGGCCCCAGTTCCGGACCTGCAACGCCAGCTCCCTGAGCGCTTCCACACTCATCGGCGCCGCTCCTCGACGAAGATCCCGACGTGCACGGCGTGATACTGGCCCGTCGCGGCCTGCGCCGTCAAGCCGGCCGGTCAGAAAGAACTTGCCGGAAGTGTTTACCGCATGCCCGGGACGGTGCGGCGCGCGCGCAGTGCGTCCGGGCCACCAGGCGGCTTCCTGACGTCGCGCCCCCGATCGTCCCCTGGCACGGTCGTTGCCGATACACCACCACATGATGCCCACGATCTATACGTTGCAGGAAGTCCTCGGTAGTCAACCGGGAGTCTCAGCGGATGCTCGCGCGTTCTGTCGAGAGCTGCTGCAGCAAGGAGACGTGCTGGCGGTCAGCCTGGGCCGGCCTCTTCGCCATGACGCTCGGAGAAGCGCAGGACCTGCTGACCACGCTGGGCGAACCGCTTCCCATCACGCTCTACGAGGTAGCCGAATGCCTCGCGGCCTCCTGGGAGGGTCCTCCGCCGTGAGGTTCACAAGGTAGTTCTTTCGCGGATCAGCGAGCGGAGGCCGGAGCGGCACGGGCCTTGCTGCGAATCGGATCGAGAAGCGCAGGACAATATGTCGGACCGGAGGCTACGTCATGAAAGCGTTCGTAACCGGAGTGGGGTCCTTGATGTTCGTCACGATGCTGGCGCCGACGCCGGGCTCGACCGCCGCGATGTGCGCCGACGTGGAGTCGGCCAAGGCGGTGCTCGGCAAACGCGCGGCCGCGAGCGGAGATCCACGCGCGGCGGCGCGGACCCAGGATCTGCAGGCGCCGCGCGTCAACGACGTGCAGGCCCCGCGCAATCAGGACATTCAGGCCCCGCGCGACCAGGAAATCCAGTCGCCCCGGGGCGGCTCATCGGCTCCGCGCGGAGCCCAGTCGCCGCGCTCTCCGGAGTTCCGGGAAGCCGCCGCGCTCGTGAAGGAGGCGGAAGCGGCCTGCAACGCCGGCAACACCGCCGTCGCCAGCGAGAAGGCACGGGCGGCGATCGCACGGCTGCAGCCCTAGCGCGGCGTCACGGCGCTCGAGACGTGCTACGCGCTGTGACATGAAGGGTGTCCCCGGCTGCGGCGGGCCCTCGGCGTGGATCGTCAGAACTGCACGCCCGGGAGTTTCTGCGCGGTAAGTCGTTCCGCTCCGGCGCCGCCGCACCGGGGATGCCGGCCGAGTATTGGCCGAAACTCGGAGAGCCGACTGGTGGCATATCCCCTGCAAAGGCCCGCGCCGAAAGGAGGACGCACATGCTCACCGTGACCGAACGCGCGAAGGCAACGCTCGCCCGGCTGAAGAAGCAGTGCCAGATCGAGGATCATGACGTGGGCCTTCGCCTCTCGGTGGCGGCGAGCGCCGAGCCCGGCCAGGGCCAGTTCGGCTTGCGGGCGGACCGCGAGACCCTGGGCGATCAGGTCGTCGAGTACGGCGGGAACAAAGTCCTGCTCGTGGAGGAAGGGCTGGCGGAGGCGCTATCGGGCGCCACCATCGACGCGGAGCCCACCGGACGGGGCGACGACCTCATCATCGATCGGTCCGGCCTGATCGAGACCGAGAACGGCCACGGAGGAGGACGCTGATGGTGACCGTGATGACGCACGTTCCCCTGAAGGAGGGCGCCGAGCGCGAGTGGGACAGCGTCATGCTCGAGCGCATGAACGCGGCCAAGAAGCAGCCCGGATGGATCGGAGGCCAGCTGCTGCGGTCGCCGAACGGCCGGGTCATCGTCGGCACGTGGCAGAGTCGCGCGGACTGGGAGAAATGGCACCACGCTCCCGAGTTCGCGGAGACGCGCCGGCAGCTGGACGGGTTGGCGGACGGACCGGCGGAGCCGGGGTGGCACGAGGTCGTAGCCGAGGTCCGGAAGGGCCGAGCCGCATCAAAGGGCCGCTCGACCGTGAAGGCCAGAGGCTGAGCCTGCGCATGTGCCAGCGCATGTGGAATGAGGGCGAGGGAGCGGGCCTCGCCGGGAAGACCGTGAGCTGGTGACCGGTCGCTCCGAGCTCTTTCCCCAGGTGCTCCCGCTCAGTACCTGACCGGGACGACCCGGCCGGGGCGCCACCGCGTCATTCCGTCCGACCATCTCGAGTAGATCAGCCAGTCCCCCACCCGGACGTCGGGGGTGGTAGCATACCCCCGGGATGAGACACCGGCGTCTGATCGGCCTGGCCGTCGCGGTGGCCCTCGCCGCCTTCGGCTGGGGCGGCTACGCTTGGTGGCAGAGCCTGAAGCACGTCTCGACCGACGATGCCTACGTGGAAGGCAGCATCGTCGTGATCAGCGCCAAGGTCTCGGGCCACGTCGCCGAGGTCCACATGGATGACAACCGGGCCGTGAAGGCCGGGGACCTGCTCCTCCGCATCGACCCGCGCGACTACCTGGCCCGGCGCGACCAGGCGAAGGCCGCGGTCGCGGTCGCGCTCGCCAGCCAGCAGGCCACCCGGTCCGAGACCGAGCTCACCCGCGAGACCACGAGCGCCCAGGCCGAGGAGGCCCGCGCGACGCTGGAGTCGGCCCGCGTGGCCGAGCAGGGCGCCGAGTCGGCGGTCGCGGAGGCACGGGCCACCGTGGAAGCCAAGCGCGCCGCGATGGCGGCCATGATCGCGGAGGTGACGGGCGCGGAGAGCACGCTGCGCCGCAACGCGCGGGAGATGGAGCGGATGCGCACGCTGCTCCAGGGCGGGTTCGTCGCGCAGCGCGAATTCGACCAGGCCGAGATGGCGTTGGCCACGTCGGCGGCCACGCTCGAGGCGACGCGGCGCCGGCTCAACCAGGCCGAGAAGGAGATCCAGCAGGCGGAGGCCGCGCTCGCCAGTCGCGTCCTGGGGGTCAGCCAGGCCAGGCAGCGGGTCAACGAGGCGCGGGCCGCGCTCGGGCGCGTGGAGAGCCAGCGGCACCAGGTGACGGTGAAGGAGGCGGAGATCGAGCGCGCCGCGGCCAGCCTGACCCAGGCCCAGGCGGACCTGGCCTTCGCGGAGCTACAGCTCGCGCACACCGAGGTGCGCGCGCCCGCCGACGGGGTGATCTCGAAGAAGAGCGTGGAGCCGGGGCAGGTGGTGCAGATGGGCCAGCCCCTGCTCGCGATCGTGCCCCTGCACGACGTGTGGGTCCTCGCCAACTTCAAGGAGACCCAGCTCGCCCGCCTCCGGCCGGGGATGCCGGCCACCGTCGAGATCGACACCTTCCCCGGCAAGGTCTTCCGCGGCACCGTCGACTCGCTCGCCGCGGGCACCGGCGCGCGCTTCTCGCTGCTGCCGCCGGAGAACGCCACCGGGAACTGGGTCAAGGTCGTGCAGCGCATCCCGGTGAAGATCCGGCTCGACGCCAAGGATTTCGGCAACCCGCACACGCTCCGGGCCGGGATGTCGGCCTACGTCGTCATCCGCGTCAAGTAGCGCGGGCGCGCCGCCATGACCGCGGGGCCCGGCGACGAAGGACCGATCTCCGCGCCGCGGAAGTGGGCCATCACCCTGTCGGTGATGGTGGTGGCCTTCATGCAGGTGCTCGACACCAGCGTGACCAACGTGGTGCTGCCGCACCTGCAGGGCTCGCTCTCCGCGGGGCTCGAGGAGGTGTCCTGGGTCATCACCTCCTATCTGGCCGCCAACGCCATCGTCATTCCCGCCACCGGCTGGCTCGCGGGCCTCATGGGCCGCAAGCGCTTCTTCCTGGTGTGCTGCGTGCTGTTCACGATCAGCTCGGTGCTGTCCGGCATGGCGCCGAACCTCACCTTCCTGATCCTCGCGCGCATCGCCCAGGGGATCGGGGGCGGCCCGATCATCCCGCTCTCGCAGGCCATCTTGTGGGAGATCTTCCCGCTCGGTCAGCGCGGTCTCGCGATGGCGGTGTGGGGCATCGGCTTCATGATGGGGCCGATAATCGGGCCCACGCTGGGCGGCTACATCGCGGACAACTGGTCCTGGCGCTGGATCTTCTACATCAACCTGCCGGTTGGGCTGCTCGGCTTCTTCATGGCCAGCGCCTTCCTCTTCGATCCCCCGTATCTGCGGAAGCCGAGTCGGGTCGACTGGCCCGGCCTCGTCCTGATGGTCGTGGGCTTCGGCTGCCTCCAGCTCATGCTGGACCGGGGGCAGGGGGAGGACTGGTTCGACTCCTCGCAGATCGTCGCGCTGGCGGTGGTGGCCGGCATCGCCCTCGTGGGCTTCCTCATCCGCGAGCTGATGGCGAAGGATCCCATCCTGGACCTGCGGGTGTTCACCGACCGCAACTTCGCCTTCGGGGCCAGCTTCATCGCCCTGATCGGCCTCGGCATGTTCTCGAGCATGGTGCTGCTCGCGCTCTATTCCCAGAAGCTGCTCGGCTACGACGCCCTGACCTCGGGCCTCGTGCTCGCCCCCGGCGGCCTCGGCAACATGTTCTCGCTGATCCTGTGCGGGCGCCTGGTCACCCGCGTGGACCAGCGCCTGCTCCTCGCCTTCGGCTGCCTGGTCAATGCGATCAGCCTGTACATGATGTCGAACATCACGCTCGGGATGGACTACTGGAGCCTGACCGTGCCGCGCATCATCCAGGGCTTCGCGCTGGGCTTCATCTTCGTGCCGCTGTCCACCCTGGCCCTCGCCACCATCCGGAAGGACAAGCTGGTCAATGCCACCTCGGCCTACAACGTCCTGCGCAACCTCGGCGGCAGCGTGGGCATCGCGCTCGCCACCACGTACCTCGCCCAGCGCAGCCAGTTCCACCAGCACAACCTGGTGAGCCACGTCACGGTGTGGGATCCGGAGACCCAGGAGCGCCTCGCCCGGTGGACGAGCCACTTCCTGGCCCAGGGCGCCGATTCGTTCACCGCGGAGCGCCGCGCGATGGCTATGCTCTACCACGAGGTGGTGAGCCAGGCCCAGGTGCTGGCCTACGCGGACGACTTCTGGCTGCTCGCCATCCTGTTCTCGATCGTGCCGCTGTTCCTGCCGCTCATGCGCCGCGTGCACGCCGAGCCCGCCCCGCCGCCGCCGGAGACCGACCGGCAGGTCCGCCCGCTCCCCGCGCCCGTCGACTGAGTCACCGGACGCCGCAGGCCCTCGTCCGGAAGGCCCCGCGGGCAGGTCTGGCTCGCCGCCGCCGATCCGGCCCGGCCGGCCGCCCGTCGAGGAGCGTCGACGCCGGGCGGCCGGATCGGGTTGCGCGGAGCGGCCGGTTGACGGAGGATCGCCACCATGCTCGGCCGGCAGACGACGGCGGGCGGCATGAGGCCCGCGTGTGAGACCCGCGGCGGCCTCGCGCCCGGCGCGCGCGCCGGGTGCTTCGATGTGGACGCCACCGGTCGCGCCGCCGCCCCCGTGCCGCCCTCCACGCGCGGTGAGCGCTGATGGCACCGGACGACGCGGAGACCGTGATCGCGCGGGTGGCCATGAACTATTCGGCCTCGGCCGACGGGTACGCGGAATTCTGGAGCCCGGTCATTCGCCCCCTCGGGCGACGACTCCTCGAGGGGCTGCCGTGGGATGGCGCGAGCCGCATCCTCGACGTCGGAACCGGGACCGGCGGGCTCGTCGAGGACGTTCTGAGCTTCGCGCCGGCGGCGCGCGTGGTCGGCATCGATCGATCGTTCGGAATGCTCGCGCGCGCCACGGGTGCGCGGGTGCGGCTCGCGGCGATGGACGCCATGAAGCTCGGCATCAGGACCGGCACCTTCGACATGGCGGTGATGGCGTTCGTGCTCTTCCACGTCCCCGATCCGTCCGGGGCCCTCGCGGAAGTGAAGCGCGTGCTCCGGCGCCGAGGGATTCTCGGGCTGACCACATGGGCCGAGCCGGCCGCGACGCCGGCCGACCGGATCTGGGACGAAGAGCTGGAGCGATGCGGGGCACGGGATCCCAGTCCGCAGCCGTCGAATCACGAAGCGATGAACACGCCGGAGAAGGTCGGAGACCTCCTGAGCACCGCGGGCTTCACGCCGCGACGAGTCTGGATCGAGCCCCTCGCGTATCGATGGGAGGTCTCGGAGCTCACCGGGCTCCGCACCGGCTTCGGTCCCTCGCGGCGGCGGCTCGACGGTCTCGAGGCGGGGAAGCGAGCGGCGTGTCTCGATCGGATCACGGAACGGATATTGCGTCTGCCTCCCGAGGATCTCGAGTGCCGCGGCACCGCCATCTGCTCTACCGCCGAGGCGTGACCCGCCGCGATGGGGACGTCGGGTTGGTCGCGATCGAGCGCCCCCCGGCCGCCCCGCCCCGGCGGCGGCGCGCCTGGGGACGGTTGAGCGTGCGCACGCTGGGACGGTTGGTCCGGGTGGCCCTGGTGGCCATCGGAGTGCTCGGCCCGCTCGGCCACGACCACCAGGGGCGGGAGCCCCCGCCTGACCGTCCGGCCGCGCCATCTCCCGCCCGTTTCGGCCTCGTCGCGCCGCCCGCTTCGGCGTCGGACCGGGCGGCTGGCCCGACCTTTCCCGCTCCCGACCGGCCGGTGGCCGGCATCGTGTCGCCGGAGTATTCCGACGAGAAGACGCGAGACGCCCACGGCGAAGCGGAGCGGGTGATGGACCGGCTCGGGATCAAGCCCCCGCAGCGGGTGGCCGATATCGGCGCCGGCCTCGGCTACTACACCGTGCGGCTCGCCCGGCGGCTTGGATCAGGCGCCACCATCTATGCGACCGACGTCCAGGCCGAGTACCTGGACCGGCTCGGGGCGCGCCTCAGGCGAGAGCGAATCGGGAGCGTCCAGCTCATCCTCGGGCTCCCGCGGGATCCGCGCCTGCCACCCCGGTCGGTGGACGTGGCGATCCTCTCGCACATGTATCACGAGATCGAGAACCCCTACGAGTTCCTCTACCGACTCCGGTCCGCGCTGGCCCCGGGGGCACGGGTCGCCATCATCGATGTGGATCGGCCCACGGCGGACCACGGGATCCCGCCCGGGCTCCTCCGGTGCGAGCTGGCCGCGGTCGGCTACCGGCAGGTCGACTTCGCCTGGCTGGCCCCCGCCGACGGGTATCTGGCCGTTTTCACGCTGCGCGAGGAGCCGCCGCCGGTCGAAGCGATCCGGCCCTGTCGGCAGTAGGTGGCCTCGGCCGAGGCCCTATCCGAGGCAGGCCACACCGCAGGGTTTGCATTCCTGTGACATCTCGCGCCTGACCCGCGCTAGACTCCCGCCGCCGGCTTGAGCGGGCCGAGGGCCGCGGGCACGCGAGCAGGCGGCTGGAAGGGGAGATCCATGGCGTTCTCAGTCGGAATGGGCCTGACGAACGAGTGCAACCTGCGCTGCGCTCACTGCTACCGACCGGACATGGTGGTGGACCGGCTGAGCTTCCAGGACGTGCAATCGGTGTGCGAGGCCATTCCGGTCGCGTCGGTGAACCTCGGGGTCGGCGAGAACGGCCTCCACCCGGAGTACGGTGCCATCCTCGATCACCTCCGCCGGCGGGGGATCAAGACGAGCATCACGTCCAATGGCCTGAGCATCCAGGCGCTTTCCGATGAGGCGATCAAGCGGTTTCACAGCATCGAGTTCTCGCTCGACTTCCCCACCGAGGCCGAGCACGATGCGTTCCGTGGTCAGGGCAACTGGAGAACCGTGATGGCGTGCCTCGAGCGCTGCGCCGGCCTGGGGGTTCCGGTCACGGTGACGGCCGTCATGATGCGGATCAACCACGACCGGCTGGCCGATCTGGCGCGCGTCGCGGCCTCCCGCGGCGCCCCTCTTCGCGTGAACATCTATCAGCCCTCCAAGACGGATCGCTTCGCGCTGAGCTACGAGCAGTTCTGGGACGGGTTTCGCCGGCTGCTGGGCTCCGCCCGGCTCGTGGCCACGACGGAACCGGTCCTGGCCGCCGTCCTCGGCCTGCCCGGGTTCACCGGGCCGGGCTGTGGCCGGACCACCGTGCGGGTGGCTCCCGACGGCCGGGTCCTTCCGTGCACCTATTGGCCCGAGAGTCGGCTCACGGTCGCTGATCTGCGAGCCCGCCGGGAGGCGATCGTCGAGGCGCCCGAGTTCACCCAGGCCCGGGAGGTGCCCGCGGCCTGCGCCGGGTGCCCGTGTCGCGGGGGCTGCGCGGGGCGGCGCGCGTTGCTCGGCCGGCTCTCCGAGTCCGACCCGTACTGCCCGTTCGCCCGCCGGGACCGAATCGTCCTCGATTGGGAGCCCGCGTCGGGGGCGGACCTGCCGAAGGTGGGGAGCGCCTGCACGACCGTCGTCACCGCACGGTGACCGGGTCGTCCCGCGACCATGAGTCCGCCCGCGATCGCCCTGAGGCCCCCGCTGCCGCGCTCGCTCTACCTCGAGACCACGAGCCGGTGCAACTCCCTCTGCGAAACTTGCATCCTGACCTTCGGCGGACGGGAGCCCCGGAAGGACCTCGGCTGGGAGGAGTTCCGGCGGGTCGTCGACCAGTTCCCGGTGCTCGAGCGCGTCCTGCTCCACGGGATCGGCGAGCCGTTGTTGAATCGCGATCTCATCCGGATGATCGCCCATCTCAAGGCGCGCGGCGCCACCGTGCTCTTCAACTCCAACGTCATCACCCTGGGACCCCTGCTGCGCCGGCAGCTCATCGAGAGCGGCCTGGACGAGCTGCGCGTGTCGCTGGACGCGACCACCCCCGGCACCTATGCGCGCGTGCGCGGCGTGGACGCCTACCAGAAGGTGGTGTCCAATCTCGAAGCGCTCGATCGGGCGCGGCGCGATGCCCGCGCCGAGCGCCCGCGCGTCTCGCTCTGGTTCACCGGCCTCAAGGACAATATCGAGGAGATCGCGGGGTTGGTGCCGCTGGCGGTCCGGGTCGGTGCCCACGGCATCAACCTGCAGCGGCTCGTCTACAACGGTCTCGGCCTCGCGACCGAGGCGCAGTCCCTCTATGGCCGGCTGGAGGAGCGGGAGGCCGCCCTGATCCACGCGACGGAGGTCGCCGCGCGCGCGGCCGGGATCGAGTTCTCCGCCTCGGGGGCGACCGGGCCGGAGATCAGCCTCACCCCATCCCATGAGGATCGCCCGTGGAGCGCCTGCCGCCGGCCGTGGACCCTCCTGTACGTGACGGTGCACGGCAACGCGTTGCCCTGCTGCATCGCCCCCTGGATCACCGGGCACTACGAAGGGATCATCCTGGGGAATCTCTTTAGGCAGGCCCTCGAGGACGTCTGGTGGGGGGCGCCCTACCTCGAGTTTCGCTCGACGATTCAAACCGACCGCCCGCCCGAGCCGTGCCGCGGGTGCGGCGTGAGGTGGAGCCTCTAGCCATGCAAGTTCCCGGTTGGCCGCTCGCGCTGTTCCGCATCGCCTTCGGCGTGCTCTATCTCGACATGGCGCTGCAGAAAGCTCCGTGGATCGAGTTCGGGTGGCTCAAGGGCTTCATCGAGAAGGAGATCGAGCACCCGGCATTCCCGGCCGTCGCCGACTTCTTCAAGGACGTCGTGCTGCCGAACTTCACCTTCTTCGGCTACATGACCTTCGTCGTGGAGCTGGCCCTGGGGCTCGGACTGCTGCTCGGCCTCCTCACCCGGCTGGCGGGAATCGGCGGGTTTCTCTGGCAGGTCAACATCGCGATCGGGGCGTTCAACGTGCCCGGCGAGTGGTACTGGATCTGGGTGCTGCTCACCATGCCGCAGTTCTGCTTCGCGTTCTCGGCCGCGGGCCGGGTCTGGGGTCTGGACGCGCTGCTCCGATCCCGGCTCGCCCGGCGGCCACCCACCGGCTGGTCCCGCTTCCTGCTCCTGGCCAGCTGAGGCCGGCGGTGAGGCGCGTCACCGGAGGCGTGAAGCTGGCGGGCGTCGGGGCCCTGTCGGCCGCCGTGTATGCCGGGGCGGTGCCGCTGTCGGCGCGGCTCGGCCTCGAGCCTCTCCGCCTGCATCTGCCGGTGTTCGGGGTGGCGGTCGCGCTCTACCTGCTGGCGCTCTGGCTCGTCCTGCGCGGCGGCGTCACCGGACCCGGGGCGCTGGGCATCATCCTGGGGTTCGCGCTGCTGTTCCGGGTCCTCATGCTGTGGACACCGGTCTATCTCTCCTCCGATCCGTACCGGTATCTGTGGGACGGCCGCGTGCAGCTGGCCGGGGTGAATCCCTACCGTTACCCGCCCGCCGCTCCCGAGCTGTCGGCGCTTCGCGATCCGGTCGTGCACCCGCACATCAACCGGCCGACCGCGGTCACGGTGTACCCGCCGGGAGCACAGTGGCTCTTCGCCCTGGCCGCGGCGGTGACTCCGGGCACGCTGCCGGGGTGGCGGGTCCTCCTGCTCGTGGCCGACGCAATGACCGTCCTGCTCCTGCTGCGCCTCCTCGGCACGCTGGGCGCTTCGGCCGCGGCGGTGCTGGCCTACGCGTGGTCGCCGCTCGTCGTGTTCGAGGGGATCCAGGCGGGGCACGTGGATCTCGCGATGATCCCGATCGTGCTCCTGGCCCTCGTCTGGCGCATGGACGGATCCCCGGTGCGAGCCGGCCTGGCGCTCGGCGTGGCCGTCCTGCTGAAGCTGTATCCGGCCGTTCTGCTCGTCGCCTGGTGGCGTCGAGGCGATCGGCGCTTCCCGGCCGCCGTCCTGGCCACCGTCGGCCTCGGGTATCTGCCCTACGCGGCGACGGTGGGGGTGGGGGCCCTGGGGTTCCTCCCGACCTACGTCAGCAGCCAGTACGAAGACTTCAACATCGGGCTCCGCGCGCTCCTGACGTACCCGTTCGGGTTCTCGGACCCGTTGGTGCGAGGCACGGCCATGGCCCTCCTGTTCGCCCTGCTCGCCGTCGTCCTCGTATGGATCGCGCGGACGAGCCGCCCCGACGCCGCCGGACTGTGGCGGGCCAGCGCCCTGGCGGTAGGGGCCTACGTCATCCTGGTCCCGACCGCCATGCACCCCTGGTACCTGCTCTGGGTCGTGCCGTTCCTGTGCTTCCGTCCCTCGCCGGCCCTGCTCTTCTTCAGCGCCGCGGTGACGCTGGGCTACACGCAGTACCTGCTCGAGCCCCAGACGCTGCCCTGGTGGGCCTGGCTCGCCGAGTACGGGTTCCTGTACACGCTCCTGATCTGGGGGTGGCGCGCGGGGGCGGCGGTCGGCGCGCCGGCCGGCGATGCTCGTGCCCTGCGCACCCCGGACATGACGGCGCGGTAGGTCATGCTCACGTCACTGCATCTCCTGGCGGGCGTGCTCTACGCGATGGCCCTGCTCGGCCTCCTGCTCTACGGGCTCAACGCCTATGTCATGATCGCGCTGCACTGGCGGACGCGGCGATCCGCGATCACCACGCCGCCACCGCCCGACCCGCCGGTCTGGCCGCTGGTCACCGTGCAGCTGCCGCTCTACAACGAACGCTACGTGGCCGGGCGCCTGCTCGAGGCGGCGGGGGCTCTCGACTACCCGGCCGATCGGCTCGAGATCCAGGTGCTGGACGATTCGACCGACGACACCGCCGCCATCGTCGCCGAGACGGCGCAGCGGCTGCGCGCCCGCGGGGTCGACGTGGTCCACCTCCGGCGGGCGGAGCGCACGGGCTTCAAGGCGGGCGCGCTGGCCGCGGGGCTCGCCGGCGCTCGCGGCGAGTTCGTCGCGATCTTCGACGCCGACTTCGTCCCGCCGCGGGATTTCCTGCGACGGACCGTCCCGCACTTCGCGGACGGGCGGGTGGCCGTCGTGCAGACGCGCTGGGGACATCTGAACCGGGACTTCTCCTTGCTCACCGTCGCCCAGGCGCTCGGGATCGACGGCCACTTCGGCGTCGAGCAGGCCGCCCGGTGCCGCGGCCACCTGCTGCTCAACTTCAACGGAACCGCCGGCGTCTGGCGCCGGGCCGCGATCGAGGATGCGGGCGGCTGGGCCCACGACACCTTGACCGAGGATCTCGACCTGAGCTACCGCGCCCAGCTGCGCCGCTGGCGCATCATCTACCTGCCGGAGCTGGTCTGCCCGGCCGAGCTGCCGGTCGTCATCTCGGGCTTCAAGTCCCAGCAGCGACGCTGGGCCAAGGGCTCCATCCAGACCGCGCGCAAGCTGCTGCCTCAGGTTCTGAGCTCACCGCTCGGCCTCTGGACCAAGTACCAGGCCTTCGTGCACCTGACGTACTACATGATTCACCCCCTGATGCTGGTGGTGGTGCTGCTGTCGGTGCCGGCCCTGTCGCTCGGGGTCCCCACGCCCTCCGCGGCCACTCTCGGGTTCGCATCCGTCGTCTTCGCCCTCGCCAGCACCGGCCCCGCGTGCATGCTCATCTACGCCCAGAAGGTGCTGCCGGAGAGCGGGTGGCGCCGCGCACTCCGGCTACCGACCATCATGGTGATCGGCGTCGGGCTGGCGTGGAGCACGAGCCTGGCCGTGCTCTCGGCGTTCTGGGGCCGCGACCTGCGCTTCGTCCGCACTCCCAAGTTCGGCATCGGGCCGGGCGGAGGCCAGTGGCGCGGGAAGGGCTATGCCGGCGCCGGCCCCTGGGGCGGAGTGGTGGAGCTGGCCCTCGGCCTGTACTGTGCCTGGACGGCCTGGCTCGTGGGCTCTCACGGGCTGTACGGCGTGCTTCCCTTCATGCTGCTCTATACCGCGGGGTTTCTCACGGTCGCCGCCCTCACCATGCTCCAGGCGACGCCCGGGCTGCGGGGGGCCGTCGTTCTCGTTGCGCTCGGCAGTGCGCTGATGCCCGGTGCGGCGAGGGCCACGGAGGAGATCCCGGCGCGCTCACTGAGCATCGAGGGGGAGCGCTGGTGGACCCGTTCGCCCGATGCCACCAATCCGGTGGCCTGCGCGACCTGCCACCATGACCTCGCGGCAGTGCGCGGGTGGGCGGCCGGGTTTCCGAAGGTGAAGCCGTTTCCACCGCCCCATACCCGTGTGATGACGCTGCTGCAGGCCAATGCCGAGGCGGTGGCGCGTCACTATCGGCGGCCGGACCCGCTGCCGGTGGCGACCGCCATCACCGCCTATCTGACCGGGCTCGGCGCCGGTCTCCCGGTGTCCCCGGGCGTGAGCCCCGGCCAACCGGTGTTTCCGGAGCGCATCCGCCAGCTCGAGGCCAGTGTCGATCGGGGCGCTTCCGTCTTCATCGCGCGCTGCGGCTCGTGCCACCGATCCGCCGAGGTCGGGCCGGCGGTGGGTACGTTTCCCAGAGGCCACCAGGCGCTCGAGACGTTCCTGGCCGGCCACCGGCCCTCCGGCCCGCCGCTCGACTGGGCGGGGCAGGACGTGGCCGATGTCGTTGCGTATCTGGTTGCGCGCATGGCCGGTCGGCCGGTGGGCGGACGACCGGCCCAGACCCGAAAGGAGATTCCATGAACCGGATCGGCCTCGTTGCCTCGCTGGTCGTCGCGCTCGTGTCCGGCGCGCTCCCGGTTGAAGCGGGCGCGCAAACCGTCATCACCGGGACCGTCAAGAGTAAAGGGGGCACGCCGCTGTCCGGGCTCGCCCTGCTCGAGCGGGGCGAGATCCACAACAATGTCTGGGACCGCGGCACGCTCGTGGATGCCCAGGGCCGCTTCCGGATCGAGCTCGCCGCCGGCGGCCAGTACGGGCTCCACATCTATGCGAGCGGCTATATCTATACCCCCCAGGCGGTCAAGGTGACGGCGGGCAAGACCCTCGAGGTCCAGATCGTGCTCGCGCCCGAGCCCACGCGCGCCAACACCCCCATCATCCGCAAGGTGGGCTTCTTTCCCTGGGAGGCGCGCCAGGGCCGGGTGACCTTCGTGAAGGCCGACGTGACCGATCCGAACGGTGACCTGGGCCCTCAGGTCATGGCGTTCAACACCGCGACGGGTCGCGTGTACGCGATGGACCCGCCCCGGCAGATGCGCGACCTCAAGGCCAACTTCCCCAACGGGGTCTACCAGGTGGCGGTGGACACTCCGGGGGGAACGATCAACCCGCGCGATTGGTTCTTCGTCGTGGCCGACCACCAGTGCAATACCTCCGACATCCTGCGTTCCCCTCACGAGCCCAGACCGCAGCAGGTGATCCGCCAGTGAGAACCACCCTCATCATCCCGGCCCTCGACGAGGCCGAGGTCATCGGGACGGTCCTGGCGCGGGTTCCCGGCCACGTCCTGGACGAGATCCTCGTGGTAGACAACGGCTCGACCGATGGGACCGCGGACGTTGCGGCGAGGGCCGGCGCCCGCGTGATCATCGAGCCGCGCCGCGGGTACGGCGCGGCCTGCGGGGCCGGCGTGAGCGCGCTCGATCCCACGACCGAGATCGCGGTGTTCCTCGACGGGGATGGGAGCCAGCATCCCGAGGAGCTGCCGCGCGTGCTCGCGCCCATCCTGGCGGGAGAAGCGGACCTGGTCCTGGGAGCCCGTCAGCTCTCCGGACAGCATCCGGCCCACGCGGCCCTGGGGACCCGGCTCGTCGCCGCCTTCGTCTCCTGGCGCTACGGCCGGCGGATCACGGACATCGGGCCCTTTCGGGCGATCCGGGTGGAGCTGCTGCACCGGCTCGGGATGCGAGACCGAGCCTTCGGCTGGCCGGTGGAGATGGTCGTCAAGGCGGCCGCGCTGGGCGCGCGCATCGTGGAGGTGCCGGTCTCCCACGCCGCGCGGATCCGGGGACGGTCCAAGGTCTCGGGGACGCTCATCGGAAGCCTCCGCGCCGGCTATGGCTTCGTGAGCGCGACGCTCCGCGCGGCGCGTGAGGTGCGATGATGCCGACGGCACGCCCACCCGCGGTGGCGGTGATGGCGAAGGTGCCGGGGGTGAGCCCGGTGAAGTCTCGCCTCCACTCCGTTCTCACGCCGTCGGAGGCCACCGAGCTGTACCGGTGCTTCCTTCTGGATCGTCTGGATGCCCTCGCCGCGCTGCGCGGGGTGAGCCTGGCCGTGGCGTTCACCCCGGGGGAGGCGGCGGGCCGGATGGCGGAGCTCGCGCCGCCTGGATTTCGTCTGGTTCCGCAGCGTGGCGCGGACCTGGGGGAGCGCCTCTCGACGCTGCTCCGGGAGCTGCTCGAGGATGGGCACATCGGGGCGATCGCGATCGATAGCGACAGCCCGACGCTGCCGATGGCGTACGTGGAGGAGGCGGCGAGGGCGCTCAGCGAAGCGCGATGCGACGTCGTGCTGGGCCCGTGCGAGGACGGCGGCTATTACCTCATCGGGCTTCGGGCGCCTCGACCCGACCTCTTCGAGGCGATTCCCTGGAGCACGGACGCGGTGTTCTCGATGACCCTCGCGAAGGCCTCCCGCCGGGGCCTGTCCGTCCACGTGCTGCCGCGCTGGTTCGATGTGGACACCGAAGCCGACCTGAGGCGGCTCCATGTCGAGCTGGCCGCGACCAGCGCGGGCCCCGTTCGAACCGGCGCCTTCGTCCGGCAGCTATACGGGGCGGCCGGGGCGTCTCCCGAACGCGACCGCGGAATCGGACCCGGTCGACCGCGCATCGAAACCATCTGAGGAGGCCCTCCGGATGACCACGCCTGCCGTGCCGAGCGATCCCGCAAGTGGGAAGGAGATCCGGCTCACCAGCTACGCCGCGTGCGCGGGCTGAGCGTCGAAGATGGGTCCTGGAGATCTCCAGGACGTGTTGGGGGGGCTGCGAGCCCAGACGCATCCGGACCTGCTGGTGGGGCTCGACCGGAGCGACGACGCGGCCGTCTACCGGGTGAGCGAGGAGGTGGCCATCGTCGAGACGGTGGATTTCTTCCCCCCGATCGTGGACGATCCCTACACCTACGGCGCCATCGCGGCGGTCAATGCCATGTCCGATGTCTACGCGATGGGCGGCGAGGTCCTGTTCGCCCTGAACGTGGCCGGGTTTCCGCGCGAGCTGCCCAAGCCCATCATCGCCGCCATCTTCAGGGGCGGGGCGGACAAGGTGCGCGAGGCGGGCGGGATCATCGCCGGAGGACACACGGTCGTGGACGCCGAGCCCAAGTACGGCCTCTGCGTGACCGGGCGCGTGCATCCGGCCCGGATCCTGGTGAAGGGAGGCCTCGAGCCCGGTCAACGGGTCTTTCTCTCCAAGCCCCTGGGGACCGGCGTCATCGCGACCGCCGCCAAGGAGGGCGCCTGCGACCCCGCGGTGCTGGAGGGAGCCGTCCGCAGCATGTTGAGGCTCAATCGCGGGGCGGCGGCCGTCGCCCGCGAGTCGGGCGCCACCGCCGCCACCGACGTCACCGGCTTCGGGCTCCTCGGGCATCTCGGCGAGATGGTCGATGCGTCGGGAGTTGGCGTTCACCTGCGGGCCAAGGATCTCCCCGTTCTACCGGGGGCGCTCTCGCTGGCCGAGAAGGGTCACTGGAGCGGCGGCATGAAGCGGAACCGCCGTCACCTCGACGCGACGCTCGGCCGCCGCCGGCAGCTCGCCCTCGATCCGGCCTTGCCGGAAGCCCTGGTGGGCCTGCTGTTCGAGTCCGAGACCTCCGGGGGACTCATCTTCGGCGTCGCTCCGGAGCGGGCGGCGGCCGTTCGAGACGGATTCGATCGGCTCGCCGAGCCGTGCTGGGAGATCGGAGAAGTGACCGAGGAGCTACGCATCGGCGTCGCGTGACCGCGACCGGGAGGATCCCCGTCTATGAAGCTCTGGACGATCACGGCGGTATCGGCGGTCCTGATGCTCCGCGCGGCCCTCGCCGGTGCGGACGTGCCGGAGGTGCTGAGAGTCTCGGCCATTCCGGACGAGAACCCGACCGAGCTGCTCCGGATCTATACCCCGTTCGCCCAGTATCTCGCGCGCGAGCTGGGCATGAAGGTCCGGTTCACGCCGGTTGTGGACTACGCGGCCACGGTGGAGGGGCTCGCGGCCAAGAAGCTCGACCTGGTGTGGTACGGGGGCTTCACCTCGGTTCAGGCGGTGCGCCGCACCCAGGGCCGGGCCACCCGGCTCGCGCTGCGCCAGGAGGACGCCGAGTTCAAGTCGGTCTTCATCGCCAGGCCGGGCTCGGGCATCAAGACCCTGCAGGATCTCAAGGGCAAGACGTTCGCATTCGGCTCCGTGGGCTCGACGTCCGGGCACCTCATGCCTCGCGCCTTCCTCCTCGAGGCCAGGGTCAACCCGGAGCGGGACTTCCCGCAGGTGGCGTACTCGGGTGCCCACGACGCGACCGCGCTGTGGGTCGAGTCCGGCAAGGTGGACGCCGGCGCGCTGAACTTCCTCGTGTGGGACAAGCTCGTGACGACGAAGAAGGTCGATCGCTCCAGGGTCGACGTGTTCCACACGACGCCGCCCTACGTCGACTATGTGTGGACGGCCCGCGGCGACCTCGACCGGGGCCTCCAGGACCGGATCGCGGCGGCGTTCCTCAAGCTCGACTACGGTAACCCCGAGCACCGCCGGTTGTTGGATCTCCATCGCACCCGGAAGTGCATCAGGGCCAACGATGCCGACTGGAAGGGCATCGAGGAGGCGGCCATCGCGGCGGGTCTGCTGAAGTAGCCGGCGGACGGGCCCCGACGATCCGGTGATGAGCGACGCCCACCCCGCGTACGAGCTCCGCGAGCTCCGGAAGGTCTTCGCCGACGGCCATCGTGCCGTCGACGGGATCAGTCTGACCGTGGGCGCGGGAGAGCAGATCGCGGTGATCGGCCCGAGCGGGGCCGGCAAGACCACGCTGTTCCGTCTGCTCAACCTCACCCTCCGCCCGACGTCGGGCTCGTTGAGCATCGACGGGGTGGACGTGGCCGGGCTGTCGGAGCAGGCGCTCCGACGGCAGCGGCAGCGGATCGGCACCATCTACCAGCAGCAGAATCTCGTGGGACGGTTGCGCGTCGTGCACAACGTCCTCGCCGGCAACCTCGGGCGATGGTCCACGGCCCGCGCGCTGTCTTCGCTCTGGCGGCCGCGGGACTCCGCGACCGCCCGGCGGGCGCTGGCCCAGGTGGGCATCCCCGAGAAGCTCTACGCGCGCACCGATGAGCTGTCCGGCGGGCAGCAGCAGCGCGTGGCCCTGGCCCGCGTTCTGATCCAGGATCCGACCATCGTTCTGGCCGACGAGCCCGTGTCCTCGGTGGACCCGTCGCTGGCGGTGGCCATCGTGACGCTGCTCCGCGACCTGGCCCACGAGTCGGCGAAGACTCTCCTGATGAACCTGCACAGCGTCGACCTCGCGCTGGCTTACTTCCCGCGCCTCGTCGGGGTTCGCGACGGCCGGATCCACTTCGATCTGCCGCGGGACCAGGTGACCGAGGTGCTGCTCCGCGGGCTCTACGCCGGGCACCGGGACGACGAGCTCCAGCTGGAGAGGCCGCCGGGCGGCCTCAACCCCTTTGGCCGAGCCTGTCGCCCACTCCGCGGCTTCGCCGAGTAGGTCCGCGTTCCCGTCCCTGCTCGGGGCCGGCTTCCTGGCGGTGCTGGCCGGGTCGCTCTACACGGCCCAGGTGGATCCACGGCGGTTGTTCGAGGGCCACGCCCTCGCCAACGCGGGGCGGTTCCTGCGCGGCGGATTCCCGCCCGATCTGTCCACCGAGTTCCTCGGTCAGATGATCCGGCCGGCGCTCGAGACCATCCAGATCTCGGTGGTAGGCACGCTCCTGGCGGTCCTCATCGGTCTTCCGCTGGGGTTGCTCGCGACCTCGTCGCTCGCCTGGAGCGGGATCCTGCACGAGCGTCGCGCCGCGGCGGGACGCTGGCTGCTCGGGTTCCTGCCCTACGTGGTGGCTCGAGGCCTCCTGTCCGTCTTCCGCTCGGTTCCGGAGTACGTCTGGGCCTTCATGTTCGTCCGTGCGGTGGGCCTGGGCCCGTTTCCGGGGGTGCTCGCCATCGGCATCGCCTACGGCGGCATGCTGGGCAAGGTGTACTCGGAGATCCTCGAGGGGGTGAACCCCCGACCCCTGGAGACCCTGCATGCGGGGGGAGCCTCCAAGCTCGGTGTCGTGCTGTACGGGCTCCTGCCGCAGGCGCTGCCGTCACTCGTCTCGTATACCCTGTATCGCTGGGAGTGCGCGATCCGCGCCTCGGCCATCCTGGGTCTGGTGGGCGCCGGCGGTCTCGGCCAGCAGATCGAGCTCTCGATGCGATTCTTCGAGTTCGACGAGGTCGTCACGCTGCTCGGGTTGCTGTTCTGCCTGGTGGGGGCCGTGGACTTGATCAGCGGACGTCTGCGGGCCCGGTTGACCCGATGAGCCCGGGACGGAGCGGCGAGGCGACGACGACGCCCGAGACCCCGACCGTCCCTCCTCGGACCCGCGGTCACGATCGGCGTGGCTGGCTCGTCTCGGCGGGCATCGTCGCGCTCGTCGTCTGGTCGTATCGCGGCACCGGCGTGGACCTGGGCCAGCTCATCGGCCCCGAAGGGCTCCGGCAGATCGCGGTCTACGTGGGCGGCCTCTTCCCGCCGGACCTGTCGTGGGCCGCCCTGCGGGACGCGGGGATCGGTGCCGTGGAGACCTTCGCGATCTCGCTCGTGGGCTCCGTGCTGGCCGTCGGGATCGCGCTGCCGCTGTCCCTCCTCACCGCGCGGACGTTGCTGTATCACGGCGTGCTCTTCGAGGTCCGGCCGCCGGCCCCCGGCGCCCGGGCCCTCCGGATCGGGATCTACGCCGGAGCGAAGGCGCTGCTCAACCTGCTCAGGACCATCCCCGAGATCCTCTGGGCGCTCATCTTCGTCTTCATGGTCGGGCTCGGGCCGTTCCCGGGTGTCCTGGCCCTGGCCTTCCACACCGGCGGCGTGCTCGGGAAGCTCTTCGGTGAGGTCATCGAGGATGTGGACCCGCGGCCGATCGAGGCGCTCCAGGCCACCGGAGCGGGCCGTCTCCGCATCATGCTGTACGGGATCCTCCCGCAGGCGGCGCCGCAGTTCGTGTCCTACGCCCTCTACCGCTGGGAGGTGAACATCCGGGCCGCGGCGGTCCTGGGCTTCGTGGGGGCGGGGGGACTCGGGCAGCGCATCCACGTGACGATCAGCCTGTTCCTGGAGCATCAGCTCCTGACCTTGATCCTCGCGATCTACGCAATGGTCACCCTCGTGGACGCGCTCAGCGCCTACTTGAGGCGTCGCTTGGTCTAGGCGGTCGGGCGACGGCGCATGCTGAGACCCCCTCCTTGCGGCACCACGCTCGCGCTCCTCCTCCTCGTACTGGCCGCCACCGTCACCGCCTGCCTCACCGCGCAGCCGCCCTGGTACCGAGAGCTCGAGGCCCTCGGTATCCGCTTCATCAGCGCTCCGGAGGTCAAGGGCATGATGGACCGCGGCGAGCGCTTCGTGCTGATCGACTCCCGGGACGAGGTTCACTACCGGAACGGGCACCTGCCCGGCGCCATCGCCATCCCCGCCGAGGATGCTCCTCTCACGGCGGTCGATGCCCGACGTCCGAAGCGGCTGCTCTACCCGGAGCGGCTGCCGGCCGACCGGACCCGGCCGCTCGTCTTCTACTGCGGCGGGCCCACCTGAGCGCAGAGCCTCGACGCCGCGGTGGCGGCGTACCATCTGGGGTTCCGCGACATCAGGGTCATGCACGGCGGCGACAAGGAGTGGGCGGCGCGAGGTTACCCGTTCGAGGGCATGGGACCGAAGGATGAGGATGGGATCGACTGATGGGATCGCCTCGTCAGCCGGCTTCCTTGACTTGCCAGGCGAAGCTGATAGGCTGCATTGCAACACTATGTTGATGCCGACTCGCGCTCGGGTACGGGGACTCGCGGCGGTCCTTGCCTCGCTTCTCCTCGTGTTCTGCCTCTCGGCGGTCGCGCCTGCGGTCGCAGAAGAGGATGCCTGCGGCGGCCTTGATTCCTCTGCGCGCATTTGTGCCCAGTCCGGAACCGTGGTGCCCATCCCCGTCGTCGCGCATCAACTGGTGGCGATCCATACGGTTGCTCTCCCTGCCACCCCATTGCCCCGCGACGAGGTTTCTCCCGAGCCGGTTCAGCATCACGCGGATCTAGCCAGCCCGCGTGCCCCTCCCAGCCTCGCCTAGCCGCTCCAGCTTCCACCTTAGATCCTGACCCGGTAGGTCCGTCTCGACGTGTGGGGCTCGCTCCAGGCCCGGCGCGGGACTGAGCCTGTGGGTCGAAGAGGGGAGACTCTGGCGGCCTCCGTATCTTGTCGGAGCTTGCCACGACCCTCAAACAGCTAACCAAGCTAGGACGGGAGGCATATGGCGATCCAGACGACGGACAAGTACTGCCCGATCTGCGGCAAGGAAGTTACCGAGCCCAGCTTCAAGCGCTTCGGCGAGTGGGCCTGCTCGGAGGCGCACGCGGAAGAGTACGTGAAGGAGGTGCGCGCCGAGAACCTCCGGGTCGTGACGCCGGAACCTCGCGGTGATGACCGGCCTCAGCGGCGGGGGTGCTGCGGATGATGTCGCACCGCGATGACAGGGCCTTCGAGACGGACACGGGGCGAGTCCCGGTGAGGCCGGAGGAACCGACGATGGACACGGACGAGGGACCGATCAAAGCCGACGAAGCGATTGCGGAGGTCTCCAGCAACGGTGGACCCGGAGCGAAGGCAACGGGCTACTGCTCGTACTGTGGGGCCGACCTGGACGGAACCGGCGGGCTCCCGGTGCGGTTCGGCGAGCGCTTCTGCAGCGACGAGCACGCGGACGCCTTCGTCCGGGAAGCGCGGGCCGCGAGGATCGAGAGCGCGGCCACCGCCGACCAGACCACTGACGTGGCCTCCCCGGGCGGACGGGCTTCGAGCGGCTGGGATCTCAAGCGGGCGCTCAAGATGGGCGCGTGCTGCGGGCTGCCGCTCCTTGCCCTCGTCTTCCTGGCGGGCGGTGGGGGTGCCCTGCTGGGGGCGGGCGCGGCTATCCTTCCGACCCTGGCGCTCCTCGCCTGCCCGCTGGGGATGTTCTTCATGATGCGCGCGATGCAGGGCCACGGGAAGGGCGACAATCACGACGCCGACCGGCCGGCGGCGCCGAAGGAGCCGAAGAAGCGGTGACCGAGAGCAGGCGAACGACGACGGCGCTCCCGCTGGCCCTCGCAGTCCTGGTGACGGGGGGCGCCCTGGCGGTCCTGCTCGCCGGGCCGGCGCCAACCGGCGGGAGCGCGGCCAGGTATCCCGACGCGGCCGAGATCCCGACCGACGGCCGGCGGGTGGAGGCGCTCGGCCCGGCGCCGCTGGGTGCGCTGGGGGCGGCGCTCCAGCTCGCCGTCGTTCTCGCGTGTCCGGCGATCTGCCTCGGGATGGGGGTGCTGCGTCGCTTCGAAGATTGCGGGCGGCCGCCCGCGCCCGGCGCGGGGTCGGGGCCGCACCGGACGGTCGTGTGGCTTCTCGCCACGCTGGCCGCCGCCGGCGTGTCCGGGCCGGTCGCCGCGGCCGCCCAGCACGCGAAGCCGGCCGGCGCGCGCGGATTCGAGCACGTCCACGCGTTGACGGTGGCCGCCGACGGGCGCACCCTTTGGCTCGGGGCGCATACGGGGCTCTTCCGGAGCGCGGACGGCGGCCGCACATGGCAGTCCGTCGGGTTGTCCGACAAGTCTTCCCATCTCGACGTCATGACCCTGGTCGGGGACCCGCGCGATGCGCGAGTGGTCTATGTCGGCACGCACGAAGCGGGAGTGTTCGGGACGCAGGACGGGGGAGGCTCGTGGGCGCAGATGAACACCGGCATCGGGGGCCTCGACGTCCACGGGCTCGCGGTGGATCCCAACGACCCGGCGAAGCTCCATGCCGCCGTCCGGGGCCAAGGCGAGGGCGTCTACCGCAGGACGGACCCCGGCGGAAAGTGGGTTCGCGTGGATGACGGGCCCGCGGGCGAGGTGAAGGTGCTGGCCTCGGTGAACGTCCCCACCGGGATGGGCGGGATCTTCCTCTATGCCGGGACGGCGGAGGGTCTGCTCCGCAGCCCCGACTGCTTCTGAGGGTGGAAACAGGTGGGCGGTCTGCCCACGCGCCGGACGGTGAACGGATTCGCAGTGAACCCCGAGAACCCGAAGGTGATGTTCGCCGCGATGCGGGACGGGCTGTTCCGAAGCACGGATGCCGGCGGGAGCTGGAAGCCCGTCGGCAAGGAGCTCAAGAACATGGCGGCCGTGGCCATCAACCCGAGGCGAGCCGACGAAGTCTACGCGGCTTCAGAGGACGGGAAGCTCTACGTGAGCACCGACGGAGGGACGACGTGGACGAAGCGGCATTGACCCGTGGCGCGCTCGCCCGGCGCGAGTTCATGGCGCGCGCCGGGCGGGTCGGGGTCGGAGCGCTGGGCGTCATCGGTTCCGGAGGGTTGCGCGGTCCGGCCGCGGTCGCCGGGGCCGAGGCGGCCACGCGCGCGCGGGAGATCGTGCTCGAGACCCGGGCGCTCGAGTGGGAGCTGGCTCCGGGCAAGCGCATCACCGCCTTGGCCTACAACGGGCGGGTACCGGGCCCCGAGATCCGCGTGAAGGAAGGCGAGCGCGTGCGCGTCGTGCTGAAGAACGCGCTCGCCGAGCCCACGACGATCCACTGGCACGGGGTGGATGTCCCCAACGCGATGGACGGCGTGCCCGGCATCACCCAGAAGCCGGTCCCGCCCGGCGGGACGTTCATCTACGAGTTCGAGGCCCGGCCGGCCGGCACGCGGTGGTACCACACGCACTTCCAGGAGCACCGGCAGATGGACCTGGGCCTCGTGGCGCCGCTCATCGTCGACCCCGCGGGCACCGAGCCTTTCCCGTTCGACCGCGAGTACACGCTGGTGCTCGACGACTGGGCCACCGGAACCGGGCCGGCCCTGCCGTCGACCCGCGAAGGCACCGCGGGAGGTCGCGGCGAGATGGGCGGGATGATGAGCGGCATGAGGGGCCGCGGGATGATGGGTGGCGGCATGATGGGGCGAGGCATGGGCGGGATGATGGGCGGCGGCTCTCAGAGCATGCCGGCCTACGACACCATGACCATCAACGGGAAAGCGTACCCGGCCACCGAGCCGCTCCGGGTCCGCAAGGGCGAGCGCGTGCGGCTCCGCCTGATCAACGCCAGCGCCGATCACACGCACGTCATCCGCCTGGCGGGGCACCGACTGCGGGTCACCCACACCGACGGCAATCCGCTGGTCGAGTCGGTCGCGGTCGACGCGGTGCCGATCGCGCCCAGCGAGCGCTACGACATGCTGGTCACCGCGGACCGACCGGGCGCCTGGTGGCTCTACTGCGCCCAGCCGGGACATGCCGCGGCCGGCGAAAAGGTCCTCGTCACCTACGAAGGGCGCGAGAGCCGAAAGCCCGAGGCGGTGACCGAGGGTAGCGCGGGTCTCCACCTCTGGCACTACACGCTGGGCCAGGGGCGTGACGTGCTTCCGGCTGCCTCCGGAATCGTTCGGAGCTTCACCCAGACGCTGAGCGGCGGGATGATGGGCTCCGACACCTGGACGATCAACGGCAAGCAGTACCCGTCCACCGATCCCATCGCGGTCAAGCGCGGCGAGCGGGTGCGGGTGCGCCTCGGCAACATGAGCATGGAGGCGCATCCCATGCACCTCCATGGGCAGTCCTTCGCGGTGCTCGCGGTCAACGGACAGCGGCTCGCCCGGCCTCTTATCAAGGACAGCGTGGACGTGGAAGGCCACATGGCCGCGGTGGACATCGAGTTCTCGGCCCACAACCCGGGGGACTGGTTCTTCCACTGCCACAAGCCCATGCACATGGAGGGCGGCATGATCACCCTCGTCAGGATCGCGGGATGAGACGGCGAGGGCTGCTCACCCTCGGCGCGCTCGCACTCGGCCACGTGCTCGTCGGCGCCACGCTCGTCTCGCTCTGGCGCCGGCCGGAGCCCCCGCCCCCCGAGGGCACGGTCGAGACGCTCGCGGACTACGGACCGGTGCCGGACTTCCGGCTGACCGAGCGCGGCGGGAGTACCGTGACCCGTGCCGCGCTTCGCGGCACGGTCTGGCTCGCGAACTTCATCTACACGGCGTGCACCGAGACCTGTCCGCTCCAGAGCCTGCAGGTGCAGCGCCTCCAGGAGGAGTTCGCCGGCGCGCGCGATCTCCGCTTCGTGTCGATCACGGTGGACCCGGCGCACGACACGCCGGAAGCACTGCGGCGCTACGCCGCGCGTCACGGGGCGGATCCCGAACGGTGGCTGTTCCTGACGGGGCCGAAGCCGGCCATCCATGCCCTGGCTAGGGACGGCTTCAGGCTGGGCGTATCGGAGGCAACGCCGGCGGCTCGGAGCGGTCTGCCGGGCTGGCCACCGGGGCCGGGCCCGGCCTTCGCCTCTCACGGCTCCGGCGGGCTGATCCTGCACAGCCCGCGGTTCGTCCTGGTCGATCGCCAGGGCCGGATCCGCGCCTATCACCGGACCGACGATCCGGGCTCGCTCGCCCGGCTGCGGGACAACCTTCGGGAGCTGCTGGCCGGGCGCTGATGGAGGACGCGGTGCGATCGAGCTTCGTTTCTCGCCTCGGGAGGGATCGCGATGGGAATGGGAAGTTGCTGGAGCGGGTTTGGATGGATGGGGGCCGGGATGCTGTTCAATCTTCTCCTGGGCCTCGGGCTCCTGGCGCTGGTGATCGTCGGCGTGGTCCTCGCCGTCAGGGGATTGGCCCCGGCGTCGGGCGAGTCGCCACGGGACCGTTCGAGGAACGATGCGCTCGAGATCGTCAGGACCCGCTACGCCCGGGGTGAGATCAGCCGGGAGGACTTCGACCGCTTGCGGCGGGAGCTGGCCTGAGCGCGGGAGGGTCGGGGCGCCATGGCCGACCTGGTGATCGCCTGGTACTCGTGGCTGAGCGGGCTCACCCAGGGGCCGATCCTCGTGATCCAGGGCTGGATCGAGGGAAATAGCGTGCCGCCGGTGAGCGCGCTGCTCTTCGGGCTCATCGGGGCGACCGCGCCCTGTCAGCTCACGACGAACCTGGGCGCGCTGGCCTGGAGCGCCAGCCGGGCCGGGACCGCGCCCGTCCTGGGCGCCTCCCTCGCCTATGTCGCCGGCAAGGTCCTCGTCTACTCCGTGGTCGGCGGCCTCGTGGTGGTGCTCGGCCTCCAGCTCCAGGGCGCGTCGATCCCGGTGGTCGTCGTCACCCGCAAGCTCCTGGGCCCGCTCATGCTGCTCGTCGGTCTCGGCCTGCTGGGGCTCGTCCGCCTCCCGGGCGGGTTCGGGCTCGGGCCGAGCCGCCGGCTGGCCGGACAGGTCTCCGGCGGCGGCCGCGGCGCCTTCCTTCTGGGGGTCGCCTTCTCGTTCGCCTTCTGCCCGACGCTGTTCTGGCTCTTCTTCGGGCTGACGGTGCCCCTGGCCCTTCGCAGCCCCGCCGGATGGAGCTTCCCGGCCGTCTTCGCCCTCGGCACGGCCATCCCGCTTCTGGCGCTGGCCGCGGTGGTGTCTCTCGGCTGGGGTGCCGCCGACCGGCTGGCCGGCGGGGTTGCCCGGTGGCATCGGTCGGTGACGAGGGTCGCGGGGGCCGCCTTCATCGTGGCCGGACTACACGATACGCTGATCTACTGGTGGCTCTGATGCCCTTCGATCTACCGGAGCGAGGACGCGGTGCCTGGTCGGCGGTCAGGTGGGTGCTGGCCGGCGCGGTGGTGGCCCTTGCCCTCGCGCTCCTCGCGCTCACGATCAGGGAGGCGCCGGGCGGTACGAACATGCCGTTCGATCACTGGTACGGGAACTGGCGGGCCGTGCTGCTCGTCAGCGCGGTCTTCACGGCCTTCGTCATCGGGTTCGCTCGGCCTCGACGCCGAGTCGAGTGGCGCAACGCCGGAGTCTCCACCGCCTTCTTCGTGTCCCTCTTCCCCGAGATGTTCGGGATCCCGCTGACGGTCTATCTCCTGGCGCCGCTGCTCGGGCTGCCCCCGGCCGCGTTCGGGATGAACGAGAGCCATCTCTGGGCCTTCCTCCTGGCGCGCCTCGGAGTCCTGCCGCTCGACGTGGGCGTCTATGTCGTGATGCTCCTGAGCGTCGGGCTGATCGCGCTGGGCGTGAGCCTCGTGGCCGTAGGCTGGGCGACGGTGTACCGCGGGCGTGGGGGCCTCGTGACCTCAGGCATCTACCGCTACCTGCGGCATCCCCAGTACCTCGGCCTGATCCTGATCGTCCTGGCGTTCAACATCCAGTGGCCGACCCTCCCGACGCTCGTGATGGCGCCGCTGCTGATCCTCGCGTACCTCGGGCTGGCCCGGCGGGAGGATCGCGAGCTGACGGCGCGCTTCGGGGAGGCATTCCGGGCGTACGCGGCCCGGACGCCGGCGTTCCTGCCCTCGCGACCAGAAGGGACCACGGAGGCTGCGAATGCACGTCACCCTCGCTGAGGAGCTGGATCTGCAACGCCGGGAAACCCTCGCGAGGGTGACGGCGATCGTCCTCTTGTTCGGCGTCATCTATCTTCCGGTATTCGTGACCCTGTATGGGAAGTACGTAGAGGTCGACTCCTACTACAGCCATGGATTCCTGATCCCGCTCCTGAGCGGGTTCGTCATCTGGTGGAAGCGCGACCGCCTCAAGACGATGACCGTTGTCCCATCGCGAGCCGGGCTCTGGGTGCTGGGTAGCGGGCTGCTCTTGTACGGCTTGGGCACCTCCTGGCTCGTCAACTTCGCTTCGGCGCTGTCGATGCTCGTCGTCCTGACCGGGCTGTCGCTCTCTCTGCTCGGGCCGGCCGTCACGCGTGCGCTCTGGTTCCCGCTCGCCTATCTCCTGTACATGATTCCGCTTCCGAAAATCTCGATCATCTACATCACGTTCTGGCTCAAGCTGCTGGTCGCCTCTCTCGCCACCGACATCGTGGACGCCTCCGGCGTTCCCGTGCTTCTCGAGGGCGCCTATCTCACGCTGCCGAACGGGGTGGTCGAGATCGAGAACGCCTGCAGCGGGCTGCGGTCGCTGATCGCCTTGACGGCCCTCGGGGCCGTCTATGCGTATCTCACGCCGCTCTCCGCGCCCAGGAAGTGGATGTTGTTCGCCGCGTCGGTGCCGCTCGCGGTGGCCGCGAATCTGGTGCGTGTCGTCGCCATGGTCCTGGTCAGTTACTACTTTGGGTCTCGGGGTCGCGCCTTCGAGTGGACCGACTTCACGACCGGCCTGCTCGTGTTCGCCATTGCCTTCCTCGGTCTGTACCTCGTCTCGAAGGTCCTCCGGCCATGGAACGGCCGGGCGCCGACCACCATCGTGGGATGACGGCCCCGTGGGTGCACGCGGCAGCGTCCGACGGCGCGGCGGGTGGCCGAACGAGGCGCCGTCGATATACCGTCGTCATCGCCATGCTCGTGGTCTCGGCGGCGTTCTCGTTGTGGTCGGCGGGAGCTCGGCAGGAGGACTATGAGGTCAGATTGCGCGAATTCCCCTTGACCGTGGGGGAGTGGAGGGGGCAGGACGTGCTGCTGGCGAAGCCGGACATGGTCTATGCAGTTCTCGAAACGAGCGCGGTGCTTTCACGGGTCTACCGTCGCCCTGGTGGGAGCGACACCGTGGACCTGCTCGTCACCTATTTCGAGCGCGGTCATCGGGGTTTTCATCCGCCCGAGGTGTCGTTCGTGGCGGCGGGGAACACGATCAGCCGATCCGGGCTCGTCCGAGTCGGGCTGGGCGACACGGCGGGCTCGCCGCAGCTCGAGGCCAACATGTTTCTGGGCACGACGCCGACCGGACAAGTGCTGTTCCTGTACTGGTTCGGCGTTGGCGACCGGTGGACGGCGAGCTATCTGAGGGGGTCCGTGCAGCTGCTCTGGAACGCGGTGTGGCGACGCCCCAGCGCCGCCAGCATGGTGCGAATCGCGCTGCCGGTGGTCGATGGAGATATCGAGAGGACGCGGGCGACCGCCCAACAGTTCAGTCGGGTCATCCTTCCGCTGTTGCCGGAATATCTGACCGAGCGATCCCGTGCCGGAGGTGGGCGGCGATCCGCCGGGACTCGCCCGAGTGGTGGATGAGCCGGCGCGCGCTGCGCACGGGTGCGATCCTGGTCCCGACGGTGGCGGTGCTGGCTCTGCTGGCCTGGGGGTTCACCCGGGAGCCGAAGTTCATCCCGACCCCACTCCTCGCCAAGCCCGCGCCCACCTTCACCCTGACCCTCTTCGACGACTCGATGCTGCGCCTCGACGACCTGCGTGGCCGGGTTGTCTTCCTGAACTTCTGGGCCTCCTGGTGTCCGCCGTGCCGAGCCGAAGCCCGGATGCTCGAGGCGGCCTGGCGAGGATACCGGGAGCGGGACGTTGTGTTCCTGGGGATCAACATCCAGGACAAGGAAGAGGCGGCCCGAGGGTTTCTCCAGGAGTTCGATGTCACGTATCCGAACGGGATCGATCCCGGCAGCAAGATCGCGATCGACTACGGGGTATGGGGTCTCCCGGAGACCTTCATCATCGATCGAGAGGGAAGGATCACCTACAAGCACGTCGGGACGCTCGGGGTGGAGACCGTGAGCGCCAAACTCGACGAGGCACTCCAAGGGATCGTCAGCACTTCCGAGGGGCAGGGCGAATATCAGTCGGTCCAACGGTGACGGCTCGGCGATGGGATACAGACCGGCATCGGCCCACGCGGGTGCGGTTCGGGGCTCTGTCGTGATCAGCCGGCGGCGGCTGATCGTAGCCGGGGCGCTGTTACCCTTCTTTCGCCCGGATCGAGCCTCGGCGAAGGATCCCTTCGATACGCTGCAGCTCTTCCGCCCCAGGCGTCGGACGACCGCCCCCGATTTCGCGGTGCCCGGCCTCGGCGGGTCCCCGATCCGGCTGGGCGACTTCAAGGGGCAGGTGATCCTCCTCAACTTCTGGGCCACCTGGTGCCCGCCGTGCCGCGAAGAGATGCCCTCGATGGAGCGGCTCTACCGCCGCTTCAAGTCCAGAGGGTTCACGATCCTGGCCCTGTCGATCGACCGCGGGGGTGAACAGGTCGTCGGCCCCTTCGTGAAGAGCTTCGCGCTGACGTTCCCGATTGGGCTGGACCCCGGGATGACCGTGGCCGGGGAGTATCGGATGGCCGGGCTGCCGACCAGCATCCTCATCGACCGCCGCGGAGCGATCGCGGCCGTCGCGGCCGGAGCACGCGACTGGGACAGCCCCGCGGCCCGCGAGGTGATCGAGCAGCTGCTCGAAGGTCGCTAGAGCGATCGAGACAAGGCCGTCGAAGAAGGGAGAGCTTGCCGATGCGGGAGAGGATGCCATGCGAGTGCGATCGGCGAACGGCGCTCAGCCTCCTGCTGGGTACCGGGGCCTTCGTGCTCCGCCCGGAGCTGGGACGGGCCGAAGCCGGCGCGGATGATCATCGGCCGAAGCTCGACCTCCCTATCCTGGCCGAGGATCCCGCCGCCGTCCCGGTTCGCGTATCGGTCGAGCATCCGATGGAGCGCGACCACCACATCCGGTCCCTCGAGATCGTCCTGCCGACCGACCCGGTCGCGCACAAGGGGACCTACCGGTTCACCCCCGAGAGCGGGCGGGCCTCGGTCGCCTTCCCGATGCGCTCGGGCGTCGGGGGCGTCGTCCAGGCCGCGGCGGAGTGCACCAGGCACGGACGCTTCGTCGCGACCCGTGCGGTACGGGTAGCGGGTGATGGCTGTGCCACGGCCCCCGAGCGAGTCTCGAGGGAGCGGTCGGGGAACCCGAAGCTTCGGCTGGCTCGGGTTCCGCGCCTCGGGGAGATCGTCGAGGTCCGGACGAAGCTGGACCACGATTCCGACACGGGCCTGAGCCTCAAGGGCGGCGTCTACGTACGGGAGCGCCCCGAGTTCTTCGTCAAGCAGGTGCGCGTCTACTTCGACCGGGACCTGGTCGCGCATTTCACGCTGACGTCCGCCATCAGCGCCAATCCGATCCTCCGATTTCCGGTCAGGGTGTCGCGCCCGGGCGTGCTGCGAGTGGTCTTTGCGAACAACGAGGGGCGACAGTGGGAGATCAGCGAGCCGGTCCGGCCGGCGGGATGAGGGTGCCCACCGCTCAGCAGCCGCCGGCGAGGATCGGCGAGCGGAGGGCGCGGGCGTACGTCGCGTAGACCTTCCGGACCAGCACGTGGAAGTGGGGCTCCCGGAACTCCTCGGCCGCGTGGATCAGGCCGCGGGCCTTCAGCCGCGCGAGCACCGTCCGGAGCCAGGCGATCTCCGCTTCCGAGAGCGAGCGCTTGGAGATGTCGACGGCCGCCCCGGTGAGGTGGGTGGACTGCACCGGACCCGCCGCGGGCGCCGCGCTCGGGTTGGTCCGGCGTAGCTCGCGCTGCCGGGCGGTGGTCCGGGTCAGGCTCGTGATCCGGAGCGGCTTGCCGAACAGATCGTGAAACGCCCGCGCGATCTGCTCGACGAATTGCCTGGTCCACGGCCGCGCCACCCGGAGACCGGTGCCCACGCCTTCCACGTAGTACGTCCGCGTCTTGAGGGGGATCTCCACCAGGAGCCCCGTTCGCCGGAAGTGCTCGACCATCGCGAGGCTCCGCATCCGCGAGAGCCGCTCCCGCGCGGCCGCCGCGCTCTCGCGGCGGAGCCGGTGCTGCCGGGCCACCATCGGCGGCCGGGACAGGTCCAGTCGCCCCCGGCGGAGATCGCGGACCGCCGGCAGCATCAGGATGGTGCGGGGGCGGATCGCGTTCCGACCGAGGCGATTGAGCCCGCGCAGCTCGCTCACGGACGCCCCGTGCCGGCGGGCGATGGCGGTGAGGGTGTCCCCGCGGCGGACCTCGTGGCACCACACGGGCTTGCCCGCGTGAGCTAGCTCGGCCAGGATCAGGGTGAGGCCGATTGCGCTGGAGAGGACGAGGAGCCGATGCATGCGGGACCGTCTTCCCAGCATAGAGAACCGCGCGGACGAGAGTCAACGTTTTCTCTCATCCCTTCGCGGACGCGGTAGAGTGAGGGGCATGAAGCCCGAGCCCGAGCACCCGCTGGCCGCGCCCGCCCCCGGTCTCACGCATCCCTGGCCCGAGCCCCCCGAGGGCGGCCGAAGCGTCCTGGTGGCTCCCGGTATCCGCTGGATCCGGATGCCGCTGCCCTTCCAGCTCAACCACATCAACCTGTGGCTGCTCGACGACGAGGCCGGCGTGACGGCGGTGGACACCGGGATCGGGCTGCCGCCGACGCGGGAGCTGTGGGAGCGGCTCTTCGCGGGCGAGCTGGGCGGGCGGCCCCTCGTGCGCGTGCTCGTCACGCATTTCCACCCGGATCACATCGGCAACGCCGACTGGCTGACGCGGCGCTTCGGGGTCGAGCTCTGGTGCCCGCAGGCCGAATGGCTCATGGCCCATCTGGCCTGGCAGGGGATGGGCGGCAACGACTCGGAGAAGCGGCTCAACCACTATCGCCGCCACGGCGTCCCCGAGGCGCAGGCCGAGGCCTTCCGCGGCCTCGGCAACAACTACCGCAAGCTCGTGCCCTCGGTCGCGCCCAGCTTCCGGGCGGTCCGCGAGGGCGACGTGGTCACGATCGGTGGCCGCCGGTGGCACGCCTTCACGGTGATGGGGCACGCACCCGAGCACGCCTGCCTGTTCTCCCCGGAGGCGAACGTGCTGATCTCGGGCGACCAGGTATTGCCCAAGATCACGACCAACGTGAGCGTGTGGCCGGACCAGCCGAACGGCAACCCCCTCAAGCTCTATCTGGACTCGCTCGGGCGCTTCCGGCCGCTCCCGGAGGAGACGCTGGTGCTGCCGTCGCACGGGCTGCCCTTCGTCGGCCTGCACAAGCGCCTCGACCACCTGCAGCATCACCACGACGAGCGCCTCAGCGAGGCGATCGACGCGCTCGCGGAGCCGCGGACCGCCCACGAGCTGGTACCGGTGCTCTTCCGCCGGCAGCTCGACACGCACCAGCTCGGCTTCGCCATCGGCGAGACCGTCGCGCACCTGCACTTCCTGGAAGCGCGGGGCCAGGTCGCGCGCCTCGTGGACGGCGCCGGGATCCACCGCTTCCGCAAGGCCTAGCGTCCGCATGGCCAACGCGCATGGTCGCCTGCCCAAGGCCGATCCGGAGCGGCTCGATCCGGAGCTGCGGCGTCGCTTCGACGTCTGGCGCGCCAAGGCCTATCAGGACGACAATCTCTTCCTCACCCTCGCACGCCGGCCCGCGGTGCTCGACCTGTTCCTCGCCTGGGTGGGCTTCAGCTATGCGGGCGGCGCGAGCCTCGATCCCGCGCTCGTGGAGCTGTGCCGCATCCGCCTCGCCCAGCGCAACCAGTGCGTGCACTGAAGCCTCGCGCGCAGCGCATCGTTGGTGCGCAAGGGACTGACGGAGCGCGAGGTGCAGCAGGCGCTCGGGGATCTCGAGCAGGCTGATCTGCCCGCCCACACGGTGGCGGCTCTGCGGCTCGCCGACTGCTTGAGCGGGGAGCGGCCCCTGGTGGACGACGCGCTCTTCGCCCGGCTGCGGGAGCACTTCGACGAGGGGCAGATCCTCGAGCTGGGCGCCGCGCTCACGATCGCGTCGGGGTGGCAGCGCATGATCGAGGCGTTCGGCATCCGGCCCGACGCGTGGAGCGAGACGACGCCGCTGCCCTGGCCGCGCTGACCCGCGGTCCGGCCGCTCTCTCTACTCGCCGATATCCTCCGCCCACAGGGCGGGGTTGGCCTGGATGAATCGGGCCATCAGGTCCCGGCACCGCGCGTCGTCGAGCACCTCCACCGTCACGCCGCGCCCGCGCAGGAGATCCTCCTCCCCGCGGTACGTCCGGTTCTCGCCGACGATCACCCGCGGGATGCGGTAGAGGAGAATGGCCCCGGTGCACATCGCGCACGGCGAGAGCGTCGTGTAGATCGTGCACTCGCGGTAGACGCGGGCCGGCCGGCGGCCCGCGTTCTCGAGCGCGTCCATCTCGCCGTGGAGGATCGCGCTGCCGTTCTGCACGCGGCGGTTGTGGCCGCGGCCGAGGACGCGCCCCTCGTGGACGAGCACCGAGCCGATGGGGATGCCGCCCTCGGAGAAGCTCAGCTCGGCCTCCTCGATCGCGGCCTGGAGGAACGCGTCCATGGGGCGGGATGGTGCGCCCTCGCCGCCGGCGATGTCAAGGCGAGTCCGGCCAGGACCGGCCCGGCGTAGGTGTCGAGCGGCCCGCCACCCCGGGGGCGGGTCGTCTAGCGGCGCCGCTCGAGATCGAGGTCGGTGCGCCGAAGCTGCTCGATCTGCCGCTTGAGCCGCGCCGCTTCCTCCTTGAGCTGCGCCGCCTCGGCCCCCCGCGCGAGCACGTCCCCGATCATCGCCTGCCACGCGCGCGCGTCGGCCTCCCAGCGGCTCCGCGGGTAGGCGGCCAGGAGTCGGGAGAAGGTCTGCTGCGCGGCCCGATAGTTGCGAAGCCCGCCGGCCGGGTCCGCCTGCAGGCGCCCGAGGCCGTAGAGCGCGGAGGCGCCCTCCGGATCGCCCGGATGCTCGCGGAGCACGCGCTCGTAGGCGGCCTGCGCGGCCCGCGCCTGACCCCGCCGGGCGAGGTCGTCGGCGTGGGCGATCAGCTGGACGGCGGCGCGTGGGGTACCCGGAGCGCGCGGCTCGATGCCGAGCCAGGGGAATGGTCTGGCCGTGCTGCACGCGGCGGTCGTGAGCAGCAGGACCGGAGCGACCCACCGCAGGCGGCGCGCGGGGTGTCTCACACGGTCACCGCGGCGCCCGCCTCGGCGGGGGCCTTCGGGATCGTCACCGTGAAGCAGCTTCCCTTCCCGACCTCCGACCGCACCGCCACCGTGCCGCCGTGGGCCTCGACGAGACCCTTCACCACCGCCAGGCCGAGGCCGGTGCCCTTGCGCGGGCCGTGCGCCTGACGGTAGGGCTCGAAGATCGAGGGCAGCGCGTCGGCCGGGATGCCGACGCCGGTGTCCTCGATCGCCAGCTCGAGCCGGTCCGGCAGCGCCGCCAGGCGCGCGCGCACCGCGCCCCCGGCCGGCGTGAAGTGCAGCGCGTTGCCGAGCAGGTTCACGACCACGCGCACTAGGCTGCCCTCGTCCCCCGGCAGCGTGAAGTCGTGACCCTCCGCCGCCAGGTCCACCCGGATCCGCTTCTCCTCGGAGACCGGCCGGAGCTCGTCCAGGGCCCGGCCCGCCACCTCGAGCAGGTCGATGGGCTTGCGCTCGAGCGGCACCGCGCGGGCCCGGAGCCGCGTGAAGTCGAGGATCTGGTTGATCATCGTCATCATGCGGGCGGCGCTGACCTCGATGAGGTATCCGAAGCGCGCGGCCTTCGCGTCGCCCCCGGCCTTGGCCCGCTCCTGGATGCCTTCGGCGGCGAGCCGGATGGACGCCAGCGGGTTCCGCAGGTCATGGGTGATGTGCGAGAAGAACTCCTCCTTGAGGCGCTCCACGTCGCGCAGCCGCTCGGCCATCTGATTGAAGGCCCGGCCGAGCTCGCTGATCTCGTCGCGCCCCTCGACGGGGAGGGGCCCGGTCCAGGTCCCGGCGGCGAGCGACCTGGTGGCCGAGGACAGCCGGCCGAGCGAGCGCGCCATGCGGTAGGCGAGCAGCGCGCTGGCCGCCAGCGCCAGGACCAGGCTCACCGCCAGCGCGCCGGTCACCGCGCGCCAGGTCCGGGCCTCGAGGGCCCGGGCGCGCGCCTGCCCGGCGGCCAGCCGCGCCTCGGTCGCGGTGATGGCGTCGGCGAGGGCGGCCTCCGTACTCTCGGCCGCCTCGCGCGCGGGACCTTCCGCGATCAGCAGCGCCGCGCGGGCGCGACCGAGCGCCACGAGGCGCCGCTCCGCCGCGACGTGGCCGCGGTAGGTCGCGAAGGCGTCGCCGGCCCGGGCGTGGGCGTCCCGCTCCTCCGCGCTCTCCAGGTAGTCGCCGAGCTCCGCCAGGTCACGGGTCGCCCGGTCGGCCCGGTCGGTCCACATCGCGGCGTACTTCTGGTCCTGCAGCACGAGGGCCCGGGTCTCCAGGCGCACCAGCCCGTGCACGGACTCGCGCAGGGCGCCCTGCAGGCGCAGCGCCGGCACCGCGCGGGTGGTGATCTCCTGGTTCGCGGTGACGAGCCGCTTGACGGTGAGCAGGCTCCACACCACCGTGCCGCAGAGGACGAGGATGACGAGCGCGGAGACGAGGAAGATCTTCGTGGCCAGGCGCATCGGACGAGCCTAGGGCGTGGCGGACAGGAGCACGCGGACCATCTTCCGGACGATGCGCATCGCGAACGGCTTCTCCAGGATCGGATCCGTGGTCCCGCGGAGGAACTCGGCGTGCTCCGCGGGATTGCCGGTCATGAAGATCACGCGAGGCAGCTTGGTGGCGAAGCGCACCGGGAAGCGATGGCGGGTCTGGAGGGTCTCGTAGAGGGAAGGGCCGTCCACCCGGGGCATGCGCAGGTCGCTCAGCACGAGGTCGTACGGGTGCTGCGTGAGGAGGGCCAGGGCTTCGCCCCCGTCCCGGGCTCCGTCCACCGTGTATCCGTCGGCGCTCAGCGCGGTGGCCAGGAGGTCGCGGATCTGGTCGTCGTCATCGACCACGAGGATGCGCCTGGACGAGGGTTCGGCCGGCATACCCGGGAGCAGTGCACCGAAGGTGCCACCCGCGAGGCGTGTAAGCACAGGACCTTACAAGGCTAGCGTTCTTACCGAGTTACGAAACGCGCCCTTCTCCTGACAAGCCCTGTCACGTCAAGGCCTCGACCCCGATACCGGGCGAAGAGCAGGTCCCGCTCCCCCTGGGGCACGGGATAGAGCGGATAGCCGGTGGCGGTTCGCACCCGGGCCAGGGCCCGGGCCTCGTGCCGGAAGAAGCGCCCGACGGCGCGCAGGGCCCGATGGGTCTCCTCTCGGCGGGCCCGGGCGCCGGCATGGTCCAGCAGCCGCAGGGCGAGCACCTCCAGCGCCTCCCGAGAGGTTCCGCGGAGCAGGGTGCTCCACGTCTCGGCGCTGTCGGCCGGCAGTCGCCGGAATCCGCGCACGTGGGAGTGCCGGACCGCGCCGAAGCGACGGCAGCGATGGCGCGGCACCGGGTGGCCGATGTAGCGGAGCAGGTCCATGAGGCGGAAGAACGCCTCGCCGGTCACCTCGCGGGACCGGAAGGCCCCGTGGAACGTGAAGGCCGGGAAGGCCTCGGGCGTGGTGGTGAGGCAGAAGTACGTCTCGCCGCCCTCGGTTGCCACGCCGACGTAGGGGTACAGGAACGGATAGGCGCCCGCCACGTTCTGCGGCGGCCGGAGCGTCTGGATGAGGCGGATCTCGGCGAGCGCGGCGGCCAGCGGCGATTCGCAGACCTCCCAGGTGATGCGGGCCGCCGCCTTCACGAGCGCGCGGCGCTTGCGCTCCTTCTTGCGTCGCCCGGTGAGGCGATACTGCGCGAGGCGCCGGCGCAGGTTCGCGGCCATCCCGACGTAGAGGAGGATACCCGCGGTATCGTGGAACCGGTAGACGCCGGGCGCGGCGGGCACGTCCTCCAGGAACCGCGCGCCGAACTTCCGGTCGAAGAGCCGCACGCGCCTATCCTCGCAGGCCGCGCCGCGCCCCGAGAGCTTTTTCGCGTACCCTGGTGGCGTGAACTGGAAGAGCGCCCTCGCGCTTGCCGTCTTCGTCGCGCTGACGAGCATCCTGGCCACGCATCACGAGCCGTGGCGCGACGAGGCCGACGCCTGGGTGATGGCGCGGGACGCCAGCGTCGGGGAGATCCTCCACTACGGGGGCTATTCGGGGACTCCCGGCCTCTGGTACTTCATCCAGATGCCGTTCGCCAAGGCCGGCGCCGGCTACGCCACCCAGCGATACCTGCACCTGGTCATCGCCTGGGTGGCCGCCGGACTCCTCCTGTTCCGCGCCCCGTTTCCGCTGGGGCTTCGCCTGGCCCTGGTGTTCGGCTATTTCCTGTCGTTCGAGTACGCGGTGATCTCGCGCAACTACGCCATCGGCATACTGCTCTGCTTCACGGCGCTGGCGATGGACGGCGCGCGCCGGCGCCTGGCCCCGCTCTACGGCGTGGTGGTCGGCCTGGCCGCGAACGCCAGCGCCCACTTCACGTTCTTCGCGCTCGCCTTCGCGGCCGCGCTCGCGTGGGACGCGTGGCGAGCCCGGGGCAATCGCCGGCTCTGGCTCGGGGTCGCCCTGGCGGGGGCCGGCATCGGACTGGCGGTGTGGCAGCTCTGGCCGCCGGTGGACGGGCAGCTCCCGCCTGAGTTCTTCCGCCACGTCGAGCCCCTTCGTATCCGGGAGACCCTGTCGCAGGCGTTTGTGCCGCACCACGCGGGCTTCTGGACCGAGGTGGTCGGCGCGCTCGCGGTCGGCCTGACGCTCGCCCGGGTCCGGACCGCGCCCCGGGCGGCCCTCGTCTTTCTTGTGACCAGCGCCGGCCTGTTCTACGTGCTCGTCTTCAAGTACGCGGGAGGAGTGCGTCACTTCGGCCTGCTCTTCATCGCGGTGACGGTCGCCTGGTGGATGGCCGGCGCCGAGACGCCCGGTCCCGGGCGATCCCTCCGCCAACGCGTCCTCGCCGCGGCCCTGGGCGTGCTCCTCCTGCCGTCGCTCCTGGTGGCCGCGCACACATGGGTGAAGGAGATGCGAGACGACTATTCGGAGGCGGGCGAGATGGCCCGCTTCATCCTGGAGAATCGGCTCGACCGCGCGTGGGTCGCGGCCCACTCGGCGGCGCCGGCCGTTTCGGTCCTGGCCTTCCTGCCGCGCCGGACGTTCTGGTACCCGGGGATCGATGAGAACGGCTCGTACATGAAGTGGGATGCGCGATACGATGCCGCCCGGAAGCTCCCGTTGAGTGAGGTGATCGCCCGGGTGAAGACGCATCGTCCGGATTGGCGCGCCGCCGCCGATCCCACCTACCTGCTCTTGAGTCGTCCGTGGCCGGAGGCGGAGGCGGAAGGCTTCCGCCTGCTGTTCCGCACGCCCGGACGCCCGTGGGGGGCCAGGGACGAGACGTTCTACCTGTACGCTCCCGATCGAGGATCGTCATGACGGTCACCGTGCGGTTCGTCGGCTCCGGCGATTCCTTCGGCAGCGGAGGGCGCTTCCAGACCTGCATCCTGGTGGACGGGCCGCGCTGCCGCTTCGCGGTCGACTTCGGGGCCTCGTCGCTCATCGCCCTGGCCCAGCAGGGGATCGAGCACAATTCGATCGACGCGATCCTGCTCACGCACCTGCACGGCGATCATGCCGCCGGGGTGCCGTTCCTCCTCCTCGACGCGATGCTGGCCGCCCGGCGCACCCGTCCCCTCGTGATCGCAGGTCCGCGGGAGCTCCGCGCGCGCATGGCGACGATCCGCGAGGCGCTCTTCCCCGGCTCGCACGTCATGACACCCCGGTTCCCGCTCGACTGGATCGAGATGGAGCCGGGCCGCTCGCATCCGGTGCTCGATCTCCTCGTGACCCCGGAGCGCGCCCGGCACACCCCGGAGACCAATCCCACCGCGCTGCGCATCCAGGTGGGCGACAAGACGATCTGCTACACGGGCGACACCGAGTGGACCGACGAGGTCGCCCGCGCCGCGCGGAATACCGACCTGCTGATCGCGGAATCGTACTTCTACGGGAAGGCGGTGAAGTGGCACCTGAACTACCCGGACATCACGACCCATGCCGGCCGGGTGGGCGCGCGGCGGCTGATCCTCACGCACATGAGCCGCGAGATGCTCGCGCGCGCGGCGGACGTGCCGGAGCAGTGCGCCCACGACGGCCTGGTGATCACCCTGTAGGCGCGCCCGCCGGCCCGTGCCGCCGCCGCCGCGCGAGGCGGACCAGGATGATCAGGCCGGGGCCTGCCATCAGCACCACGAGGGCGGCGACCGCGGCGCCCCGGCCATAGCGATCGAGCAGCGCGTGCCATTGCGCGCCCAGCGCGTAGCCCAGCGCGACGAAGAGCCCGGACCAGAGGACCGCGCCGACCAGCTCGAACAGGAGGAAGCGCGGGTAGGAGATCGCCCCGCCGCCCGCCATCGGCGCCGCGAAGAGTCGCACCCCGGCCACGAAGCGCCCGATCACGATGGCCAGCGCCCCGAAGCGCTCGAACCGGGCGCGGGCGCGCGTCTCGCAGCGCCCGGAGGCCAGCGAGAGCCTGCAGTACAGTGGGGTCATCCGGTCGGCGGCGCCGAGACGCCCCGCGGCCCACCAGAGATGGTCACCCGTGGAGGCGCCGAGCGCGCCCGCCGCGGTCATCAGGGCGACCTGTCCCCAGTCCTCCGCCATGGTCGCGCCGGCCGCCACGAGCGCAACGCGCCCCGGAAACGGCAGTCCGGTCGCGTCGATCAGGGTGGCCAGGAAGAGCCCGAGGTAGACCAGGCTCGTGTCCCGGAGCAGGCTATCGAGGCCGGCCATCCACATGGCCATGCCTCCAGTATCCGGGGGCTCGCCGGGCCGGTCTACCGGGACAGTCTAGTCGATCGGGACGGTCTAGATGTCCCCGAAGCCGGGGCGCACAGGCGGCGTGGAACGCTCGGTCGGCTCGCGCTCCGCCTCGTCCAGGCTCGGCCACGGGCCGGTCCGCTCCGTCGCCGGCGTGGTGAGCCATACCGAGGCGCGCTGCCCTGCCATGTACGCGACGGGGCTCAGGAACACGACGGTCAGAACGGCGACGGCTGCCAGCGCGATGAGCTTCGGGGTCATCGGTCCCTCCTCCTGCTCCGAGGAGAGCAAGGGGCGTTCCATGGGAAAGCTCTTTATTTCTCGGGTAGTTTCAAGGATGAAACGGCCACAAGAGGCAGGGATTTACCCCTTGTTGGCACGGATTTCACCCAAGCCGGAAGCGGGACGACTCGTCCCGCGCGGCGCGGATCAGGGGCGGGTAGGCGTAGGTGGGCAGCGAGCAGCCCGGGGCGAGGATGAAGCCGGTGGCGCCCCCCGCCTCGAGGGCCTGCCGGACCTGCCCGCGCACCAGCCGGGCCGAGCTGTCGACGAACTTCACGTGGTCGAGGCCCGCCATCAGGGTGAACCGGGTGCGGCGGCGTGCCTCGGCGATGCCGGGGCCGCCATTGCGATCCGCCCACGACAGCGCGTGGACGGGATAGTCGAGCAGCCGATCGACGTAGAGGCGCTCGCCGTGAGCGTGCAGCACGTGACACTCCCCGCGGCCCTTGATGGCCTCCAGGAACGCGAGATCGAAGGGTCGCATGAAGCGCTCGTACTGCTCGAGCGTCAGGCTCTCGGCGGTGGCGGGCACCGAGAAGAAGATCCCGGCGGCGCCGCGGGCCAGGCTCGCCTGGGCGTACCGGATCAGGTTGTCGTTGACCACCGCGAGCGCGGCCTCGAGCGCCTTCGGCTGCTCGGCCATCAGCGCGGGCATCGCCTCCCGCACCAGGTTGCGCTTGAGCGTGTTCCACGCGTTGAACACGGTGTCCACGAAGAGCGCGCGGTCGCGGAGGGCGCGGGCCACCAGCTCCACCGCCTGGAGCTGGGTGCCGAACGGGGTCTGGACCGGATCGAACGGCTCGAGGCGGGCCAGGTCGGCCGCGCTCGCGATCACCTCCAGGCCCGCCGGCATGGGGTAGTCGTAGTCGTTCATGAGCTTGAGCAGGTCCAGATCGTAGTGGTCGAAGAACTCCAGATGCACCTGAGCGGCGCGCTCGGCGGGGGCGTGCTGGTTGCCGAAGTGATACCAGACGGTAAGGGGGGCCCGGTCCACCGGCCGGCCCGCCAGCGCGGCGCGCACGCGCTCGATCTTGTTCATCGGCGCAGCCGCGCTAGCGCGCCTTGTCGCGGTCGATCAGCACGCGGCGCAGGATCTTGCCGGAGGCCGACTTCGGGATCTGGTCGATGAACTCGAGATCGCGGATTCGCTTGTGGGGGGCCACCCGCTGCGCCACCCAGCCCATGATGGCCTCGGCGGTCGTCGCCTTCGCGGCCTCGTCGGGCTTGAGCACCACGTAGCCCTTCGGCACCTCGCCCGCCTCCTCGTCCGCTCGGCGCACCACCGCGGCGTCCAGGATGGCGGGATGCGTGAGCAGCAGCGCCTCCAGCTCGGCGGGGGCCACCTGCATGCCCTTGTACTTGATCAGCTCCTTCGTACGATCCACGATGAAGAAGTAGCCCTCGTCGTCCACGTAACCCACGTCGCCGGTGTGGTACCAGCCGTCGCGATCGAGGCAGGCCGCGGTCTCCTCGGGGCGGTTGAGGTAGCCCTTCATGATCTGCGGGCCGCGGATCCAGAGCTCGCCTTCCTTGCCCACCGGCAGCTCCGCGTCCGAGCCGGAGCCCACCTCGACGATCTTCACCTCGGTGTTCGGGACGATCTTGCCGGCCGAGCCCGGCTTGAACGGCTCGTCGCGGGTGGGGCTCAAGTGGGTGATCGGGCTCGCCTCGGTCATGCCGTAACCCTGCACGACCGGACAGCCGAGCTTGGCGCTGAGCGCGCGGGCCAGCTCCTCGCCCAGCGGCGCCGCGCCCGAGAAGATCAGGCGCACGCTCGAGAGGTCGAACTGGGCCACCGCCGGATGCTTCACCAGGCCGAGCACGATGGGCGGCACCAGCGGGAGGATCGTCACGCGATACTTCTGCACGAAGGTCAGGAACTCCATCATGTCGAAGCGCGGCATGACCAGGATGGTGCCGCCGCCGGCCAGGCCCAGCATCATGATCACGACCATGCCGTAGATGTGGAAGAACGGCAGCACCGCCATCGTGACGTCCCGCTCGCCGAAGCCCTCGAAGTTCCGCATGCCCTCGGCCTGGCAGAGATTGGCGACCAGGTTGCGATGCGCCAGCATCACGCCCTTGGGCAGCCCGGTGGTGCCGCTCGAGTACGGCAGCGCGACGAGATCCTCGGCCGGGTTCATCCGCACCGCGGGCGGCTGGTCGCCCGCCTGCATGAGATCGGTGAAGGGCCGGGCGCCGTCGGCCGCGCCCAGGACGAAGATCTCCTCGACGCCGCTCTTGGTCGCCGCCTCCTTCGCCTTCTCGAGGAAGGGGGGCACCGTGACGAGGAAGCGGGCGCCCGAGTCCCGGAGCTGGTTGGCCAGCTCGTCGGCGGTGTAGAGCGGGTTCACGGTGGTGTTGATGCCGCCCGCCATCGCCACCCCGAGAAAGACGATCGCGTACTCGGGGAGGTTCGGGCAGTAGATCGCGAGCACGTCGCCCTTGCCGAATCCCCGGCCCGCCAGGCCCGCGGCCGCGCGCCGCGCGCCGTCGCCGAGCTGGCGGTAGGTGAGGGTGCGGCCGGTGGGCCCGTCGACGAGGGCCGGCTTGTCGCCGAGCCGGGCGGCATGCCGCAGCACGTAGTCGGTGATGGTCACGTCCGGGATGGTCACGCGCGGGCTGGTCGAGAGCATGATCAGGTGAGACTAGCGGCCCGTCCGGCGGGGGTCAAGCGGCAGGTTCTCCAGCAGGGATTCGAGCGCGGGCGGATCCACCGGCTTGGTGAGGTGGGCGTTGAAGCCGGCCTCGCTCGAGCGCTGCCGGTCGCCGGCCTGTCCGTACCCGGTCACCGCGACGAGGAGGACGTCCGCGGCGCCCGCGGCCCGGACGCGGCGGGCCACCTCGTAGCCGTCGAGCCCGGGCAAGCCGATGTCGATGACCGCCGCATCGGGCCGAAGGGCGATGGCCCGCTCGAGCCCGATGAGGCCATCGGCGGCCTCGTACACCTCGTGGCCGGTCCGCTCCAGCAGGTGCCGGAGCATCCCGCGGGCGTCGTCATTGTCCTCGACGATCAGGACCCGGCGTCGGACGCGCGCCCCGGCGGACCGCGACACCGCGTGGGTCGCCTCGCGGGGGGCCGGGTGGAGGGGGAAGCGGACCGTGAACACGCTGCCCCGGCCGGGTCCCTCGCTCGCCGCCTCGATGCGCCCGCCGTGCAGGTCCACGAGCCGCTTCACCAGGGTGAGTCCGATGCCGAGCCCGGGGGCCGGCCGATGGAGCCCGCTCTGGCCCTGCACGAACAGGTCGAAGATCCGGGGCAGGAGATCGGCGGCGATCCCGGCGCCCGTGTCCTCCACGGAGAGCACCGCCAGGCCGTCCCGGACCGCGACGCCGACCGTCACCCGCCCGCCCGCCGCGGTGAACTTCACGGCATTGCCGAGGAGGTTATTGAGGATCTGCTCCAGTCGGGTCTCGTCCGCCTCGATCCACACCGATCCGTCCGTCTCGCTGCCCAGGCGCAGCGCCGGCGTGGTCGCGGCCAGCGCGCCCACCACGCGCCGCGCGACCACGGCCAGGTCCACCGGACGTCGGGCGAGCGTGATCTTGCCGGTGGCGAGCCGGGTCACGTCGAGCAGGTCGTCCACCAGCCGGACGAGATGGCGGACCTGACGGGTGATGATGTCGCGCGCCTGCGCGCTCCGCTCGTCGCCCGGCGCCCCGGTGTCGATCACGTGCAGGGCGGTCGTGATGGCGCCGAGCGGATTGCGCAGCTCGTGGCCGAGCATGGCGAAGAACTCGTCCTTGATCCGGCTCGCCTCCTCGGCGTCCGCCCGCGCGCGCTCGCGCTCGTCCTCGGTCCGCCGCCGCTCGGTCGCGTCGAGCCCGATGCCGATGCGGGTGTCGTCGGGGAGCCGGATGTTCGACCACGAGGTGTGCAGGAGGCGTCCGTCTCGCGTCGTCATCGCGATGTCGCGCCAGCCCTCCCGCCCCGAGTCCATGAACGCGCGGACCTCGGTGCGGTAGGCCGGGTCCGGGTAGCAGCGTGCCATCAGGTCCACGCCGCGGGCGGTCTCGGTGGACCAGCCGGTGAGGCGCTCGAACTCCCGGTTCAGTCGCAGGACCTGGGTGCTCGCCTCGTACATCGTGATCATCACGGGAATCCGGTCGATGATGGCCTGGAGCAGGCTGCCCTCCCGCTCGCGGCTCCGGACCAGCGCGGCCACGACGAGGGTCATCACCGCCATCGTGGCGACGAACGACTGCAGCACGAGCAGCGAGTGGGTCGGCGGCAGGGCCGCGAACGACCCGAACCCCCGCATCGTCCCGCCCACCGCGATCGCCATCAGCACGACCACCGCGATCGAGGCCTCGCGACGGCCGAAGCGGACCGCGGCCCAGAGCAGCGGCGGGATCGCCAGGAACGCCATCGGGTACTGGCGCCAGGCGGCGGGGGCCAGCCCGCCGAAGACGATCAGAGCGATGCCGACCACGCCCAGGAGCAGGGCCAGGGCCTCGATCGGCTGCCGGCGCAGGGCCAGGGAGCGGGGGTCCGCCGTCCACAGGATCAGCAGGGGCGCGACGATGAGCGCCCCGGAGATGTCACCGAGGGCCCACGTGATCCAGATCGCGGCCGCGTCGGCGCGTGGGGCGAAGCCCCCGAGCACGAGGCTCGCGACGGCGACGGTCGCGGCGATCGCGGCGCCCGGAACGACCGCGGCCGCGAAGGCGAAGATCCCGCGCGGCCGCTCGAAGGCGCCCCGGCCGTGGGCGAGCCGCCCGACGAGCCAGACGCCGACCACGGCCTCGAGCGTGTTGCCCAGCGCGATGCCGAGCGAGGTCGCGACCGAGCCCGCGGTGGTCACGTTGACGAGGAAGGCCCCGGCCGCCACCGCCGGCCACATCCGGACACCCAGGATGAGCAGCGCGGCGATCGCGATGCCGGTGGGGGGCCAGACGGCGGTCGCGCTGGCGTGGACGGAGGCGAAGAGCAGGCCGAGCTTGCCGGCGAGGACATAGGCCACCGTCAAGGCGGCGAGCCACGCCCAGCGCGGGGACGCGGAAGCAGGCATCCGGCATCTCCTCCTACGGCCTGAGATGTTCCCCGAAGAACGCGACCACGCGGCGGATGCTGTCGGCCCAGGCGGTGGCGTCGCCGCCGGTGGTGGCGCCGCGCCCGCCGGGGGCATTGCGGTTCACGCGGGCCGCCAGGAAGCGCACGGGGCGGTCGCTGTCGAAGGAATGATGCGCGCCCGGATAGACCGTGATCGCGACGGGATGCTCCGTCGCCTGGGTGGACGCGGCAAGCTTGAGGCACGGCGCCGCCGGCGTCCAGTCATCTTTTTCTCCGATCAGGATCAGCAGCGGGGCCGCCGATCGGTACGTGCCGGTGCCGTCGGCGCGCCAGGTGCCGAGCGTGACCCGGCAGCTCGGATAGAGCGCCACCGCCGCGGCGAAGCCCGCGTCCCGCTCCCGGGCGAGCCGGTTCCCAGCGCTCGGCGGTGCGGCCATCGCGGCGAGGGTGGTCGAGCCGCCGTGCGAGCCGCCCATGAGGCCCACGCGCCGGCCGTCCACATACGGCAGCGCGCGCGCGTGGGCGAGCGCCGCGTACGCGTCGCGCACCCGTCGGCTCGGGGCCACGTCGACCCGGGTGGGCGAGGCGTGGGTGCAGACGCCGTCCGGATGGCCGCGGGTGGTGAAGCTGTCGGGGATCACGGTGACGTAGCCGCGGGCGCCCAGCTCCCGGGCCCAGCGCTTCGGGGCGCCGCTGGACCGGGGACCCAGGCCGCTGCAGTCGTGCATGATGACCACCGCGGGGAACGGCCCGGAGCCCTCGGGCTTGTCGACGGTGGCCGGGATCGCCTCGCGGGGTCCGTTGGGCGCGGTGGTGATGATGGCGCCGTCCGAGACCGGACCGGCACAGCCGGCGAGCAGCGCCACCAGCAGCGAGAGGGCCAGAGCCGGTCGCGCATCAAGCCCTGCCATGGTGCCGCGATTCTATGCTACTCGGGCTTGCGGACGCGAGGGCGCCTCGGCTAGCCTTGACCCCCATGCCCCGAACGCTGATCGCCACCCCGATCGCGGGGCCGATGGTCTGGCACGGCCGGGAGCTCGCCGCCTCGACCGATTGGATCCACCGGCTCTCGGCGGCCGCCCTGGAGGAGATCGACGCGGCCCTGCGGGCGGCGCAGGCGCGCGGCCTCGGGTGGCGGGAGATCACGAAGAAGGACTTCCCGCTGCCCGGAGTCTCCGCCGAGCTGGCCCAGGTCAATCGCGATCTCGAGTGGGGGCGCGGCCTCGCGCTGCTGCGCGGCCTGCCGGTGGCGCGCTACCGAGACGACGAGCTTCGTGCGATCTGGTGGGGGCTCGGCTGCCACCTGGGGACGGCGGTGCACCAGAACGCCCACGGCGAGCTCATCGGGGAGGTGCGCGACGAGATCCGGCTCTACGGCGAGGTGGTCCAGCCCGCGGTGCCCAGGAGCGAGGGTGTGACCTCGCGTGCCAAGGCGCGCTCGAGCGGGCCGCTTCGCTGGCACACCGACCGCTGCGACGTGGTCGGGCTGCTCTGCGTGCGCTCGGCCCGCCGGGGCGGCACGAGCCGTGTCGTCAGCGTGCCCGCGGTGAGCAACGCGATCCTCGCGCGCCGGCCCGACCTGCACGCCCTGCTCTGCTCCGACTACCATCGCAGCCGGCAGGGGGAGGAGGCGGGCGGGGAGGCCTCGATCTACGCGATGCCGATCTTCGCGATGCGCGAGGGGAAGTTCACCACCCAGTACTCGCGCACGTTCGTCGAGGCCGCCCAGAAAATCCCCACGATCCCGCGCCTCACTCCCGCCCAGGACGAGGCGCTCGACCTGCTGGCCGCGGTCTGCGACGAGTGGGGCTACGAGATGGAGCTCGAGCCGGGCGACATCCAGCTCCTGAACAACCACGTCATCTACCACGGCCGCACCGCCTACGAGGACACTCCCGAGCCCGGCCGCGACCGGCTGCTCCTGCGCCTCTGGCTGGCCCCACCGAACAGCCGCCCGCTCCCCGAGGGCTTCGAGACGCTCTGGGGCAGCATCAAGGGCGGCGCGGTGCGCGGGGGCATCGCCCAGTTGGGCGCCGCGCGCTGACGCGCCCCCCGCAGGCCCGTCGCGGCGTCGTCAGGCGGGTGGGAGGGCCTCGACCGGCTCGGCGGCGACGGCCGGGCGCGGCGTGGTGCGGCCGAAGAAGGTCTGAGCCGTCCCGATCGCGATCAGCAGGTAGGCGGTGCCCAGGGCGAAGCCGCCGATCACGTCGGAGAGCCAGTGCACGTCGAGATAGATGCGGCTGGCCGAGACCAGCCCCAGCGCGGCGCCGCACGCGAGGCAGGCCGAGACGTGCCAGCGCCGGCGGCGCTCCGACAGCATGACGAGCAGGAACGCCAGGATGCCGAAGAAGACGGCCAGGCTCAACACGTGCCCGCTCGGGAAGCCCCACGGCGCGGCGTTGGGGCGGGGCCGATCGGCGGCCCACTTGCCCACGAGCTGGAGCACGCCGGTGCCGGCCATGAGCCCCGGCAAGCGCAGCGCCCAGCGCCGGCTCACGCGCCAGAGCGCCGCCGAGGCGACCAGGATCACCGGGATGAGCCCGGCCGGGGTCCCGATTCTCTGGTGGCGGCGAACGCGTTCCGGTACACTGGGGCCCAGTCATGGGCCCGCCGGGAGCGGGGCCCCACGCGTGCCCCCGCACCGCGGCGCCGATTGACCGGCATGACGGTTCTCCTCTAATGTTGGTGACAGAAGGGGCTTTGCGCCAATGAGCGTCCCACGTGAGTAGGCGATCTCGCCACCGGCGCCACTCCGGGAACCGACCGCCGCAGGGGCAGGGGCAGGGGCAAGGCCAGGGGCAGCCGGGGCAAGGCCAGGGACCGCGTGGCCCGATGCCCCCGCGCCCCGCCCCCCGGGCTCCCACCCCGTCGATCTTCGAAGGCCTCACCGCGATCCAGCCGTACGAGAAGCTGAAGCTCGAGCTCGCCCGGGACGAGCTCTCCATGCGCGCGCTGGACATGATCGCGCCGATCGGTCGCGGGCAGCGCGGCCTGATCGTGGCCCCGCCCCGGACCGGCAAGACCATGCTGCTCCAGAAGATCGCCAAGTCGGTGCTCGCCAACCATCCCGAGGTCGTGGTGATCGTGCTCCTGGTGGACGAGCGGCCGGAGGAAGTGACCGACTTCAAGATGCAGATCGGCAAGCAGGCCGAGATCGTCGCTTCCAGCAACGACAATCCCTACCGGCGCCACATCGAGGTCACCGAACAGGTCATCGACAAGGCGAAGCGAATCGTGGAGGAGAAGCGGGACGTGCTGATCCTCTTCGACTCGCTGACCCGCATGACCCGCGCCTACAACAACGAGCTCTCCTCGCGCGGGCGCACCATGTCGGGCGGCATCGATAGCCGCGCCTTCCAGATGCCGCGCGCCTTCTTCGGGGCGGCGCGCAAGATCGAGGAGGGGGGCTCGCTCACCATCATCGGCACCGTGCTGGTGGACACCGGCTCGCGCATGGATCAGATCATCTTCGAGGAGTTCAAGGGCACCGGCAACATGGAGCTCTACCTCTCGCGGGAGCTGGCCGACCGGCGGATCTTCCCCTCGTTCGACCTGATGCGCTCCGGGACGCGCCGCGAGGAGCTGCTGTTCTCCGAGGAGGACATGAAGAAGATCCACATGCTGCGGCGCGCGCTGTCCGGCACCAAGCCGCAGGAAGCGATGGAAGCGCTCCTGGGCCGGCTCAAGCTCACCGCGACCAACGCCGACTTCCTGAAATCGCTCGGCCAGGACTGACGGCGCGGCGGGCGTCTACCGCATCTGCCCCACGACCTTGCCGACCGCCTGCCGGAGCTGGCTCAGCGTGAAGGGCTTCTCGATGACCGGGATCCCGGTGGTGCGCAGGAAAAGCCCGTAGTCCGCCGAGTGCGCCTGAGCGGTCACGAAGACGATCCGCTTGAGCACCTGCGGATGATCCCGCTGGACCTCCTCGTAGAGCGCCTGGCCGTCCATCTCGGGCATGCGCAGGTCGCAGAATATGAGATCGAAACGGTACTGGCCGATGAGGTCGAGGCCTTCCTTGCCGTTCTCGGCGGTGAAGACCTCGTGGCCTTCGATACTCAGGGCGTCCGAGATCAGATCGCGCACCGCGCGCTCATCGTCGATCACCAGGATTCTCGCTCGCCCCATGATGGTCCCCGCGGCCGTTGACGTGGTCCCGGTTCCGGTCATTCTACGACGGGTGAGCGGAAGACTCCAGTGACAGGACCGGCAAGGCGCTCGCCCGGGCGATGCCGCCGTCGCTCGTCCTGCGCGCGGACCAGGTGATCGCGTGACGCGGGGAGGGCGCGGCCACGACGCGATCGTCATCGGGGCCGGGCACAACGGGCTCGTCACCGCCTGCTACCTGGCGCGCGCGGGCCTGCGCGTGCTCGTGCTCGAGCGCCGGCATCTCGTCGGGGGCGCCTGCGTGAGCGAGGAGACCTTCCCGGGCTTCAAGGTCTCCACCGCGGCCTACGTCAACAGCCTCTTCCGCAAGGAGATCGTCCGCGACCTGCGCCTGGGCGACTACGGCTTCGAGGTGCTCCCGCGCAGCCCCTCGTCCTTCACGCCGCTGCCCGACGGCCGCTCGCTCACCCTGGGGCCGGACGCCCTACTCACGCGCGCCGAGATCGCCAGGTTCAGCGCGCGCGACGCGGCGCGGTATCCGGAGTACGAGGCCATGCTGGAGCGGGTGGCCGCCTTCGTCGAGCCCACGCTCGGCATGACGCCGCCCGATCTGCTGCGCCCCGGCCCGCGCGGGCTGCTCCAGCTCCTCGGGCTGGGCCGGGCCTTCGCCCGCCTGGGCGACCGGGCCTTCGAGGCCGTCGAGCTGCTCACCGGACCCGCGCGGACGATCCTCGACCGCTGGTTCGAGTCCACCCCCCTCAAGGCCACGCTGGCCACCGACGCGATCATCGGGGCGATGGCGAGCCCATCCACGCCGGGCACCGGCTACGTGCTCTTCCATCACGTGATGGGCGAGACCGACGGCCGGCGCGGCGTCTGGGGATACGTGCGCGGCGGCATGGGGGGGCTCACCCAGGCCCTGGCGCGCGCGGCGCGCGACCTGGGTGTGGAGATCCGCTGCGAGGCCCCGGTGGCCCGCATCGTGGCGCGCGACGGTCGGGTGACCGGGGTGGCCCTCGAGAGCGGGGAGGAGTGCCGGACCCGGATCGTGGCCAGCAACGCCGACGCCCACGTGACCTTCCTGCGCCTGCTCGCCCCGGAGGCGCTGCCGCCCGGCTTCCGCGACGCGGTGTCTCGCATCTCCTACGAGAGCGCCTCGCTCAAGATCAATGTGGCCCTCGGCGAGCTGCCGAGCTTCACCGCTTCTCCCGGCACCGCGCCCGGCCCCCAGCACCGGGGCACCATCCACATCTGCCCTGATCTGGACTACATCGAGCGCGCGTACGACGACGCCAAGTACGGCCGCCCGTCGGAGCGGCCGGTGCTCGAGTGCACGATCCCCTCGGTGGTAGATTCCACGGTGGCGCCGCCCGGCCGCCACCTGATGTCCATCTTCGTGCAGTACGCGCCCTACGCGCTCCGGGGCACGAGCTGGGGCCGGATCGGGGAGTCCTTCGCGGACCGGTGCTTCGCGCTGCTCGACGAGTACGCGCCGAACTTCAGCCGCTCGGTGCTGGCGCGTCAGGTGCTGACCCCGCCCGACATCGAACGCGTGTTCGGCCTCACCGGCGGCAACATCTTCCAGGGCGCGATGACGCCGGGCCAGCTCTTCTCGCTGCGTCCCGTGCCGGGCCACGCGGGCTACCGCACGCCGGTGGCGGGCCTCTACCTCTGCGGGGCCGCCGCGCATCCGGGTGGCGGCGTGATGGGCTCCCCGGGCTGGAACGCGGCGCGCGAGATCCTGCGCCGGCGCCGGTGGCTCCTCACCACTTGAAGACCGAGAGCAGGTTGTGGAAGTCGTCGGTCCAGGTGCCGACCGTGGGCTCCGGGTCGAGGGCGGCAGCCGTCCATCGCGAATCCGACGCCAGATCCCCGAAGTCCTCGGGCCGGCGGGCCAGCAGGACCCAGCTCGCCTCCACCCCGCCGCGCACGCCGGCGGTGTCGCCGTGCTGGAGCAGGCGCGCGTAGCGACCGTCCTCGGCCAGATTGGCCACCACCGGCTCGAGCCGCAGGTGGCGGTTGGAGATGTGCAGCGCGAGGAGGCCGCGCGGCCGCAGCATGTCGAAGTAGAGGCGCAGGGCCTCGCGGGTCAGCAGATGCACCGGGATCGCGTCGGACGTGAAGGCGTCGACCAGGATCACGTCGTACCGCTCCTCCGGCCGGTGCCGGCGCACTGCGTCCAGGCGGATGCGCGCGTCGCCCAGCTCCACGCGCAGGCTGGCCCCGCGGTCGCGCGCGTCCCCGGTGTAGGTGAAATAGCGGGAATCGAAGGCCACGTCGCGCACGAGGCGGTCGATCTCGTAGAACGTCACGCGATCGCCGGGCCGCGCGTAGGCGGCCAGGGTGCCGGTGCCGAGCCCGACCACCGCCATCCACACTGCGCCGGGCCGGCGGTCGAGCTCGGTGAAGAGCTGGCCGATGGGACCCGTGCGCTGGTAGTACGACAAAGGCTCGGCACGCCGCGCGGGCTCGAGGCTCTGCCGCCCGTGCAGCGTGGTGCCGTGGCGCAGCTCGGTGTAGCCCGTCGCGTCGCGGTCGCGGGAGATGCGGAGCACCCCGAAGAAGGAGCGGCTCTGTCGGATCTGGTCGCTGCTGCGCGCGTCCACGAAGCCGGCCACCAGCAGCACGGCGGCCAGGGCCAGTCCCAGGTGCAGCGGGCGGCTCCGCAGGAGCCAGGCGAGCGCCAGCGGCGGGGCGTAGATCAGGAGCTTGTTGACCGAGCGCTCGATCGGATCGAGCGACTCGCCCACCCGCTCGCTGCTCCACTCGAGCGCGCGGGCCAGGAACGAGAAGTCCACGCGGAGCGTGGCCGACTCCGAGTAGAGCACGAGGGCGAGGGCCGCCACCAGCGGCACGAGGACCGCGGCCCGCCACGCGCCGGGGCCGAGCCCGAGCCCGGCGCGGCCCGCCCGGAGGAGCGCGCAGGCCAGCACCATCACGAGCGGGTACTCGATCAGCGAGGAGAAGACCAGCGGGGCGACCAGCGCGTTGAAGAGGCCGCCCAGCACGCCGCCCACCGAGATCAGCAGGTAGAACTCGGTCAGGTGTCGGGGCGCGGGGCGGTCCAGGGCGAGCGCGCCGTGGCAGGCGAGCGCGATCACGAAGAGCAGACCGAAGTGCCAGAGCACGGTGACCCAGATGCGCTCGGGGAGTTCCGCGACCATCAGAAAGATCACCACGAGGACGAGGGGCAGGGCGATCGCGACCACCGCGCGGTGGAGCGCCCGCGGCCAGCGGCCGAAGGCGAGGATGAAGGTCAGCAGGTAGATCGCGAGCGGCAGCACCCACAGGAGCGGCACCGCCGCGAGATCGGTGGTGATGTAGGTGGTCGAGCCGAGCAGCAGGCTCGACGCGGCGAAGGCCAGGGCGATCCAGTGGAGTCGTCGCGGCCAGCCGAGCCCCGGCGCGGCGGGTGCATTCGCCGAGTCCTTCGGGACCGGGGTGCCGGCGCCCGCCGGCTTCCACCAGAGGGTCAGCGCGCAGAGCGCGGTCAGGACCGCGAGCACGGCGTACCCGGCGCTCCACAGTGTGGTCTGGGTGAGCCAGCCCGGGCCGTGCAGCGGCAGACGCGGCTCGACCAGAGTCGGGTAGCCGAGCAGCGCGAGCATGCTGCCGAGGTTGCTGGCCGCGTAGAGGAAGTATGGATCGCGCGCGGCCGGGTGCCCGGTGCGCGTGAACCACTGCTGGAGCAGCGGCGCGGTCGTGCTCACCACCAGGAAGGGCGGGCCCACCGAGACCGCCAGGAGGGTGAGCACGTCGAGCACCGGGTTGGTCTCGCCGCCCCGCAGCAGCTGCGGGTTCACGGCCAGGGGCAGCGCCGCGAGGGGCAGCGCCGCGAGGGGCAGCGCGAGCGCGACCAGGTGCAGGAGCGCCTGGCGCGAGGGCCGCAGGCGCGCGGTGCTCGCGTGGGCGTAGGCGTAGCCGCCGAGCAGCGCGGCCTGGAAGAACACCATGCAGGTGCTCCACACCGCGGGAGTGCCGCCGAGCAGCGGCAGGATCATCTTGCCGACCATCGGCTGCATCACGAACAGGAGCGCGGCACCCGTGAACAGCGTCAGGGTGTAGAGCAGCAGGACGGCGGTCAGGCGCGAATCCTCCCGTGGCCGCCCCCGGGCGGCGCGCCGTAGCATACCGTAGAATCAGCAGCGCGATGCTCGCTCTGCCACGTCCGTCGCCGGGTCCCGTGCTGGGCTTCGGCGTGGATACCTTCGCCTTCCGCAACGACAGCCGGATCCGCTGCTTCCAGATGGCGCGGGCGGTCGGCCAGGTCCACCGTTTCGCGCGCTTCGTACCGGAGGAGCCGCGGCTGGCCTCCGCGGCGTACGCCCTGCTCGTCCGCCGGATCACCCGCCGCGCCGCGTGGCGGGCCCCGCTGCCGGACGTCGAGCGCATCGTCATTCCCGGCTTCGCGTCGCTTCACGCGCTCTCCCGCGAGGAGCGGGCCGCGGTCAAGGACGGGCTGCGGGGGCGCTTCTGGCCACTCGTGCACTCGACGAGCTGGCGGATGACGTTCCCGTCCCTGCCCGGTCAGCAGGAGCGGGTGGCCCGCGAGACGATGGCCGAGCTCCGGGCGGGGCGGCCGGTGCAGCTCTTCGTGACGGATGTCCCGCGGATCAAGTTCAATCACTCGGTGCTGGCCTTCGATTACCGCGCGGCCGGCGCGGAGGCGGTGGACTTCATCGTCTACGATCCCAACGATCCGGCGGCGCCCGGTGTCGTCCGCTTCGATCCGCGCGACGAGCGGTTTCACCCCGCGCCCCTCTGCGGCGTGTCGGTGCCCTCGTTCCGGGCCTTCCGTCAGTACTACTCCCCGTTCTTCTAGGCGCGCCGCGCGCGCTTGACCCGCCGCGCTCGCGCGTGGGAGGTCGGAGGGCACCATGACCACCACGGTGTTGGGCGCCGGCGCGATCGGAGGCACCACCCGGGCGGCGCTGGCGCGGGCGGGGCACGACGTGCTCCTGGTGGCTGGGCCGAGCCGCCGGTTACTTGCGGCGAAGCCGCTGGACGCTGACCACCAGGAACACGACCAGGAACACCCACATCAGCACCGCGCCGAATCCGAAGACGGCGCGCGGCCCACGGTTTCGTCCCCGGGGCCCCGCCCGAGGGACGGGAGCGTCACGGTGAAGGCGCGGGGGCCCGGGCCGAACGCGATCCAGGTGGCGATCGCGGCCGGGCAGGCGATGATCCCGAGCCCGAGCAGGTACTGGATCAGGCGCACCCGCCGCGGCGTTCCCGGCGGCAGGTCGCCGTCGAGCCCGACGCCGCCCGCCACCGCGTATCCCACGATCATCGCGGCGCCACAGAGCGCGAACATGAGGCCGGCGCCGGCCACCACCCAGCGGGGGGCCGCGTCCGATGCCCCGGCGCCGGGCACGAGGCCCACGGCGAGAAGAACGAGGGCGAGGCCCGCCGCGATGAGGATGAGACCCAGGGCCACGGCGGCCCTCGGCGAGAGCGACGTCGGCGACCTCACGGAGCCTCCGGCGGCATGTGCCGGGTCGAACGCGTGGGCCGACCTGCGATCGGGGCGGGCGTTAGGGACCGGGGCCGACGAGGCGCCAGGCGCCATCCTCGCGGCGGGCCACGTCGGGCTCGCGCTCCCAGGCCAGCGCGGAAGTCCAGACTCCGATGCCGCGCAGGCGGCCCGCGATCTCGCCGGTCGAATAGACCCACGCCGCGCCGTCCACGAGACGCACCTCGTCGACACGGACGCGCGCGCGCACCGTGTCGTAGAGGGTGAACATGCCGAGCAGGTGCTCGCGGAGCGCGGGCTTGGTGAACGGGCCGTTGCGGTACCGCTCGGACACGTGGGCCAGGACTCCCGCCGGATCCAGGGCGTGGAAGCGCTCGGTGGCGGCGGCGAGCGCCCGCTGGAGCTCGCGTGTCACCGGCTCCGCCGCGGACGCGCCGGAGGCGGGCGTCCGAGCGTGGACCCCGGCCGGCGCCGTCGTCGCCGCGAGAGCGGCGAGGGCCAGACGGAGCAGCGCGCGTCTACGGATGCGCGGCTCCGTCGTGGTGCCGCCACTGGGCCACCGCGCGGCCGAAGCGCAGGGCGGCGAGGCGGCTCTGGCCGCGGCGGCGGCCCTCGCGGTAGCTGCGGAGCACGGTGCCGATGAACGCGATGGACCGGAAGCGCCGCGCCAGCCGTCTATAGCGTCGTCTCATGTCGCCTCCTGTCCGGATCGTCACCGGAATATCTTACGTCTCGGACACGTGTAAGCCTTACATCCTGATCGGTTCCCGGATGCCCTAATCGGGCCTTCAGCCCCGTGATTGCCGGATCGGTACTGCCCTTGCTCCAGTCCTATGCGTAAGCGGGGCCAAGGGCCTCCCGGTAAGAACTTTCATGTGAAAGGAGATGTCATGAACCTCTTGAAGATCACCGCGATCGGCGCCGCGGCGCTTCTGCTCTCCGCCGCCGGCACGCTCGCGCAGTCGCGTTCCGATCAGACCCAGCTCACCGGGTCGTCCTCCGAGCCCCCGCCGACCTCTGGGCGGTCGACGGCACGGTCGTCGACCTGGAGCGGCGTCCCGACACGGTGACGATGCTGAGACTCGACAACGGCGCGTCGCTCCAGGTGACGCCCGAGAGCCAGGGACCCGGCCAGCCGGCCCAGGTGGGCGACACGATCAGCGCCCGCTACGCGGAGTCCGGTGGGCGCGACAAGATCGCGACGCTGGTCCGGGTGATCGAGACGCAGGCGCCCTGACGCGCCCGGCTTCCGTCCGTGCATCCAGGGGCCCGGGGGGGCGCGCCCCCGGGCCCCCCGAGTCGAGAGGAGGACAGCCATGACACGCGTCGCCACGATGACCGCGGCAATAGTGATGGCCTCGACGGTCGCCTCGAGCATCGGGATTGCCTTCGCGCAGGACCGGTCCCACCCGCTCCGGCCGACGGCGCCCGGCATCGAGCGGCTCGCGAAGGGCACCGGTGTGATCGAGGGCAAGCTCACGCGGGTGGACGGGCGAAGCGAGAGCGTCGACGTCTCGGTCGGCCCCTTCGGCCTGCTCGGCAAGACCATCGAGGTCGGCCGTGACACCCTGATCCAGGTGAACGGTCGGGAGGCGAAGTTTGCCGATCTCCAGGAGGGCGCGAAGGTGAAGGTGTTCTACGAGGAGCGCGGCGCGAAGCTGGTCGCCACCCGCCTCGAGGTGTCCACCGGCGCGTGACGCGCCGGGCTAGAAGTATTCGAGCGCGCGGGGCTCGGCCGCCATCTTGAGCCGCAATGCGGCCATGAAGACCAGGTAGGGGTGGGCGCCGCGGGCCACCAGCGCGTCGCGATCCATGCGACGCAGGTCGGCCCGCTCGCCCTCGGTCAGGCCCATCGGGGCGGTGGCCGCGACCGGATCGGCGAGGAAGCGCTCGATGAAGGCGGGGTCGGACTTGAGCGCGTAGAGGCAGCGGTTGAGCGGGTAGGCCTCGGACGGCGGGAAGCGGTAGTGGGCGGCTTCGCTCATGCGCTCGGGCTCATGGGGTCGGGAGCGGCCACTCGACCACCGCGTTGCCGTGGTGCCAGGACGGCTCGTAACAGTACACCTCCGCGCGCGCGTCGCCGACCGCGCCCAGCAGGGTGATCCACGTGCGCAGCTCGATATTGCCGCGCTTGTCGAGCTCCTCCCCGGTGACCCGCGCGACCTCGCGGCCGCGCCCCTCGCGGAGCAGCTCGAGCAGCGCGCGGTCGTAGTCGAACTCGGGCGAGGCGTAGCGGTCGGTGCCCGGGAAGTGCGACATCCCGCCCGAGGCGATGAGGGCCACGCGCTCCGGGCGGGGGCGGAGGATCTCGCCGAGCGCCGCGCCCCACGCGTGGCAGCGCGCCGGCGTCGGCTGGGGCGGCAGGTACACGTTGACGTGCAGCGGGACGATGGGTCGCGCGGGGTCCGGCATCACGAAGTGCAGCGGCACGTAGAAGGCGTAGTCGAGCGGGGCGTCCTGGGTGTAGAGGAGATCGAAGCCGCGCTCGATGCCCTGCTCGACCACCGCCCGGGCGAGCGGCTCGTGGATGTCGAGGCGGTAGCGGTACGGGCCGAAGGTGCCCGCGCACTCGCGCCCCACGTAGACCGCGAGCGCGGGCACCGCGTCGAGGAAGAAGGCCTCGACGTGGTCGCCCGCCACGATCGCGATCGCATCGGGCCGGAGCTCCTCGAGCCGCCGCTTGACGCGCCCCATCGCCGCGTGCACGCGCAGCACCAGGTCGCGGTCCTCGGTCTCCGGGCGGATCAGCAGCTGCGGGGTGTGCGCGACCGCGAAGGCGCCGACGAGCATGGCAGGGTCACCCTAGCACAAGAGGGCCTCGACGGCAGGCCCGGGGGCAGCGTATGCTTGGGGGCCGCGGACGTGGGCCCACCCCTCACAGACCATCCAGGAGGTCGTCGGCATGGCAGCCGGAGCCGGAAAGTTCAAGATCGTCGTGCAGAAGCCGTCGGGCGGCGTCACCTATGACCTGGCCGATTCGGCCTACTCGATCGAGCGCGAGGCTCTCGATCCGATCGGTGCCGAGATCGTCGAGGTGCCGGCCAAGACCGAGGAGGAGTTCATCGCGGCGGCCCAGGACGCCGACGCGATCATCGCGCGCAACCGGCGGATCACGGCGGCCATAATCAAGGGCCTGCGAAACTGCAAAGTCATCGGGCTCGGCAGCGTGGGCGCGGACACGGTGGACGTGGACGCGGCCACCGAGGCGGGGATCGTGGTCACCAACGTGCCCGACGTCTTCATCGACGAGGTCGCCGATCACACCATGGCCATGTTCCTCGCCGCGCACCGCCGCCTGAGGCTGATGCACCAGCTCACCGTGGACAGCAAGTGGACCGAGGGGCGGCCCTACTTCGCGAACATCCCGAGGCTCTACGGCCAGACCATCGGCCTGATCTCGTTCGGCAACGTGGCCAAGGCGGTGGCGCGCCGCTGCCACGCCTTCGGCCTGCGGGTGATCGCCTACGACCCGTTTCTGGCCGAGCTCGAGATGACCGCGGTGGGAGTGGAGCCGGTGACGAGCCTGATCGAGCTGTGCCAGCGCGCCGACTTCCTGTCCATGCACGCGCCGCTCAACGCGGAGACGCGCCACATGATGGGCGAGCGCGAGTTCCGCGCGATGAAGAAGAGCGCGATCTTCATCAACAACGGGCGGGGGCCGACGGTCGACGAGGCCGCCCTGACCGAGGCGCTGCGCCACGGCTGGATCGCGGGCGCCGCGCTCGACGTGTTCGAGGTAGAGCCGGTGGATCCGAACAACGCGCTGCTGCACATGGACAACGTGCTGGTGAGCCCGCACATCGCCTCCGCCACCGCCCGGATGGCGCCCGAGACGCGCCGCCGCCTGGGCCGCGAGCTCGCCACCGTGCTGCAGGGCAAGTGGCCCCGCTCCGCGGTCAACCCCGGCGTGCTTCCCAGGACCTCCCTCATCCGCTGGCAGCCCTACCCCATGGGCCGCGGCCCCAACCGCTAGGCCGGGGTCAGGTCTTACATTCCGACATTTCCAGCCGCTCCGCCCCCGGCGGCCGGTTGGCGAATGTCGGAATGTAAGACCTGACCCCAGATGGTGGAGAGCGATGACATGGCGGCGGGGGCGAGGGGGCCCTTGTCGACCGCGGTGACGGCGAAGTCGAGCTGGGCGAGGTCGGAGCAGCCGATCAGCACGGTGGACATGACGTCGCCCGTGATCGCGAAGCGCAGCGCCGCCTCGACGACGCTGCCCGCGTGGCCCTGGGCCACCAGCGGCTCGAGCGCGCGGGCCCGGGCCACGTCGGTGGCGTAGTCGGGGCCCGAGGCGATCGGGCTCACCGACGGGATCGCGGTCGGGTGGCGCGCCACCTGGCCGCTCAGCGCTCCGCCCGCGAGCACCCGGATGCCGATGGTGCCCACGCCCTGCTCGCGCGCGAGCACGAGCAGCCGGTCGTAGTCCTGCGCGGGATAGCCGACCGGCAGCGCGTACGCGCCGGTCGGGTTCAGCAGGTTGAAGACCACCTGGGCGGTGTCGATCGCCCCGCTCGCGAGCGCGCGATGGAGCGCGCCGGTCTCGCCGGAGGCGGTGACGCCGAAGAAGCGCACCTTGCCCTGCTCCTGCAGCCGCCGCACCGCGGGCACCACCGCCTCCAGCACGCGCGCCACCCCGAGGGGCCGCTCCCCGCCCACGCGTCCGATCAGATTGTGCAGATGCAGCAGGTCCACCCGCTCGAGCCCGAGCCGCCCGAGGCTCGTCTCCACGGAGCGCGCGACCGCCCCGGGGACGTCGACAAGATCGGCGGCGCCGAGCCGCCACTTGGTCCCCACGATCGCGGCGGGCTTGAGCGCGCGCAGCACCTGGCCGAGGTTCTTCTCCGACTCGCCCGCCCCGTACGACGGGGCGGTGTCGAGGTAGTTGATCCCGTGCTCGATCGCGCGCGCGACCCCGCGCTCCCGATCGGCGGGCGTGCCGCGTACCATCAGCCCGCCCACGTCGCCGCAGCCGAAGGCCAGCGCGGAGACCTTCAATCCCGTTCGTCCCAGCGTTCGGTATTCCATGGCCGCTTCTTATACCACGGGTCGCGGGTGACCCGCTTGCCCGCCGCGGGAGCGTCGTTTACTCTCTGATCGCCATGCGCCACACGCGCCTCGGCCGCACCGGCCTGTCCGTCTCCCGCCTCTGCCTGGGCACCATGACCTTCGGCCTGCAGTGCGACGAGGCGGCGTCCCGCGCCATCCTCGATCGGGCGGCCGCGGGCGGCATCACCTTTCTCGATACCGCCGACGTCTACCCGCTGGGGGGCGGCCTCGAGACGGTGGGGCGCACCGAGGAGATCCTCGGCCGCTGGCTCGAGGGCCGCCGTCACGATTTCGTGGTGGCCACCAAGTGCGTAGGGGCGATGAGCGCGCGGCCGTGGGACCGCGGCGCCTCGCGCAAGCACGTCCTGGACGCGATCGACGGCTCGCTGCGCCGGCTGCGCACCGACTACGTGGATCTCTACCAGCTCCACCACTTCGACCCCGTGACCCCGATCGACGAGAGCCTGCGCGCGCTCGACGACGTGGTGCGAGCCGGCAAGGCCCGCTACATCGGCTGCTCGAACTTCCACGCCTACCAGGTGGCGCGCGCGCTCGGCCGCAGCGAGGCGCTCGGCCTCGCCCGCTTCGACTCGGTGCAGCCGCGCTACAATCTGCTCTTCCGCCAGATCGAGCGCGAGCTCCTGCCGCTCTGCTGCGAGGAAGGCATCGGGGTGATCCCGTACAACCCGCTGGCCGGCGGCTTCCTCTCGGGCAAGCACCGCCGGGCCACCGGGCCCACCGCGGGGACGCGCTTCACGCTCGGCAACGCGGCGGAGCGCTACCAGGACCGCTACTGGCACGATCGCGAGTTCGAGACCGTGGAGGCGCTCCGGCCGCTCGCCGCCGCGGCCGGCACGTCGCTCGCGGGGCTCGCGGTGGCCTGGATGCTCGCCGAGCCCGCGATCACGTCGCCGATCGTGGGGGCCAGCCGCCCGGATCAGCTCGACGACGTGCTGCCCGCGACCGAGAAGCCGCTGGACGCGGCGCTCAAGGCGCGCCTCGACGAGATGACCCGCGAGTACCGCCGGGGCGACGACCTGCGCTGACCGGCGGCCGCGCCAGGGGGAGCAAGGCCATGCCCGCGTTCGTGAACCGCCAGATCGTGCTCCGGCGCCGGCTCGTCGAGTCGCCGCTGCCCGCGCCGAAGGACGGCGAGATCCTGAAGGCGCCGGACGTCTTCATCGGCTTGCGGCAGGGCAAGAGCATCGGGAAGCTGCTGGTGCGGGTCGGGGAGGACCCGACCCGATGACGCGGCGCGGGGGCCCGGCGCGCCTCCTCGCGGCGGCGCTCGTGTCGCTCGCTCTGCTCCCCGCGGCGGCTTCGGCCCAGGTGTTCATCGCCTCGAAGCCGCACCCGGAGTTCTGGATCGCGCCGGTCTTCATCACCGCGAGCGTGGATCGGCGCGCCGTGGTGGAGCGGGCCGGGCCCTTGACGATCCAGGTGTCCTTCAGCGTAGCGCCGCCGCCCGCCCGCGATCCATCCGAGTTCGCTCAGGATCTCTACCTCCTCTGGCCGGGGGAACTGGTCGGCACCGACGGCGCCGACGGCGCCGATCCCACGCTCGCGCGGCAGGTGGAGGCGGCCGGGTTCAAGGTGCTCGCGCACGGCCGGGTTCCCCTCTCTGCGCGCAGCCGGGCGCAGATGGGGGCGGGCGCCGGCGCGGGGGGTCGGCGCCCGCTCGGCGACGCCCACTTCGTCACGTTCGCGCGGCCGGAGGGGCTGGCGCGTGGCGCGAAGCCGGCGACCTACATCCGCATCCCGTGGAAGGTCGAGCTGGCGAGCCTCGACTGGCTGGCACGACTGGACCTGGCCGCCCGCGGCGCGGTCACGCCGCGACGGGTGAGCTGGCTCGAGGAGACGTTCTGGGGCCGGCGGTACGTCCTCACGCTGAGCTTCGGCGACGTCGGCTACTCCTCGCTGTACCCGCTCTACTTCGGCAATCGCAATCGCGTGATCCCGCTCGCGCCCGACTTCTCCCGGCTGTCGATCAACTTCGGCGATTCGACCCACCTCAAGATCGACGAGGTGGTGCCCGCCACCGCGAGCCGCCGCACGAGCGAGACGCGGGAGAGGACCGAGACGCTCTCGATTCCGCTCGTCGCGGCCGACGGCGTCGTTCCGCAGACGCTCAAGGTGCAGTTCGTCTACTTCCGGGGGCGGCTACCCTGGCGTCCCATCCTGCTCTCGGCGCTGCTCCTGGGCCTGGGCAACCTGACCGGTCCCATCGTCGGCAACCTGATACGCGGGCTGATCCGCTCGATGCGGGGCCGGGTGCACTTCGGGCGCGGGGAGGCGCCCGGACGGGCCCGCGGCCAGGTGCCTTCGCCGGACGTGCTGGCGCGCATTCGTCCCGGGGAGACGACCCGCCAGGAGGTGCTCGAGCTCGCCGGCGGCGAGCCGGAGGAGGAGCAGCGGCTGCCGTCCGGCGAGATCCGCTCGGTGACCTACCGCGGCGAGCGCCTGGTGCCGCACCGGGGCCGGCGGTTCGGCTGGTTCGCGACGGTGCACCACTGGGAGGTGGAGCAGAACGAGGTGCAGATCAACTTCGAGCAGGAGCGGGTGCGCGATATCCAGCTCCGCATCCGCCGCACCCGGCAGACCCAGCCCGCGGACGTCTGAGCTGCGGACGCGGTCGGTGGGCGCGGATCCAGGCGCCGATCGCCGAGACCGCCGGCGCCTCGATCCCCAGGTAGCCGTGGGCCGCCTTCGCCTCGCACGGCGCCGAGATGGCCGGGCTCCCGCCCTCGAAGGCCATCAGCTCCTTGATCGGCGCCCGCTCGAGCGCCTTCACGATGTCCTCCGCGCCGGGATAGGGCGAGGCGCGGCAGCCGTCGTCCTTGTGGTGGACCACGAGGGTGGGCACGCGGATGTCGCCGAGCCCCGCGTGCCGCACCGTCTCGTGACTCATCTTCGAGGTCTCGGTGACCGACGAGGTGAGCACGATGCCGTCGGGCCCGCCCTCGGCGAGCCGGGCCGCCGCGTTGACCGCGGACAGCGTGCCCATGCTGGTGCCCACGAGCCACACCGGGGCCCGGGCGATCTCGCGCACCGCCGCGATGGCCCGCTTGACGTCCGTCGCGTGCTCGGGCGTCGTGCGGAAGTTCCACAGCCCGTGCTTCCGGTCGGAGGGCCGGTCCAGAATCGCCACCAGGAAGCCCTCGCGGACCCAGCGCATCCGGGTCCGCACCAGGGAATTGCCCTGGAGCCGGCCGATCCCGCCGGCGCTCAGCGCGAGATCGCCGCCGCCGCCCGCGAAGATGATCACGCCGGCCGCCGGTGTCCCGGCCGGGCGCAGGAGGAGGAGCGACTGGGTGACGCCCGGCCGCGCCGGGATCGTGCGGACCTCCTGGTCGGCGGCCCGCGCGGCCGGGATGGGGAGCGGGGCGGCCAGCAGGAGGACGGCGACGAGGCGCGGGCGCATGGGCTGGCCGGATGATAGGCGGCCCGGCCGGGCGCTGGCAAGGTGGGGGCCGCACGTTGTAGAGTCCGGGGCCAGGGAGGCGGCGATCATGGCGACGATCTACGACGAGGTGTACCGGCGTGCGCACGACGACCCGGCGGGATTCTGGGCCGCGCGCGCCGAGGACATCCACTGGGAGAAGCGCTGGGACCGGGTGCTCGACGACTCGCGCCCGCCGTACTACCGCTGGTTCGCGGGCGGCGTGCTGAACACCTGCTACAACGCGCTCGACCTCCACGTGGACCGCGGGCGCGGCAAGCAAGCCGCCCTCATCTACGACTCCCCGGTGACCCGGACCGTCCGGGCGTTCACCTACCTCGAGCTGCGCGACGAGGTCGCGCGCTTCGCGGGGGCGCTGCGCCGGCAGGGGGTCGAGAAGGGCGACCGGGTCATCATCTACATGCCCGCGGTGCCGGAGGCGGTGATCGCGATGCTCGCGTGCGCGCGCATCGGAGCGATCCATTCGGTGGTGTTCGGCGGCTTCGCGGCCAGGGAGCTGGCCACCCGCATCGACGACGCGAAGCCGAAGCTCATGCTCTCCGCCTCCTGCGGCATCGAGGTCAACCGGGTGATCCCGTACAAGCCGCTCCTCGACCAGGCCATCGCGATGGCCTCGCACAAGCCGGGCCGCTGCCTGATCCTGCAGCGGCCGATGGAGACGGCGCCGCTCGTGCCGGGCCGCGACCTGGACTGGCAGGAGGCGGTGGCCGCGGCTGGGCCGGTCGAGTGCGTGCCGGTGGCGGCCACGGATCCGCTCTACATCCTGTACACCTCGGGGACCACCGGCATTCCCAAGGGCGTGGTGCGCGACAACGGCGGCCACGCGGTTGCGCTCAGGTGGAGCATGGACGCGGTCTACGGCATGGGCGCGGGCGAGACGTTCTGGGCCGCCTCCGACATCGGCTGGGTGGTCGGCCACTCCTACATCGTGTACGCGCCCTTGCTGCGGGGCTGCACCACGATCCTGTACGAGGGCAAGCCGGTGGGGACCCCCGACCCCGGCGCGTTCTGGCGGCTCTGCGGCCAGCACGGGGTGAGCGCGCTGTTCACCGCGCCCACCGCGTTCCGCGCGATCAGGAAGGAAGACCCGCAGGGCGAACACATCGGCACGCACGACCTCTCGCGCTTCCGCACCCTCTTCCTGGCCGGGGAGCGCTGTGACCCCGACACCCTGAACTGGGCGCGTGAGAAGCTCCAGGTCCCGGTGGTGGACCACTGGTGGCAGACCGAGACCGGCTGGCCGATGGCGGCCAACTGCGTCGGGCTCGGCATGCTACCGGTCAAGCCGGGCTCGCCGACCAAGGTCGTGCCGGGCTACGACATCCGCGTGCTGGGCGAAGACAACCGGGAGATGCTCGCGGGCCAGATCGGGTCCATCGCGGTGAAGCTGCCGATGCCGCCCGGCAGCCTGCCCACCCTCTGGAACAACGACGAGGGCTACGAGCGCTCGTACCTCACCCGGCATCCGGGCTACTACCTGACCGGGGACGCGGGATACAAGGACGAGGACGACTACATCTACATCATGAGCCGCGTCGACGACATCATCAACGTGGCCGGCCACCGCCTCTCCACCGGCGCCATGGAGGAGGTGCTCGCCTCGCACCCGGACGTGGCCGAGTGCGCGGTGATGGGCGTGGCCGACGAGATCAAGGGGGAGGTGCCGGTGGGGTTCGTGGTCACCAAGGCCGGGGCGGCCCGGGCGGACGCGGAGCTCTGCCGCGAGCTGGTGGAGCTGGTGCGCGAGAGGATCGGGCCGGTGGCCGCGTTCAAGACGGTCGCGGTGGTGAAACGGCTGCCCAAGACGCGCTCGGGCAAGATCCTGCGCGGGACCATGAAGAAGATCGCCGACGGCGTCGAGCACACCGTGCCCGCCACCATCGACGATCCCGCGATCCTCGACGAGATCAGCGACTCGCTGAAGACCCTCGGCTACCCTCGCCCCTGACGGGGCCAGGTCTTACATTCCGACATTTTCGGCCCAGCCTCCGGCTCCGCAGGATCGAAATGCAAGACCTGACCCCCGTGCTACGACTGAGCCATGTTTGCTCCAGACTTGCCCTGCCGCCGCCGCCACGCCAGTCCTAGGCCGGTCAGCGCGCTGCCGAAGAGCAGCAGCGTGAGCATGGCCGGAGTTTCACCTGGGAGCGCGACCAGCGCCGCCAGGCGGTCGGCCGGGGCACAGGTGCCAGTGGGAGTGAACATGACCCGGCAGGCCAACTCCCCGATCGTGACGGGGCCCGTGATGGCGTCATTGGTGAGGTTGATGCCCGTAAGGAGGAGTCCCGCGGTGGCTCTCACCGCATAGCTCAGCAGCACGTCGCCCGGACCAACAGCTGAGGGCGGGGTCTGGTTGTTGTTCGTGACCAGGTGGTAGATCAGGTTGACGTTGGTGGGGCTCGCGGTGGAGCTGGGGAGCCCCACGGTGGCCGCGGTGAATCCGGCGCCGGCCCTGACCGTGAAATCGGAGAAGATGAGCCCGCCGAGATCGCAGCCAGCGGCGGGCAGGAGCGTGACAACGCTGACGTTGATGCAGCTGATCGCTTCAGCGCGGGGCGGGGCAAGCCCCCCAACCCGCGGCCGCGACGAGCGCTATGCAGCAGAGGAGCAGAAATCTCTTGCGCATGAGAAGCTCCTTCCGATTTCGGCAGGACGAATGAGAATGGAGCATTCTGCCCCCTGCCAGCAACCCACATGCCAGGAGAGGCGAGACGGTGAGCTGTATTCCAAGTCACGTCGGTATCGCGACTGCGCGCGAACCAGCGTTCGAACCGCAGGAGAACGGTGCGTCGCCGAGGGCGCGGTCAGTGCTACTTACCGCGTAAGAAGCAGCACTACCGCGTAAGATCGACCACCGCGTGCTCCTCCCCGAACCAGATCGGGGAACGCGCCAGATCGATGAAGCGCCTTTCGTCCTCCAACAGCCGCCGTCCCGCCTCACGTCCTTCCCTCGTACTGCCCGCGCGCGCGAAGTCCTCCACGGTGTCCCACCACAGCTCGGCGACACCGTCGAAGTCCTCCGGCGCCCCGCGGTGGCGGCTCATCGCCTCGCTGAAGGCGGACGTCACCGTGTGCACCTGCGTGTAGCGCTTGACCCCCAGGACGGGAGCGAGCTCCCGCACCAGCGGGCCGTGGGAGTTGAGCCAGTAGCGCTGGAACTCCTCGCGGGAGAGGTGGGGCAGGCGACGCACGCAGAAGACGAGCTTGATCATGGCGCGGTCGGTAGATCCTTCCTGAGGAAATGATGGGCGTGCCCGACCGGCCAGTCCTCCGCCCTGGCGTAGGTCCTGAAGCCGAGCTTCTCGTAAAAGCCCGGCGCCTGGAAGCTGAAGGTGTCGAGGAACACGTGACGGCAGCCCCGCTCCACCGCGCGTTGCTCGGCCGCCTCCAGCAGGCGCCGACCGAAGCCCCGCCCGCGCAGCGCCTCGCTGACCCAGAGGATCCGCACGTGGAGCGCGCCGCCCCAGATCGATCCGAGCAGGCCGCCCATCACCTCGTCGCCCGCGTCCCGGAGGAAGAGGTTGACCGGGGAGTACTCACTGAAGCCGGTGACCGCGATGTTGTAGGTATCGAGGTGGTCCACCACGAGCTGCTTGAGGCTCTCGGAGGCATGGGGATTGGACACGATCCGGATGTCGTTCATCGGCGCGGGGCCGAGGCTAGCACGGGCCGGCGGGGGGCGGCAAATCCGCCGACCCTGGGGACTCGCGGGTCGCCCGGGGGATCGGGTAATATGCCGAGCGTGACCGGCTCCTCGCGCGACGCCGACGTGCTGGTGGTGGGCGGCGGCCCGGGCGGCAGTACTGCCGCCACCTTCCTCGCGCGGGGCGGACTGCGCGTCACCCTGGTGGAGCGCGAGGCCTTCCCGCGCTTCAAGGTCGGCGAATCCCTGATTCCGACGTGCATGGACATCTGCCGCCGCCTGGGCGTGCTCGACCGGGTGCTCGCGCACGGCTTCCAGATGAAGTACGGCGCCACGTTTCACGACCAGGAGCTGGGGCTTCAATCCACCTTCGATTTCAAGCCGGGCCGGCCGTGGCCCGCCTTCACGCTCGACGTGCATCGCGCCGAGTTCGACCAGATCCTGCTCGACCACGCGGTGGAGCAAGGGGTGACGCGGCTGCAGCCCGCGACCGTCGAGAAGGTCGTCTTCGACGGCCTAGGTGTCACCGCCCGCGTCAGCGCGGGCGACGACGAGCGCGAGCTGCGCGCGCGCTTCCTGGTGGACGCGAGCGGCCGCGACGCCTTCCTGGCCGCGCGCCAGGGGCAGCGGAGGCCGCGGCCCGGCCTGGGCAAGGTGGCCATCTTCGCCTACTTTCGCGGCGCGCGCCGCTTCCCCGGGCGGGAGGAGGGGCACGTCCGCATCCACATCTTCCCGGAGGGCTGGTTCTGGTACATCCCCCTCGCGCGTGACGAGACCAGCGTGGGGTGCGTGCTCCACCAGAAGGTCGTGAAGGCGCGCCGCGGCTCGCTCCAGGAGCTGTTCGACGACATGGTGGAGGCCTGCCACGCGGTGCGCGACAACCTCCGCGGATCTTCGCCTGTCACGGAGCTCTACACCACTGCGAACTTCGCCTACTCGGTGGAGCCGGTGGTGGGCGGCCGGTTCCTGTGCGTGGGCGACGCGGTGGCCTTCGTGGACCCGATCTTCTCCCCCGGGGTGTTCCTGGCCATGCAGTCGGGCGAGCTGGCCGCGGACGCGATCCTCCGCGCCTTCCGCGCCGACCGCTTCGAGACCCGGCGCTTCCGCCCCTACGAGCGCGCGGTGCGCCGGGGCACGCGGCCGTTCGAGAGGTTCATCGAGTCCTTCTACGATCGCGCCTTCCTCGAGGTCTTCCTGCGCCCGCGCAACGTGTTGGGCATGGTGCCCGCGGTCACCGGCGTGCTCGCGGGCGGCTCGTTCGGGACCCTGCCCCGCCACCTGCGCTTCTCCCTCTGGGCATTCTTCCAGGCCGTGCGCTTCACCCGCTGGCTGAACCTGCGCCGCGGGGTGGTGCTCGAGTCCCGCCTCGACTGGTAGCTCGACCGCCACAAGGAGGGCCCGCATGCGTTACCGGATCATCTCGGCCGACGATCACATCGACATGCAGTGGCTGCCGCGCGATCTCTGGCAGAAGCGCGTGCCGGCGGCATGGCGCGAGCGCGCCCCGCGCGTGGTCGAGACCGACGCCGGGCCCTACTGGGTCTGCGGCGACGAGCGGTGGGATCCGTGGGGCGGGCGCAAGGGGGTCGCGGGGTCCATGGGCGGGCGACGGCTCGCCCTGGAGAAGGGCGGAGTGCTCGAGCCGGGCGTGCTCCGCCCCACCACCACCGCGCTGCGCCTGGCCGACATGGACCGCGACGACGTGGACGCCACCGTGATGTACGGGCCCATCGTGCCGCTGCTGGTCAAGGATCCCGCGCTGCGCCGGGTCTGCTACCACGCCTACAACGAGTGGCTCGCCGAGTTCTGCGCCACCGCGCCCGACCGGCTGATCGGTGCGGGGCTGATCCCGATCGACGAGCCCAAGGTCGCCGCCGACGAGGTGCGCTCGCTCGCCCAGCTCGGGCTGCGCACCGGCATGTTCCTCGCCGCGCGGGCCGAGCTGCCGCTCTGGGACGAGGCGTGGGAGCCGTTGTGGGAAGCCGCCGCGGAGACCGGCCTGCCGATCGGCTTCCACCTGGGCGGCGGGCTGCGCACCGTGACCTTCAGCGGGCCCAAGGCCGCCGATCCCGGCAACATGGGCGTGCGGGTGGCCTGCGCGACGCTGCAGATGGACGAGCCGCTCGCCGCGGTGATCTTCTCCGGCGCGCTCGAGCGGCACCCCGGGCTCCGCATCGTGCTGGCCGAGACCGGCATCGGCTGGCTGCCGTACATGCTCGAGCGCATGGACGACACCTATCAGCGCTTCCTGGACGCCGCCGAGTACTGGCGCGCGCACGGCGGGCTGCGCCTCACCATGCCGCCCAGCGAGTACTGGAAGCGCCAGGTCTGGGCGACCTTCCAGCTCGACCTGGTCGGGCTCCGCCTGGTGGACACGCTCGGCGCGGGCCGGGTGATGTGGGCCTCCGACTACCCGCACGCCGACAGCACCTGGCCCGACTCGCAGCAGGCCATCGAGGAGAACTTCCGCGGCGTGCCTGAGGCGACGCGCCGGCGCATCCTCTGCGACAATGCCCGGGAGCTCTACCGGCTCTGAGCCCGGCACGCTCCACGCCGGCCCCGGGGTTCACCGCGCGCGAGCTGCGCGCGCTGCGATCGCTCCGGAGCCCGATCGGCATCCAGCGCGCGCTCGACGCGATGCCGTATCACCTGGCCGGGACCGCGTGGTCGCCGCGCCGGGTGCTGCGCGAGCGCACCGCGCATTGCCTGGAGGGCGCGGTCTTCGCGGCGGCCGCGCTGCGGGTGCTCGGCTTCCCGCCGCTCCTGCTGGACCTGGAGGCGGTGCAGGACACCGATCACGTGGTGGCGGTGTTCCGGAGCCGCGGGCACTGGGGCGCCATCGCCAAGTCGAACTTCTCGGGGCTGCGCTATCGCGAGCCGGTGCACCGGAGCCTGCGCGAGCTGGTCATGAGCTACTTCGAGGGCTACATCAACCTGCGCGGCGATCGCACCCTGCGCGCCTACTCGCGGCCGGTCGATCTGGCGCGCTTCGATCGCGCGCGGCCCGGCTGGATGACGACGGAGGAGGATCTCTGGTGGATCGCCGAGCACCTGCTCGAGATCCCGCACACGCGGCTGCTGCGGCCCGCCATAGTGCGGGCGCTGTCACGGGTGGACCGCCGTGCCTTGACCGCCGCGCGGGTGGGCCTGCGTGAGCACTGACATGACCGTGCAGGACAATCTCGACGGCACCCGCACCGAGTACTTCGCGGTCGACTGCACCGAGGCGCGCCTGCTCGCCCTGCTCCGGGAGGTCTTCGAGGAGCACTGGGAGCATGTGATCTTCGGGCCGTGCATCGAGGGCGCGGTCTTCGAGGGCCGGTTCGGCCGGCGCCCCCGGTTGTCGCTCCTCGACGGCTATGTCACCGTCCAGGTCGAGGGCAGCGAGTCCTGGCACTTCCACCTCTGCATCGGCCCCCATGCCGGCTCACCCGGCCTGCCCACGCCTCCCGCGCTGGCCGCGTGGCGCCGCTGCGCCCGCGCCGCGTTCTTCCAGAACCGCGATCGGGCCGGGCGGCCCAGCTCCTGGGGCCTGCGCCTCTGGAACGGCCGCGGCGAGCAGATGCTCACCGTCTTCCTGCCCAACCCCTGGATCGACCCCGCGCGCGGCCGCTACGTGGACACGCCCGACTGGTCGCGCCTCGAGCTCTGGATGGCCCTCCGGGCCCGCCACGCCGGGGTGCCCGCCGAGCCGCCGCCGGCCCGCGCCGAGCCTCCACGCACCCACTGAGGTAGAATCCCTGGCGTATGGACGGCGTCCACGATCTGGGGGGCATGCAGGGCTTCGGGCCGGTCGAGCGCGAGGAGAACGAGCCCACGTTCCACGCGGCCTGGGAGGCGGTGGTGCTGGCGATGCAGCACGCGGGCCGCCTGGGCCTCTTCTACAACATCGACGAGTTTCGCCACGGCATCGAGCGCATGGCGCCCGCTCACTACCTGCGAGCGACCTACTACGAGAAGTGGCTCGAGGGGATCACGCGGGTGCTGCTCGAGAAGGGCGCGGTGGGCGCCGAGGAGCTGGCGGCGCGGCAGGCGTTCTTCGAGCAGAGGCCCGACGCGCCGGCCACCGCGGCGCTCCCCGGGCCGCCACCGCCGCGGGGCGCCTCCAGGCGGGTCTCGTTCACGGATTTCATTCGGGATACCGGGGCCACGCCTCGCTTCGCGCCGGGTGACGCGGTACTGACCCGCGCGATGCACCCGCACGGGCACACGCGGCTGCCGCGCTACGCGCGCGGCAAACGGGGCGTGATCCACTGCTGCCACGGCATCCACGTGTTCCCCGACACCAACGCCCACGGCCAGGGCGAGCAGCCGCAGCCGCTCTACAGCGTGCGCTTCGACGCGCGGGAGCTGTGGGGCGAGTCGGCGGAGCCGAACCAGGTCGTGCACATCGATCTCTGGGAGAGCTATCTCCTGCCGGGGAGGTAAAGCCGGATGGGCAAGAACCACCCCACCGTCGATCCCTACATCGTCTCCCGCGTGCGGGCCCTCGAGTCGCTGCTGCTCGAGAAGGGCATCCTGGCGCCCGACTCGGTGGACCGGGTGATCCAGCGCTACGAGGCGGACACCGGCCCGATGGTGGGCGCCCGGGCGGTCGCGAAGGCGTGGACCGATCCCCACTACCGGCGCCTGCTGCTGGACGACCCGAGGGCCGCCCTCGGGCAGCTCGACCTCGACTACGAGATGCTGATGGTGGTCGAGAACACGGAGGCGGTGCACAACCTGGTCGTGTGCACGCTCTGCTCCTGCTATCCGTGGCCGGTGCTCGGGCTGCCGCCCACCTGGTACAAGATGCCGGCCTACCGCTCCCGCGCGGTGAGCGAGCCGCGCGCGATCCTCCGGGAGATGGGGCTCGCGGTGCCGGCCGAGCGCGAGATCCGCGTGTGGGATTCGAGCGCGGAGATGCGGTACATGGTGCTGCCGCGCCGGCCCGCGGGCACCGAAGGCATGGGCGAGGCGGAACTGGTGCCGCTGATCACCCGCGACGCGCTCATCGGCGTGGCCGAGCCGCGCGCGCCCGCTTCCTGAGCGGCGAGGGCTCCGTGTACGAGCGCCGGCGCAACATCGTCGTGCGCCGCGACGGTCGGCGCGTCAACGTGGCGCGCTTCCGCGGCCAGCTCTTCGTCTGCGCCACCGGCTGCTGCTGCGGCCGCACCGAGGACGGCTTCCCCGCGGTCCCCGCCGGGACCTTCCACCGCGAATGGGAGCGGCGGCGGCTGCGGAACATCATCCATCTCACCATCGGCGGCTGCCTGGGCCCCTGCGCTCTCGCGAACGTGGCGCTCCTGCTCTTCGACGGCCAGGCCCAGTGGTTCCACTCGATCGACTCGGACGCGCTCGCCGTCGCGCTCTACGACCACGTCGAGGCCATGCTGGACGCCGACGCCTGCCTGGCGCCGCCCGCGGCGCTCGCGCCGTATCACTTCACCGCGTCCGCCTGGCAGCCACGCCCCGACGGCCAGCCGGTGGACGACGCCCGCGTCTGGCGCGGCCGCTCGCGCGCCTGCGAGTCCATGCCCTCGGGGGTGACCAGCGAGGGCCGGTCCCTCACGGTGGACCGCGTGGTCGCGGTGATGGAGGGCCGGGCCGCCCTGCCGCGCCAGAACGGCGAGCTGGTCTTCGAGGAGCCCTGGCAGGGACGCGTATTCGGCATGGCGGTCGCTCTCCACGAGAGCGGTCTCTACGACTGGGAGGAGTTCCGCCAGACCCTCATCGCCCGCATCGCGGCCGCGGAGGCCCGCGGCGGGCTCTTCGCCTACTACGAGGTCTGGCTCCAGACCTTCGAGGATCTCCTCACCCGCAAGCGCCTCGTCACCGCCCCCGAGATCGACGAGACCACCTACCAGTTCGAATTCGGCGAACGCGACGAGATGTATTAGCTCGGAGGGAGGCTGGCGCCCCCCTTCCGATGGTTGTCGCGCGCCTGACGCCGCACTCCTCCCTGCCTCCCCCCCGAGAAGCAGGATTGCGCGGGCGAAGCCCGCGCTCGAAGCGCCCGTCCTGGACCGCGGAGACGTGCCGCCGTGGGAGTGGACGCATAGGGTGGGGGCGGGGGACGGGGCCCTCCCGGGGGCCGTGTCTTCTGCGCGCCGGCGAAGCGCAGCGTGCCGCGGAATGCGACTCAGCGTGTTCCGGGGGGGCCCGCCCCCGCCCCATCCCGACGGTGGAACAAGCCGCCGGCTAGCGAGACGCGGACGCGGACAGAGACTTGGGCGGTGTGGGCACGGAGAGGCGCTCGAGCGCGGGGATGAGCAGCCCGGTCACGCGCACCGGCAGCGAGCTGGTGAAGTGGAACCGCGCGGCCTCGGGCCCCGGGACGTAGGCGGTGACGGTGCCGAAGTAGCGGTTGTCGAGCATGAAGACGAAGGTGGCCGCCCGGCTCACCACGCGCGATTCCACGACCGAGCCGTTCTTGGCGTACACGAAGAAGCGGTGATCGCCGGTGCCGGTCTTGCCGCCCGCCACGTGGGGGCTGCCGCCCGGCGCCGCCAGCATGGACCGGATGGCGCGCGCGGTACCGTGCTCGACCACCTGGGTCAGCAGGCCCCGCACCACGGCGGCGAGCTCGGGCGGCAGCACCTGGGTCGCGGGCATTTCCGCGCGGCCGAGGCCGGTCTCGTAGGGCGTGCCCACCGCGAAGTCGAGGCCCTCCACGATCACGGTGGGCAGGCGGACGCCGTCGTTGATGATGATCCCCATCAGCTCGGCGAGGGCGGCCGGGCGATCGCCGGAGCTGCCGATGGCGGTCGCCAGCGACGGGGTCAGCGACGCGAACGGATAGCCCAGGCGCTCCCAGCTCCGGTGCAGGTCGAGGAAGGCCTCGATCTCGAGCAGGCTCGAGATGCGGTGATCCTGCGCGTTGCGGTGGCGCGTGAAGAAGAGCCAGCCGTAGACGGCCTGGCGCTCGGCGGTGCTGGCCCGGACCACCTGCGTGATCCCCGCGCCGGGATGCCGCCGCCGGTAGCCCACCAGCCACAGCTCGAGGGGATGCACGCCGGCCACGTAGCCGCGATCGGCGAGCGGCATCGCCTGCGGGTCCGCCCCCTCGTAGAGCTCGGCCAGCGCCGCGTCCGACAGCGCGCGGCCGGACAGCCGCGCGGCGAGCAGCTCGCGGAAGACCTCGAGACTCACCTCCGGGTAGACCGAGCGCAGCGCGGTGGCCAGCCCGCTGGGCGTGGGCCGCGCCCCGCTCAGGACCAGGTCGAGGGAGGCGTCGAGGGACAGGCCCTGGTACTTCCGGTAGAAGCGCCGGACGAACTCGCTACCCTCCCGGTCCGCGAAGCGGGTCAGGTAGCGCGCGCGGCGCGGGTCGAGAGGGTCGCCCAGGCGCGCCGCCAGCGAGCTCTCAGACCCGTAGAGATTGTTGGTGACCAGGTCCCGCATCAGGCGGATGAAGACGAGGTTCACCGAGTTCTGGAAGGCCTCACGGACCGACATCACCTTGCGGTCGTCCTCGCGGTCGAAGTTGCCGAAGGTGTGGAGTCCGCCGCCGGTGAAGAAGGCCTCCGCCGGGCTCGCCGAGTACTGGCGCTCGAGCGAGGCCTCCAGCATGGCCTGGAGGCTCCGGTCGGTGCCACGCGCCGCCGTGAGGTACCGGATCGCCCACGCGCCCAGCCGGTCCTTCGGGTGCGGGCGCGCCGCGGCCAGCTCGGCGGACCCGAGGCGCGCGTACCGGTCGTGGAGCGCGGAGATCGCCTCGAGATAGGAGATCAGGGTGCGGAGCTTGGCGGTGGAGCCCAGGTCGATCCGCGCGCCCGCGTTGATGTCGAGCGGCTGGTCGAGGTTGTCGGTCTGGATGCGGACCCGGTTGGCGTCAGGGCCCCGCTCGTAGATCGTGACGCTGTAGAGCACGCGCGCGGGATCGCCGCCACCCAGGAGCCTCTCCCCCGCGAGCCCGAGGCGCTCGATGGTCGCGGGCTCGCCCAACGAGCGCAGGAGCCTCGCCGCGGCTTCCTGGGCGGGCGCGTCGAGCGTGCTGGACGCGGTGAGATCGAGCCGGTCGAGGTCATAGAGGGCGGGCACGTTCAGCAGGGTGGTGAGCCGGCTGCGCACCAGGTTGGCGCCCTTGCGCTCCACGAAGGCCACCGTCGAGGGGCCGATGCCCGCGCGCGGCGCGAGCCGCTCCGGGAGCGCGGAGTCGCGCAGGTCCGCGTCGATGACGCCCGCGCGGGCCATCACGCGCAGGTAGCTGTCGGTGAGCTCCTCGAGCGCGCGCGGGTTCTCGACCAGGTAGTGGTAGGGCCGCCGCACCGCCAGGATCAGGCTCAGCGCGCGCTTGAACGCGCGGGCGCGCGCCGCGCCGGAGGCCCCGGGCTTGGCGGTGAGGAGCGCGTTGGCCTCCTGGAAGTCGAGACCGTACCAGACGCGCAGGCCGTCGCCCATGCCGTGCACCTCGCCGTGACCGGGCGCGGCGGCGAGGGGGAGCGAGTCGAGGTAGTCCACCAGGATCTGCTGGCGCGCGGCCCGCGTCTGCGCGCCGCCCTGGTAGGCGCGCAGGCTCGCCGAGATCATCTGGTGCAGCTTGTCCGTCGCCGAGCGCGTGCGCCCGCCCGGCGAGTGCCGGAGCTTCTCCAGCTGAGTCGGCAGCGTGCTCGCCCCGATGGATTGCCGCTCGCCGCCCAGGTGCCCGATCGTCTCGACTCCGATCGCCTTGGCGAGCCGCCGCCAGTCCACCGCCGGGTTGCGAAAGGGATGGCCCGCGTCGAGGAGCTCGCGGTTCTCGATGAACAGCACCGTGTTGACGAGGAGGGTGGGCACCGCCTCGAAGCGCTCGTAGATCTCCCCGGGATAGCGTGTGGCGTAGAGCGGGCGATTCTCGCGGTCCAGGACCTTGAGGCCCGCGCGCGTCTTCTCGCGGTAGGGCGGCGTCACGCCGCCCCACACGGCCAGCCGGTCGAGGCCTGGGGAGAGCCGCGCCTGCCGCTCCACGCGATAGCCCGCGCCCTCGAGTCGCTCGACGAAGCGGGCGAGCCGGGTATAGCCGAGGCGCTCGTCGTAAGGGCCGGTGCGCGGGAAGCGGATCGCCGGGCTCGGGCCCGCCTCCACCCGATAAGTCAGCACGCGGGCCGCGCGTGAGAGCACGAGGGCCTGCACCGTCGAGGTCCGCACCTCCGCGAGGGCCGCGAGGGCGACGAGCACCGCGATGAGGGGGAAGAGGATGTACCGGCGATGCAGCAGCGCGCGCAGGCGCGCGGTCCCGGACCGCGGTCGCCGCGAACCCGCGAGCACGTCGCGCCTGACCACGCCGGTGGCGAGGGCGGCCTGCGTCGGCGCGAGGCCGCGCGGGGGGGCAGAGCGCGACAGCGAGAAGAAACGTCTCAGCGCGAACCGGCCACCTGGGTCTGACACTGACTGATCAACCGCCCTTCTACCGCGCTCGTTCCTTGCGCAACGCCTTCGCCGTCACATCGATGATGAGAGCTTGAAGTCTAGCACGCGCTCGTACCACGCGGCCACCGCGAGCCGCTTCGCGTCGCGCTCGACGGCCAGCGGCGCGCCGCGATGCGCGCGAGGCAGGACTCGAGCGGATCCACCGGTGAGAGCGCGCCGTCCGCGATGAGCGTGGCCGCGCGGCCGGCGGGGAGCGAGGCGAGATCGTCCGAATCCATCCACGGAGAATCATGCGGGGGCGGTGCGCGCGCTGTCAAGACGACCCTCGCCTGTCCTTACTCCGCAGAAACTGCGGAGAGCCAGCGACCGGAGCAACAGGGTAGTTCGTTACCCAGCCACGGAAGAGCGGGGGGACTCGGTCGGCGGCCATGTCGGCAAGCGGCTGATTCTACGGCGCATCCCCATTGGTACAGGACTTGCCCCCAGTGCAGTGATACGGATCAGGCAGGTCGGAAGCGCGGTGGCCGGGGCAACGTGTCGGTCCCTTCTCCACCGGCGGGTTGCACCGGCCCCGGGCTCTCCGGCCTGCCTGGTCACAGAGATAGGGGGCGCGAACCGCCACCACGGGAGGATCGGATGAGTTTCCCGCGAGACCTGGCACGCATCGATCTACGCTTCGCGAAGCTCTGCATGGAGCTCGACTGCAATACCGTGTTCGACGCGGCCCTGTTCCGGCAGTGCCCGACCTGCGCCAGCGTCGAGTACTATCCGCTCGAGTCCTGGCTCAACCGCGAGCGCTCGCTGGACGCTCCCGTCGCGCTCGGCGGCCTCGGCCCGGACCGCGCGGTCCACGTCACGTCCATGCCGCGCCCGGTCTGGCTGGCGCGGCTGCGCGCGAAGCGCGCGGAGAGCGACGCGCGCATCGCCGCCCGGCCCGTGAAGATCCAGGACCGCGCCCGGCGCCGGCGAGTGGGCTGATGCGTACCATCCTCGTCGTCGACGACGATCCCTGGGTACGGGTGCTCGCCTGCGATGTGCTGGCCAACGACGGGTATCGAGTGCTCGAGGCCTCGGACGGCCCGGACGCGATCCGCGTCGCGGCCGAGCACCCGGGGCCCATCCACCTGTTGCTGTCGGACGTGGTGATGCCCGGCATGAACGGCTGCGAGCTCGCGGCCGGGCTCGCTCCGCTGCTGCCCGGCATGAAGGTGATCTTGATGTCCGCCTACGATCGCGACTTCCTCGTCACGAGCGGGCTCGACCCGATCGGGCCGGTCATCAGCAAGCCGTTCACCACGGAGTACCTCTCGCGTCGCGTGCGGATGGTGCTCGATCGCGAGACGGCGCCCGCGCCCGCCCGCTAGTCTCGCGCCCGGTCCCCGGTGGCGCGCCCGCTCCATTGACGCGCGGGCCCGGCTCGTTGTATGAGCCGGGCCATGACGTCACGCATCGCGACCACGCGGCGGTCCCTGCTCGCTCTGCTCGGGGTAGCCCTGGCCGCCGGCTCCGCGGCGGGGGCGCCCTGCGCGCCGTCCACGCGACCGTTCGACGCGCCCACCGCGCTCGTGCTCTCGGGTGGCGGGGCCAAGGGAGCCTACGAGGCGGGCGTCGCGGCGGTCTTCGTGGAGCGCGGCCTGCCGATCCGGCTGGTGTCCGGCTCCTCCGCGGGCGCGCTGAACGCGGCGATGATCGCCGACGGCCGCATGGATCGTCTGGAAGCGCTGTGGCGGGGCCTCTCGCGCGATCGGATCTATTCGCTCCGCGCCCGCGTCCTGTTCGCGGGCCTGCTTCCCGGCTGGCTCACCCTGCTCGTCCTCGATGGCGCCGGCTCGCTCTTCGATCCGCAGCCGTTGCGCGAGCTGATCGACGCCTCCCTCGATCTCGACCGCGTCCGCGTCTCGCCGGTGCGCCTTCTCGTGGTCACCAGCGACCTGGCCCGCCGCGAGCCGCGCCGCTTCGACAACCGGACCGTCACGCGCGAGGCGCTGATGGCGGCGGCCGCGGTGCCCGGCGCATTCCCCGCGGTGGACGTGGACGGCGCGCTCCTGGTCGACGGCGGCCTGACCGGCCGCGCGCCGGTGCTGGAGGCGCTCGCTTCGGGATCGGGGGTGGAGCGGGTGGTGGTGGTGATGAGCTACGCGCCGGACGAGCGGGGCGCGCCGCCCACCACGATGCGGCGGGCGCTCGAAGAGGCCTTCGAGATGGGGATGATCCACCAGATCCGCCGGGACGTGGAGCTGGCCCGGCTCAAGTATCCGGCGGTGGAGGTGCATCTGCTGCAGCCGTCGGCCCCGCTCGGGCTGCGGCCGCTCGACTTCGATCAGGCGGGAATCGGCCGCGCTCTCGAGCGCGGCCGGGCGGACGCGCTCGCGTGCCTCAGTGGCTGGGCGACGCGCTGAGCTGGAGCGGTCCGGCCTCGCGGACCAGGAAGCGCACGCGCCGGTTGCGGCTCTGGCAGGCTGGGGATGGGTCCGCGCAGAGGATGCCGCTCTCCCCGCGCCCGACGGCGCTGATCCGCTCGGCGAGCACGCCCTTCGTCACCAGGTAGTGCATCACCCACCGCGCGCGGCGCTGGGCCAGCTCGAGGTTGGCGGCCCGCGGCCCGACCGTGTCGGTGTAGCCCTCGACGATCACGAGCTGATCCGGGTTCGCCTTGAGCCAGGCGGCCGCCGCGTCCAGCGTCGTGAGCTCGCGCCGCTCGACCCGGACCTCGCCCGACCCGAAGTGCAGGTCGGGCAGCTCCTCGCGCGCGGTGAAGGTCTCCGGGGTGGTCCCGGAGGTAGGGACGTCGGGCGCGGGCGCCGCGTCGGGCCAGGAGGGCGCGGGCGGCGGGGCCGGCGCGGGAACCGGGGCGGTGACCTCGGCCGCCACGCGAGCCGGATCGGTGGGTCGGGCACAGCCGAGCGGCAGCAGGACGAGGACCAGGGCGAGGACGCGAGTGGTGCGCGGGATCATGGCGCGGGCGCTCAGGCGAGCTCCTCGCGCTCGGTGAGCCGATCGTGGATCATGCCGAGGCCGAACTCGAGCTCGGTCGCCAAGGACTGAAGCTGCTCGAGGCGGTTGCCGTCCGGCCGGAGGCAGCCATCTTCCAGCATGCGGCCGTGTCCCAGCACCGCGAGACTCAGCAGGCTCGCCTTCGCGAACAGCCGCTCGACGTACTCGGCCAGCACATCCTCGGTCTTCTGCGCCATGGGTCGCTCCTTGGTCCCGCCCGGATCGGCTCCCGCCCTCGGATTTCGGGTGCCGCTTTCCATGGCATAGGGCATGCCACCGCGAGCGGGCCCGAAATGCAGGGAATCACGACTGATTACCGCTGAAATCTCGCGCCGGGCCCGTCAGGGGGACGGCAGCCCGTCAGCGTTCGGACACGCAACGGTGGCCGTGCAGCTGCTAGCGTGGAGCCGCCAGGTGGTCGCGGAGCGCCCGGCGGATCGAGGCGAACCCGATCCGTCGCCACGGGATCGCATCCCGCGGGAACCAGCGCGCCTCGGCGACGTCGCTCCCCGCGACGATCCGCCCGGCCAGCCGCACCTCGTACACGAGCCCCAAGACCGGGATCCCGCCGCGACCGTATCGGTCTACCACGAAGCCCCGGAAGCGCGCGCGGCGGACCCGGGCCCCGAGCTCTTCCCGGATCTCGCGGCGCAGCCCGCGCTCCGGCGTCTCGTCGGCTTCGAGAAAGCCTCCGGCCGCGTCCCACGTCCAGCGATGGGGCGCGGCGGCCCGCAGGCACAGGAGAATGCCCCGTGGCCCGACCACGATGGCCACCGTCGCGGGCACCGGGTTGTCGTAGAAGACCCACCCGCAGCGCGGACACCGCCAACGCCGGAAGCCGTCCTGGCGCGCGGCCCGCAGGCGGGCGCCGCACGCGAGGCAGTGACGAGCCGTGCGTGCCGGGCGGGCCCGGCGCGCGCGTGCCGGATCAGCCATCGCGGTTTGCCTCGAACTCGAGCTCGGTGCCGAGCGCCTCGTTGAACCGGTTGGTGAGGTTGGCGGCGGCGACGGAAAGGGTGAGCTGCACCAGTGCCTCCGGGTCGAGATGGATCCTGAGCGTCTCGACGAGCGCCGGGTCCACCTGGACGCGGAGGGTCATCTCCTCCGCGTACCGGAGCACCAGCCGGTCGAGCTCCGAGAAGAGGGGGCTCGTCCGGAAGTCGGCGAGCGCGTCGAGCTGCTCCCGGGAGACGCCGACGCGGCGCGCGGCGGCCCCGTTGTGGGTGACGCAGTAGCGACAGCGGTTGAGCTGGGACGCGTGGACGTAGGCGAGGTAGCGGAGCTTGAGGTCGAGCGAGCCCTCGCGGAGCTGCGGGTACCAGGCGAGGAACGGCGCCACCGACCGCCCGTGATGCGCCATGAGCCGGTAGAAGTTCAGCACGCGCCCGCTCGCCTTCTGGAGCGCGTCGAAGACCGACCGGATCTCCGGACCGACCTGCGCCCGATCGAGGTAGGGTAATCTTGCCGCCATCGCGCGTGTCGCCTCCTTTGGGTCGCCGGGGCGACGCGGCGGGCTCGATCCCACGCGCGGCTCGACGTGTGGGTGCATCATACGCGCGCGCGCTCGATGGGCAAAGCCGGCTCCCGCCCGCGCCGCTCACAGGATCGCGAGGTGAATCGTCCGACCCTCGAAGAGCAGGGCGGCCCCGCGCCGGCGGTCCAGCGTGAACTCGAAGAGCTGCCCGACCCCCACGTTCCCGCGGGCGCTGCCCTCGACGCGCGCCGCCGCGCGCAGGAGCCCGTCGGCGCGGGACCGCGCGGCACCCTCGTCCCACCCACCCGGCGCCGCCCGCTAGGCGTCGAGCGCGTAGGCGCGCAGCAGCTTGCCTCGCAGATGGGCCCTTATCGGCGGCCTGCGTTAGAACGCGGCGGACATGCCGCCGTCGAAGTTGACGGCCGTCCCCGTGATGTAGGCGGCGCGGTCGGAGACGAGGAAGGCGACCAGGTCGGCAAACTCCTCGGCTTCGCCCATGCGGCCCACCGGCACGCGCTTGGCCGCCTCGCGGTAGTAGCCTTCCAGATCGCCCTTGGCCCGGCGCTCCCACTGCGCGCTCTTCACGAGGCCCAGGCAGATCGTGTTCACCAGGATGCGGTCGGGCGCGTACTCGTTGGCGAGCGACTTCGTGAGGTTGATCCCGGCCGCACGCGTCACGCTGGTGGGGAGCGCGCGGGCCGCGGGGGCCTTGCCGCCCACGGTGGTGACGTTGATGATGCGGCCGCCCCCGCGCGTCTTCATCTGCGGGATCACGAGCCGGCAGAAGCGCACCGCGGCCATGAGCTTGACCTGGATGTCGGCCTCCCACGTCGCGTCGTCCACCTTCTCGAAGCCAGCCGCGGAGGAGGTGCCCGCGTTGTTGACCAGGATGTCCACGCCCCCGTAGGCGCCGAGCGCGGCGCTGACCACCGCATCCACGTCGACGGGGCGGGTGACGTCGGCGGGCAGGGCCAGCACCTGCGTGCCGGTCTGGCGGCGGACGTCCTCGGCGGCGCGCTCCAGCACGTCCTTGCGGCGCGCGCAGATCACGACGTGCGCACCCTCCGCGGCCAGGCGCATGGCGGTGGCGCGGCCGAGTCCCTCGCTGCCTCCGGTGACGATGGCGACCTTCCCGGTGAGACCCAGATCGAGCATGGCGGTGTCCTCCCGGTCGGGACTGTAGCTGCGGCCCATCGCGCGGTCAAGCGCGCCCGGCGCGTGGTATCGTCGTCGCCATGCGCCGGGTCCTGGTCACGGGCATGAGCGGTCTCATCGGCACCGCGGTGCGCGGCCGCCTCGAGGGGCGCTGGGCGCTGCGGGCGCTCAACCGCCGGCCGGTCGCGGGCGTCGAGACGCACCAGGCCGACATCGGCGACCTGGATGCCATCGCGCCCGCTTTTCGCGACGTGGACGCGGTCGTGCACCTGGCCGCCAACGTGGCCGGCTCCGAGGGCACGCCGGGGTGGGACGCGGTGCTGCGCGACAACGTGGTCGGCACCTACAACGTGTTCGAGGCGGCGCGCCGGGCCGCCGTGAAGCGGGTCGTCTACGCGAGCAGCGGCGCCACCGTGAGCCGCATCGAGGGCGACGCGCCCTACGCGGCGCTGGCCGCCGGCCGCTACGACGAGGTGGCCGAGTGGCCCATGCTCACCCACGAGTCCCCGATGCGCCCGAACGGCCTCTACGGCTGCAGCAAGGTCTGGGGCGAGGCCCTCGCCCGGCACTTCGCCGACACCGCCGGGATGTCCATGATCTGCCTGCGCATCGGCCACGTGAGCGCGGGCGATCGGCCGGTGAAGCCGCGGGAGTTCTCGGTCTGGTGCAGCCGGCGCGACATCGCCCAGGCGATCGAGCGCGCACTGGCCGCGCCGGATACCCTGCGCTTCGACGTGTTCTTCATCACCTCGGAGAACAAGTGGAGCTACCGCGACATCGAGCACGCGCGGGCGGTGCTGGGCTACGTCCCCGAGGACCGCGCCGAGGATCACCGGCCGCGTGGCGAGCGGCAGGGGGAGGCGAGGCGAGCGGATACGAGGATGTGGTGAAGCTCCTCTCCTGGAACGTCAACGGCCTTCGCTCCGGATGGAAGAAGGGCCTGCTCGACGTCCTCGGCGCCGAGGCGGCCGACGTGGTCTGCCTGCAGGAGACCAAGCTGCAGGCCGAGCAGGTCGCCGACGAGATGCGGGCCCCGCTGGGCTACCGGAGCTACTGGAGCTTCGCCGAGCGGAAGGGCTATAGCGGGGTGGTGACCTATCTCAGGGCCGAGCCCATCGCGGCGAGCACGCTCTGCGACTCGCCGGTGCTCGACTGCGAGGGGCGGCTGGTCCACACCGAGCTGCCGGACTTCCATCTCCTCAACGTCTACTTCCCGAACGGCGGGATGGGCCCCGAGCGGCTCCAGCACAAGCTCGCCTTTTACGAGGCCTTCCTCGCCTTCACCGAGTCACTCCGCAAGCGCGGCAAGGGGGTCGTGGTGTGCGGCGACGTCAATACCGCGCACACCGAGATCGACCTGGCTCGCCCGAAGGAGCACGAGAAGACCTCGGGCTTCCTGCCCGCCGAGCGCGAGTGGGTGGCGCGCTTCATCGCGGCCGGCTATCACGACACGTTCCGGATCTTCACCGTCGAGCCGGGCCACTACACCTGGTGGGACCTCAAGTCGGGCGCGCGGGCCCGCAATGTCGGCTGGCGGATCGACTACTTCTTCGTCTCCGACGAGCTGCGCGGGCGTGTGCGCGGCGCCGCGATCCTGCCCCACGTGCTGGGCTCGGACCACTGCCCGATCACCCTGACGCTGGAGTAGGCGCCCTCACCCGGCCCTCTCCCTAGAGGGGAGCGGGTGGCTTGGGGGGAGCGGGTGATGGTATTCTGGCGGCCGTGACCCAGACCACGGACTTGGCGATCATCGGCGGCGGCATCGTGGGCCTCGGGACCGCCCTCGCCCTCACCGAGGCCTACCCCCGCCTGCGGGTCGTCCTGCTCGACAAGGAGCCGCAGCTCGGCACGCACCAGACCGGGCACAACAGCGGCGTCATCCACTCCGGCATCTACTACAAGCCCGGCTCGCTCAAGGCGCGGCTCTGCGTGGACGGGGCGCGCCGCATGAAGGAGTTCTGCGACGCCCACGGCATCAAGTGGGAGGGCTGCGGCAAGGTCATCGTGGCCACCGACGCGGCCGAGCTGCCGCGACTTTCGACCATCTACGAGCGCGGCCAGGCCAATGGGCTGGCCGGCATCAAGATGCTCTCGGCCGAGGAAGTGCGCGCCTACGAGCCCAACTGCCGCGCGGTGCGCGCGATCCACGTGCCCGAGACCGGGATCGTGGACTACGGCCAGGTGGTGGTGAAGATGGCCGAGCTCCTCCAGCAGCGCGGCGTGCGCGTCCTCACCGGCGCCGGCGTGACCGCCATCCGGCGGCAGGGGAGCGCGCTCGTGCTCGAGACCGCGCAGGGCGCGGTGGAGGCCAGGCACCTCGTCAACTGCGCGGGGCTGCACTCCGACCGGGTGGCCGCGCTGATGGGCGTGACGCCGGAGGTGCGGATCATCCCGTTCCGCGGCGAGTACTACATGCTGCGCCCCGAGCGCCGCTCGATCGTGCGCGGGCTCATCTACCCGGTCCCGGATCCCGAGTTCCCGTTCCTGGGTGTCCACTTCACCCGCACCATCCACGGCGACGTGGAGGCCGGGCCGAACGCGGTGCTCGCCTTCGCGCGCGAGGGCTACACGCTCGGCACGCTGCGGCCCGCCGAGCTCCTGGGCACGCTCGGCTACGCGGGCTTCTGGCACATGGCCCGACGATACTGGCGGGTCGGCGCATTCGAGATGTACCGCTCGGCCAGCAAGGCGGCCTTCGTGCGCTCGCTGCAGAAGCTGGTGCCCGACATCGCGGCGGCCGATCTCGAGCGCGGTGGGGCGGGGGTGCGGGCGCAGGCGGTGGCCCCCGACGGCTCGCTGGTGGACGACTTCAAGATCAGCGTCACCGCGGGCGCCGTGCACGTGGTGAACGCGCCCTCTCCGGGCGCCACCGCGTCGCTGGCCATCGGGCGCCACGTGGCGGGTGTCGCGGCCGAGACGTTCGGTCTCGCCGCAGCCTGAGCGGCTACTTCTTCGTCATCTTCTCCTCGGTTTCGCGCAGCCGATCCTCTGCGGCCAGCAGGCTGGCGGCCAGATCGCGGATCAGCGCGACCGCGAGCGCCGGGTTCGCCCGCACGAGATGATCGAGGCGGTTGGCGGGGATGACCACTAGGGTGACCGCGTCGGCGGCGAGCGCGGTGGCGGACCGCGGGGCGTTGCGGAAGAGCGCGATGTGTCCGAGCAGCTCGCCCTTGGCCAGCGTGCGCAGCAGGCGCTGCTCGCCGCCGATCTCCTTGCGGATCTCCACGCGGCCCACGTGCACCATGAACGCCTCGCCCTTGGCGTCGTCGCCCTCGCGAAAGATCACGTCGCCGGGCTGGAACGTCCTCGTCGGCACTTCCCCGATCGGGCGGCTCATCGCTCCTGGCTTCGGTGTAGAATGGCCCGCAGTGGGCCTATGATACTGCGTCCAGCGCTGTTCGGGGCGGTCCTCGTGGGGGCGGTCGCGGGGTTCCCCGCCCCCGCCGCCTCCGCCCAGAAGCCCATCACGGTGCAGGAGGCCCTCCAGCGTGCCAAGCCGGCGGTGGTGCTGGTGGTGGCCGAAGTGGCCTCCGAGGTCACCCTCGACTGCGGATCCGGCCCCCAGAAGATCACCCCGCCCGTCTTCCGGGAGACCGGGACCGGCTGGTTCCTCGATGAGAGCGGCTGGCTGATCACCAATGGCCACGTCGTCCAGCCCGCCCACGAGCCGCCCCGCTGGCTGGCCAATCAGCAGGCGCAGCGGGCGGTGACGACGGCCTGCCTGCCCGGCGTGCTGAAGCGGATGGGGCTGCAGCCGGGAGATTCGCCGGAGCGCGAGGAGGCGGCCAAGCGCAAGCTGCTGGACGCCGTGCTGCCGACCACCAAGGTGAACCTCCAGCCCCAGATCTTCGTGGTCACCGCCAAGGGCCGGCTACGAGCCGAGGTCAAGAAGTACAGCCCGCCGGTGAGCGAGATGTCCGCCCGGGATCTGGCCCTCCTGAAGGTTCCGGGCGAAGCCTTCCCCATGCTGGCCCTGGACGATTCCCGGGCCGTCCAGATCGGCGACCCCATCCACATCATCGGGTTCCCGGGGGTCGTGCTCTCCCATGAGCTGCTCAGCAAGTCGACCATGGTCGAGCCACCCGTGACCAATGGCGCCATCTCCGCGATCCAGGCGGACGCGAGCAACAATCCCCTCATCCAGACGGATGCCCCCGCCTCGTGGGGCAACTCGGGCGGCCCGGCGGTGAACTCCCGGGGCACTGTCGTCGGGGTGCTCACGTTCGTCTCGCTGGCGCCCGGTGCGGATGGCGGCATCGTGCAGGGCTTCAACTTCGTGATCCCGTCGGCGGCGGTGGCCGACTTCGTGCGCGACACGCCGGTGAAGGTCAACGGAGGCAGCAAGTTCAACGACGTCTGGTATGCGGGCCTGACCGCCTTCTACGGAGAGGACTACACGGGCGCGCTCCGGCGCTTCGAGGAAGCCGACCAGCTCCACCCGAACCTGCCCGACGTGCGGCGCAAGCTGACCGAGGCTCGGGAGTTCGTGAAGAACCCGCCGCCCAAGCCCTTCCCGTGGTTCTGGGTGGCCGTCGGGGTGACGCTGGTCAGCGCGGGCGGCTTCGGCGGGCAGTGGCTGCATCGCTGGAACAAGGACCGTTACCGGGTCCAGCCTTTCGAGGTGGTGCGGATGATGGAGAGCGGTAAGGCGCCGACCATCCTCGACGCGCGCAGCGCCGACGCGTACGAGAAGCTCCCGCTCAAGATCCCCGGCTCGCTGCGCGTGGCGCCCGAGGACCTGGCCGGCAGCCTGGCCGGGGTCGACCTCGACACCACGCGACCCGTGGTGGCCTACTGCACCTGACCCGACGAAGACACCAGCGCCCGGGTGGCGCGCGACCTCAGAAAGATGGGCTTCAAGGACGTACGGATCTTGAAGGGCGGCCTCGGCGCATGGACGGTGGCCGGCCTGCCGATCGAGACCCGGGCGGATCTCTCCCAGGTCGGCCTCGAGCTCTACAAGGCCCTGGCGGGCGGCAACGCCTGATTCCGGCCCCGTCACCCTCCGACCACCCCTTCCACCCTCCGACCACCCCTCACCCTGCCCTCTCCCCTGAGGGGAGAGGGGGATGAGGAGGAGGGGCCCTCAATAGCCCAGCGCTCCGCCGTCCGCCCGCGGGTCCGACCCGCCGACCAGGCCGCCGTCCTCCGGCGCCACCCAGATGCCGTGCGCGTGCCCGAACAGATCGTCCCAGTCCCCACCGACCGTGACCTCGTGCCCGCGCCCGGCCAGCTCCGCCGCGAGCTGGGGCGGGTAGCGGCCCTCCAGGCTGAGCCCCCGTGACGCGGTCCCCCAGGTGCGCCCGTAGAGCCAGCGCGGGGCCTCGATCGCGGCCTGCGGGCCGAGCCGCCGGAACAGGCGGCGCGTGAGGATGGCGGCCTGGGTCTGCGGCTGGCCCTCGCCGCCCATGGTTCCGTAGACGAACCGCGGTCGCCCGCCCTCGAGATACATGGACGGGATCAGCGTGTGCATCGTGCGCTTGCCCGGGGCGAGCGCGTTGACGTGGCCGGGATCGAGCGAGAAGAACGAGCCGCGGTTCTGAAGCACCACCCCGGTGTCGCCGGCCAGCAGGGCCGAGCCGAAGGTGAAGTAGAGCGACTGGATCAGGGAGACCGCGTTGCCGGCCCGGTCGGCGGTGACGAGGGCGATGGTGTCGCCGCCCGCGGGCGCGCCGGGCTGGGGTGGGCGCGCGCGCTCGCGCGAGATCAGCCGCGCCCGCGCCTGGAGGCGCTCCGAGGCCAGCAGCTCGACGGGGCTCACGCGCATGTGGGCCGGATCGGTGAGGTGCCGGTCGCGATCCTCGAAGGCGAGCTTGGTGGCCTCCACGAGGACGTGGATGTAGTCCGCCTCGGGCAGCGTGCCCATGTCGAAGCGCTCGGTCATGCCCAGCACCGCGAGCGCCGACAGGCCCTGGGTCGGTGGCGGGAAGCTCGCGACCTGCCCCTCCGCGTACGCGATCCGCAGCGGCTCCATCCAGTCCGCGCGGTGCTCGGCCAGGTCCTCGACGGCGAGCGGGCTGCCCGCCGCGGCGGCCGCCGCCACGAGGCGCCGGGCCACGTCGCCCCGGTAGAAGGCCTCGGCGCCCCCGTCGCGCACCGCCTCGAGCGTGCGGGCCAGGTCGCGCTGCACCAGCGGTCCGCGGCGCAGCGCATCCGGATGGTAGAGAGGCCAGAGCCCGCGGCGAATCTCCTCGGGCGCGCGCTCGGTGAAGAGATCGGGCTCGCGCGGCGGGGGGATGCGCTGGCCGTCGGAGGCCTGGAACCCCTCGCGCGCGTACAGGATCGCGTCGGCCAGCAGCGCCTTCCAGCCGATGGTCGAGCCCATCGCGCCGCGGCTGTACTCGTGCGCCTGCCACCAGCCGTCCACCACGCCCGGCACGGTCAGCGCGGCGGGCCCGCCGCGCGCCGGGATGGCGGACGTGATTCCGCGTGCCGCGTACCAGTCGATGCTGGCCGCGCGGCCGGCGCGACCCACGCCGCAGAGGGCGCGCAGCCGCTGCTGGCGCGCGTCATAGACGAGCCACACGTTGTCGCCGCCCAGGCCGTTGTTGTGCGGGTAGACCACCGCGACGGTGGCCGCCGCCGCGATCGCCGCATCCAGCGCGTTGCCGCCCCCGCGCAGCGTGGCGAGGCCGGACTGGGTGGCGAGCAGATGCGGCGTGGCCACCATGCCGCGCGGGGCGCGCGCCTCGGGCCAGCGCGTGGTCATGCGAGGAGGCGCCCCGCACTCCGGCCCTCTCCCCGGAGGGGAGAGGGAGCACGCTCTCTTCCCTCGGCGGAGGAGCGGGAAGGGCGAACCCTCTCCCCCGTGAGGGGGAGAAGGCAGGGTGAGGGGGCGGCCTGCGTGCGGCCTACGAGCAGCCAGTGGTGGTGCCGGATCTCGACCGCGAGCTGCGCGGCGCGCCGGGCGCGGCCTGCCACGGGCCGCGCCTGGGCCGCGTAGAACCCGGCGCGCGACACCGCCAGGATGCGGCACAGCACGGTCACCGGAAAGGCGGTCTTCTCCGCGGCGATGAACGCGAATCTCACGCGTTCTCCTTGGCGAAGAAGGCCGTCGCTTTTTTAAAGATGTTGCGATCCATCCGTAACGTCCGCACCTCGCGCCGGAGCTGGGCCAACTCCGCCCGCTCGTCCGTCGTCAGCGCCCCCGGTTGCCCCCGGCCCGCGTCGATCTCCGCCTGCCGCACCCACTCCCGGAGCGCCGTCTCCGTGAGATCCAGCTCCCGCGCCACCGCCCCTACCGTCCTCCCGCTCGCCTGGACGATCCGGACCGCCTCTGCCTTGAACTCCTTCGTGAACGCCCGCCGCTTGCGCTTGGCCATGGACTACTCCTACCGCACTTTCGTGCGATCTGGGGTGTCCACGAAACCGGGGGAGGTTCACCCGGGCCACCTGACCCACCGTGTCCGCCGTGGCCTCCGCGACCGCCACCCAGGTGGTAGAGGCGCGCGACTCGTTCGATCCCCTGACAGAAACCCCTCATCCGAGCCCTTCACTGACGCGCCCGTAGTCTATCGGGCTGCCTCTCTTCCCAAGTGGACCTAGGTCCAATAGGCGAGGCAAATGACGGCGACTACACTAGTGCGCGATGAGCCCCGCAGCGGAGCCGGCGCAACAGGATAGGCAAGTTGCAGGTAGTGGCGGGAGGTGATGAACATGTCCATGGAGACGGTATTGATTATTCTCGTCGTGGTGCTCCTCCTCGGAGGTGGAGGGTGGGGCTACTCTCGTTGGCGCTGATAATAGCTGGCAGGCTCTTGGCCTCCTGACCGGGCTCCCGGATTGCCTCGGGCGTGGGGGCCGGTGTCAGCGACGCAGAAAGGAGGAGATCATGCTGTGGACGATTGCAGTGATTCTGTTAGTGCTGTGGGTGCTCGGCGTGGGCAGCTCGTACACGGGCGGCGGGATGGTCCATCTGTTGCTGGTAATCGCCGCCATTGTTGTCGTGTTCCAGTTCATGGCGGGCCGCCGATCCGTTTGACGATGGCGTGGTAGACGGGGCGCGTGGGCGGATCGGCTAGTCTGTCAAGAATGATATGCGGATGAAGTAACGGTAGAGCGAGTTGTCGCGACGGGCTCGTGTGAACTGGCAAACGAGGAGGACCGCGATGCGAACCAGTGAGGCCTTTGTCCTGGGATCGATTATGGGGGCAGCCGTCGTATGGCTGTGGGGGAGGGAGATAGAGGGGTACGTGGAGGAGAGGACGCGCTGGGCGCGCACGAGGGCCGCGGACGGCGTCCGGGCGGTCGAGACGACAGCTGAGACGGTGCTGGACCGAGGCGGGGATGCCCTGCGTCGGGCCGACGATTTCTTGCAGGACACGAAGCAACATGTCACCGAGGCTCTCCAGGCAGGGGAGGACGCGATTCGCCCGGCCGCAGCTTCTAGAGAAGCATGACCCGAAACGCGACTCCAGGCGCTATTCTCGCGCCGGCCTTGGCCTTGGCAAGTTCTTCGCAACTTCGCGCCGTGGAGTTGCCCCGGTTAGGTGGAGGGTGAACTGCTTTCGAGATGGTCACGGCACCAGCACCGAGGGGGATACTGACATAGCACCCCCCTGGTCGATCGTCGATCCTGAGGGCACTGGGCGATTCCGTCTCCCGTGCGATCGCTCGAACAGCATGGGCGACAGGTAGTCGAGCGCGGAATGGCGGCGGCGCGGGTTGTACCAGCCTTCGA
>DATLFG010000093.1:0-8850 GCA_035524955.1 Candidatus Limnocylindria bacterium | reverse complement strand
ACCGGGCTGTCGCCCCCGAGCCCCCGCAGCCGCTGCCCCAGCTCCCATGCCGTCAGCGGCGGCTGCAGGTTCACGATCACCAGCGCCGGCCGCCCGTACGCCCGGCTCGCCAGCTCCAGCTCATGCAGAGAGCCGATGAAGCGCGGCTCCCACCCGTATAGTGTCGCAAGCCCGCGAACTGGAGCCGACAGCTCCAAGGTCTCGTCAAGAACCAGGACATTCACAGTTTTGCGCTCCTCGAAGGATTTGCGCTACGCACGGTGTTCCCACGCAACGCGTATGCCATCGAAGGACTACAATGCCGGCAGGTAGTTACACGGTCCGGAGCCGAGGGTGACGCCAAAAGCTGGTTGCAGATACTCCAAATCTTGTCACCCGGCAGGAGGGGCTTCCAGTCGTCGGCGCCGGCGCTTCCACTCGGCTGCCCCAAGCAGCGCGAGATTGGAGCCAAGCAGCACGAGCGTCGCGGGCTCGGGCGTCGGCGCCAGATCGCCCGCAGCTCCGGGATCCAGCGTCGGCCCTGGGATCGAGAAGCGCGGGCCGCCACCGGGCCATGGACCGAGATTCGGATTGAAGTGACCTCCGGGAGCAAACGCGCCCGAGAGGTTTCCGGTTCCCGGTCCAGCATAGGGAGAATCCGCGAGAAACTCCGCGGGTGCGGACGCCGCGTCTCCGCTCCCGGGATTGCCGTTGGAGGGCTCCGAGGGCTCGAGCCGAGTGAGCATGGCGCGCGCGAGCGCCGGCGGGTCCACGCCTTCATCGTCCCCGGGCCCCGGGATCTCTTCGACCTGGGCGATCATGGTCAGGTTGCGCGGTGGGCGCGGTGGCCTTGTCGGCGGAGCGGATGGCAGCGGCGCGTCCGCGTACCCCATCAGCGCGTCCCACACCTCACTCGGGATTCGCGCCACCGCCGCCGCGCTCCGGGGATCGCCCGTCGCGCCGGGCAGCGCCGAAGCGCCCGGCAGGCCGCCCGGGCCGCCACGCAGCGGCCAGAGATAGAGCGGCAACAGGATCAGGAGCAGGATCAGCAGAGTGACCAGGATCCGTCGGGTACGGCGCGAAGGCAGAGGTGCGCCGGCCTGCATGCCCGGCAGGAATAGCGAAGGCCGTGCCACGGGTCGATACGGAAAAAACCCATGCCGCTCGAGAAGTTAAGAGCGCCGGCCATTGCGGGCAGGATTTGCGCGGGACTCGCCGCCTCCCGTGAGAGGCCTGGCGTGCTCACACAGGGCATCCCGGTACCCATCACCGTCCGGGTACGGCCGTTGCGCTCATGCGCCCGCCCGGCCTAGGATACCGGCCATGAAGATCACCGATATCGAAAGCGCAGTGCTGCGCATCCCCACCCGTAAGCCGATCGCGCTCGACTTCCCACACCACAGCCTGGTCGTCGCGCACGTGCATACCGACGAGGGCGTCGCCGGCCTGGGCTACACGCTCGCCTTCGGCGGCGGGGGCGTGGAGTCCATCCAGGCCTATCTGGACGCCCGGCTCGCGCCGCTGCTGATCGGCCAGGACCCGCTCCTGGTCGAGCGGCTGTGGGAGCGCATGTATCGCGCGGATCGCGGAATCAAGAGGCAGGGCGTGGCGGCCTACGCGCTCAGCGCGCTCGATATCGCGCTGTGGGACATCGTCGGCAAGACGGCGGGGCTGCCGCTCTACAAGCTCTGGGGCGCGGTCACCGACCGCGTCGCGGCGTACGGCAGCGGCGGCTGGCCCAGCTACACGCTCGACGACCTGATCGGCGAGGCGCAGGCCTACGCGGCGCGCGGCTGCCGCTATTACAAGCTGAAGATCCACGACCCCGACCCGCGGGCCAACCGGGAGCGTGTGCTGGCGGTGAAGAAGGCGCTGGGCGACGGGGTACGGCTCATGGTGGACGTCAACCAGAAGCTCGACGTCCTCGGCAACTTCCGCCAGGCGCGGCTGCTGGAGGACCTGGACCTCGTCTGGTACGAGGAGCCGGTGCTGGCCGACGATCTGGCCGCGTGCGCCGAGGTCGCCCGCGGCATCAATATCCCGGTCGCCACCGGCGAGAACAACTACACGCGCTTCGAGTTCCGCGACCTCATCGAGCGAGGCGCCGCCCGCTACCTGATGCCCGATCTCTGCCGCGCCAACGGCTTCAGCGAGACCCTCAAGATCGGCCGCCTGGCCGCCGCCCATCAGCTCGCCGTGTCGCCACACGTCGTGCACGAGCTGTCGCTGCAGGTGGCCGGGGCGCTGAGCAACGGCTTCCTCGTGGAGTGGATCGACTGGGTGCCCGAGGATCTCTTCGTCGAGATGCCGGTCATGCAGGGCGGCGACTTCCTCATCCCCGATCGACCCGGGCACGGCGTGGCCCTGGCCCCGGGAGCGCAACAGAAATACCGCGTCGCCTGAGCGCGGCCCCCGCGCTCAGAACACCGCCAGCGGGTTGGCGGGCGAGCCGGTGCCGCCCACGACCACGAGCGGGGCGACGATCAGCATGAACTCGTCCCGGTTCTCCTCCACGCAGGCGCGGCTCAGGGGCTCGAGGAGCGCGTTGTCGACGAGCGCGACCCCGTAGGCGAAGAGGGCCGCGTGCACCGCCCAGGGGACGTCGTACCCGACCGGCAGATGGTCCAGCATGTCCCACACGAGCACGCTCACGTCGTGGTCCCGCAGGAACTCGAGGCAGGAGACGTGCAGCCCGGGCCGCTCCATGGGGCCGGGGCCGAAGGGCCGGCCGTAGGGCCGCTCGCCGTTCGCGGCCTGCCAGGCTTCCCGCCCGGAATAGACGCAGACCGCGTCGCCCGGCTCGAGGCTGAGCCCGCGCGCCCGCGCGATGTCCTCCAGCTCCCAGCCGTGCACGGGCCGGTCCTCGGTCACCGACGGGACCCCGCGGTGGCGCGGCACGTCGAGGAAGACGCCCCGCGTGATGATGCCGTCGGCCCAGTGCTCGACGGAGCCGAAGGTGGCCCCGTCGAACGTGATCTCCTTCTTCGGATCGCGGCCATTCCACATCGCCTCCTCGTCCCAGGTGTGGCAGAGCGCATCGATGTGGGTGGAGGCGATGCCGTGATAGAAGATCCCGTAGTAGTCGGCGGCGAAGCCCCCCTTGCCCCGGGCCAGCGTGCGCATGTAGTGCTGCGCGGGGAGCGCGTTGTTGGGGCCGGGCTCCTTGGGAAACGGGCGGCTCAGCGAGACGCTGCGTCCCGTGCGCGCGAGCCGCGCGGCCGCGGCCCGCTTGGCCGGGGTGATCAGGTTGATGGCGCCGAGCTGATCGTCGGCCCCCCAGCGCCCCCAGTTGCGGCGATCGCGGATCAAGGCGCGGACTTCCTGCTCGGTCGGCAGCGGACGCTCGGGCATTGAGTTCTCTCCGGGAGCCGGACTTTACGCCGAGTCGTTCGCCTCACGCAAGCCCGTCCCGCTCGGGGGTCCGGTTGACGCGACGCGTGATCGCGTTGGGCTGGCCCCGTCCGGAAGGTGGCCGGGCGAGGGATGAAGGATCACGGGAGGCCATGTTGGGTAGTGGACTATCCAGTCATTCGGCATTTGTCGCCACGCAAGATTCGCCTCGTCAGCACCAACTCGTGGATTCCGTTGGGTTCCGGCACATGGTACGGGGCTTGCGCTCTCGGAAGTCGCGGGGCGACTCCGCCTCAGAGGAGAACAACCTGTGACGAGAGTGAAGTTCATCATCCAATGCTCGGTGGCGCTCCTGATGCTCCTGCTCGCGGCAAGCCTCTGCCCGGCCGCGGACGAGACCACCGGCGCCGCGGTGGACTGGCTCCTCACGAGTCGCCGGTAAGACCTCCTCTCGCTCGCTCACCAGGACCCACATCCGGCGAGCGGTCGCGGCCCGCACCGCGTCCTACCTAGGCGCTCCACTCCGGCCTAGGCGCTCCACTCCGGGTAGGTCTGCGGGGAGAGCTGGTCGGCGCCGCGGCCGGCCCAGTCCGCCTTGGCCATGCGCGGCCACATCCGGTCGCCCGCCGCCTGCACCGCCCTCAAGATGGCGCCCTCGTCGGCGGCGAGCACGCGGCCGCCGTCCACCACCAGGCGCCCGTTGACGTAGACACGGTCCACGTCCTCGTCGGCCGCGTTGTAGACCAGGTTCTTGATGGGGTCGCGCAGCGGGGTCATCCGCCAGGAGGTGGCCTTCCACAGCACGAGGTCGGCCTTGGCGCCGGGGGCGATGCGCCCGAGGTCGTCGCGCCCGAGGGCCCGCGCGCCGCCCAGCGTGGCGGCGTCGAAGGCGTGCGCGGCGGTGGTGGCCTCGGTGTCGCGCTCCATCATCTTCGAGCACACCGCGGCCCAGCGCATCGCCTCGATCACGCTCTGGGGGTTGGTGTCGGTGCCGAGCGACATGTTGACCCCGGCCGCGCGATAGGCCGCGAACGACTCCATGGCCACGCCCCGTCGCGCGAAGACCCAGACCGCGTGAGCGACCGAGCATCCCGCCTCCGCCATGATGGCCACGTCCCCCGCCGGGTAGTTCGTCCAGGACGAGCCGCCGATGATGATGGCGTGCCCCAGGATCGTGCCCGGGCCCAGCACCCCCAGCTCGCGCATCCAGGCGATGGGCGTCTTGCCGTGACGGGCCACCATCTCGTTGAACTCCACCACCGACTGCGAGGTGTGCACCTGGTACGGCACGCGCGCCTCGTCCGCGAAGCGCTTCGCCTCCTTGAGCAGGGCGGGCGTGCAGGTGTCGATCTGGGCGGGCGAGACGAAGCAGCGCACGAGGCCCCCGTGGGCGCCATCGTGTCTCGCGTGGAAGTCCACCGCGCGCCGCAGCCCCTGCCGGCCCTGCTCCTCGTTCCACTCCCACTCCACGCGCCGGCCGTCCCGGGTGAGCCAGCGCCCGGACCGGAAGGCCTGGCCGATGTACACGCGGATGCCGTAGTGGGCGGCGCGCTCGACGACGTACTCCCCGAGCCCCCCGATCTCCATGACGGTGGTGACGCCGCCCCGCAGCAGCTCGGCCATCGAGAAGTCCACGCAGGCGCGCCCGCCCTCCTCGTCCTGCCCCTCGCTGCGCACCGGGAGCATCTCGAAGAGGCCCGAGTACCAGAACTGCGGGTTGCCGCGATCCTCGATGAACGAGCGGTCCAGGGGCGAGCCGCCGATGTGGGCGTGGGTGGAGATCAGTCCCGGGGTGACGACGCGGTCGCGGGCATCGACCGTCTCGTCCACGGCGCCGTCGAAGCGGGATCCGACGTGGAGGATGTGGTCGCCTTCCATCACCACGACCCCGTCCCGCAGCAGGCGGTGGCCGCGGCCGTCGAAGGCGAGGACGTAGCCGGCCCGGATCGCGGTGCGCTTCGTGGCGAACATGGAAGTGGCGCGCCCGAGACTAGCCGGGCCCCCGGGACGAAGTCAAGGCGCGGTAAGATGCCTTCATGCCACTCCTTCGCCCGCGCCGCCTCGCTCCGGGTCAGACCATCGGGATGGTGGCGCCGTCGGCGGCGCCCAACGAGCCCGAGCGCATCCGCTTCGCCATCGACACGCTGGAGTCGCTCGGCTTCAAGGTGAAGCCCGGCGCCCACCTCTTCGAGCGCGACGGCTACCTGGCCGGCTCCGACGCCGCCCGCGCCGCCGATCTCAACGCGATGTTCGCCGACGACGGCGTGGACGCGATCTGGTGCGTCCGGGGCGGCTACGGGGCCTCGCGGATCCTGCCCTTGCTCGACTACGCGCTCATGCAGCGGAAGCCCAAGGCCCTGATCGGCTACAGCGACATCACCGCGCTCCACATGGCGATCCATCGCCACGCCGGCCTCGTCACCTTCCACGGGCCGGTGGCCTTCCGCGCCTTCACGCCCTATTCACTGGCCGAGCTCAAGCGCGCGCTGTGGACCGGGGAGGCGCCGGTGCGGCTCGGCGGGCCGCCGCCGTTCGAGCGGGTCGAGGGCCGGGTGGACTGGGAGAACCGGGTGGCCACGCTCGTGCCGGGCACGGCGCGCGGCCGCCTGCTGGGCGGCAACCTGTGCCTGATGTCGCACCTCTGCGGCACCCCGTACTTCCCCGACCTCCGCGGCGCGATCCTGTTCCTGGAGGACGTCGAGGAGGCGTACTACCGCATCGACCGGATGCTGACCCAGCTCTGGCTGTCTGGCGCGCTGGCGGGCGTGGCGGGGGTGGCGTTCGGCAAGTTCACGAACTGCGACCCGTCGGCGTTCTTCCTGCAGAACCGGCCCCTCGAGGACATCCTGGCCGAGCGGTGCCGGGCCCTGGGGGTGCCCGCCGTCTCCGGCCTCATGGTCGGTCACATCGAGGACCAGACCACGCTGCCGGTCGGCTGCCTGGCCGAGCTCGACGCCGACGCAGGCACGCTGACCCTGCTCGAGCCGGGAGTGAGCTGACGCCTCCCGGCCCGGGCGGGGCGCGGCCGCCGGGTCAGTTGCCCCGGCCGATCATCCGGTGCAGTTCCGCCAGCGGCACGATACGCCCGTGCAGCGGGAGAAGCCGGTCCACCCCGAGGGTGAGCCGGGCGATGTTGTCGGCCAGGTTCACGCTCAGCGGATTGATGTTCGCGGGCACCGGCGCGTTCGGCGGGCCGGGGGTGAACGCGTCCGCCTGGACCAGGAGCCGCTCCTTCGGCAGATAGACCATCAGCATCCCGTCGGCGTGCGTGTTGCCCGCGATGTGATGAATCTCCACGGTCCGCGTCCCGTCGGTGAGCACGCGCCTGTCGCGCACACCCTCCACCGTGACCTTCCGGCGCGCGGCCTGCTGCCGGTCCGGCGTCATGGTCGCGGGGGCCGCGAGCGCGCCCTCGAAGAACGCGCGGCTGCTCTCGTGGGCGATCACTGTGATACCCTCGGCCGCGAAGGCGCGGAGCCCGCCCGAGTGGTCGAAGTGATGGTGGCTGTTGATCACGTAGCGGATCGGCTTGCCGGGCGCGAGCCGCCGCGCCTCGGCGATGACCGCGGTGGCCCGCTCGTCGTTCAGCGGGCCCTCCACCACCACGATGTGGTCCGCCATCTCGATCACCACGCTGTGGTGGCTGCCGCCGGTCACGTACCACACGCCCTCGGCGACCGGATCGCCGGTGACCCGCGCGTAGGGCATCGTGGCCCCGCGGACGTTGTCCGGGACTGTGATCTCCACCGGGGCATTGGGCTTCACGTCGCTGACCGTCAGATCCGCGGCCGGGAAGCCCCCCGCGGCCTGGCGGATGCGCATCGGGAACTTCACGCCGCCGAAGTCCCGGTAGTCGGCGTAGCTCACTTCCACCGGCATGTCGCCCACCACCGGACTGGAGAGCACCGCCTCGACCTTCTCGACCATGCCCCGATCGTCGAGCGTGGCCTTGACCGCGTACCGCCCGGGCACCGTGAAGCTCACGGTGCGACCCTGGACGACTGCGTTGTTCGCCATGGCCGCCTTGATGACGCCGTGAGGCGTCGTCCAGAGCTGGAGCTGCCGCTCGATCAGGGCCACCGGGGCGGGCGCCGCCGTCTCGCCCGCCACGTTCCACGCGTGATCGCCGCTCACCACCTGGATCTGGCGCACCTCGCCCACCGCGGGGATGCCGCCGCCGCGCGGCGGCATCTCGGCCCGCGAGCGCACCAGCTCGTCGCGCAGCGAGGCCGTCTCGTAGTTCACCGCGCGGGTGAACGTCGGGACATTGAAACGTGGCCACGGGGCGCCCGGCACCGCGCTCTGCCCGGGGGCGAAGTTGATGCCGCCGGCCGTGTACGTGAGCGACTTCACCCCGTCGGCGCCGAGCGCCCGGGCTGCGCCCTGCAGGGTGGCGCGCGCGTCCTGGGCGGCGGCGACAAGCGGAAGGCCGAGCGACACCGCGGTGATCAGTGCGAGGATTCTTCCCATCTCGGGCCTCCTGGACGTGTCGTGGGTGCGGTCGGGCCGGAGCTATCGCGGGGATCGTACTAGAAACCGGGGAGTGCGAGGGCTGGAGTGGTGAGCGGGGGCTACGAGCTGGCGGAGTCTTCCGGATCTTCGAGGTCTGCGTAGTCCTGCCGGGCGGGCATCGAGAAGTCCTCGGGAGCGGGCGCCAGCAGCCACGCCGCCACCTCGTAGAGACCGGTCGGCGTCGGGTCGCCCATGGCGCCGAACAGATCCTGGGCCTCCGCCAGGCTCATCACGCACACGTCGGAGGTGGTCCGTCCCTCCCGGGCCTTGCGCATCAACCGGGCCTGGCTCGGGGTGGTCACCAGCCACATCATGGCGCCCGGCAGGTAGTCGAGGCGGACCGCCAGGACGTCACCGTGGGCGAGCAAGCTCTCGTAGAAGTCCCGCCCCCGCCGGGACAGCGTCCGGTGGTGCCTCAGAACCTCCTGCAACGTGACCACGCTGGGTGTCATGATGTGCCTGCCTGCCGGAGTGAAGCAGCAAACGCCGCGCCATGGGCTGGACATATTTGGACTCAGCTACTTACAGCTCTGCGTGGGAGATGGATGCGGGCGGGTATTGTCAGCCCGGGTGCCGAAGAATGCCAGGCCCCCGGCCGAAGAGATGGCGATTCACCTCGACGGTGGCCGCCATGTAACCCGGCTCCACGTGCTCGAGCCGGCTCCGCACCTGCTCGTGCAGGCGGGGCAGCGCGTGGAAGGGCACCGCCGGGTAGGCGTGGTGCTCGGAGTGATACGGCATGTTCCACGCGAACAGGCGCACGGGCGCCAGCGTGAGCGTGGTACGCATGTTCTCGCCGAGGAGCGTGCCGGTGAGGGCCAGCACGCCGAGGTGCCAGGCGGTGCGCAGGAGCGCGGGCCCGTCGGAGCGCGCCATCAGCGCGTGGAGCGCCTCGCGCGGCAGCTGGTGCTCGGTGAAGCGGGCGAGCGCGTCGTCCCTCATGGGCCCCTCGCGTGAGCGACCGCGCCGTCGCCCGGATTGCCGGCTAGCTTGCACCGCGCCGCGGGG
>DATLFG010000080.1:0-82263 GCA_035524955.1 Candidatus Limnocylindria bacterium | reverse complement strand
CCCGGGGGGCCCGGGGCGCGGCGCCGCCGTACCCGCCGCGCCGCGACTCACATGGGTTCGAGGGAGACATGCGCACGGCTGATCTGACGACCGCCCTCGCGCTGATGGCGATCAGCGCCCTGGTGGTCTGGGATGCGCTGCGGCTGGGCATCGGCTGGGGAACCGACGGGCCCCAGAGCGGGTTCTTCCCATTCTGGCTCGCGGTCCTCGTCGTCGCGTGCGCCGCGTGCATCGCGTTCAAGGCGGCCCGTCGCGCGCCCGGGGCGCCCTTCATCAAGCCCACGCAGCTCGCGCCCGTTCTCAAGGCGTTGCTGCCGGCCGTGGCTTTCGTCGTCCTGACCGGGTTCGTCGGTCTCTACGTGGCGGCCGCCCTCTACCTCGGCACGTACATGCGCTGGATCGGTCGCTACTCGTGGGCCGCCATTCTGGTTCTCAGCGTGGCGTTTCCCGTGGTCACCTTCTTCGTCTTCGAGACGTGGTTCCTGGTGCCGATGCCCAAGGGCCCGCTCGAAGCCTGGCTGGGCTACTAGCGCATGGGGCTCGAGAATCTCCTCATGGGGTTTCAGATCGCACTCCAGCCGTACAATCTCTACATCGCGGTCATCGGCATCACCCTCGGCACCGTCATCGGCGTGCTTCCGGGTCTGGGCGGCGCCAACGGAGTAGCCATCCTGCTGCCCTTGACCTTTACGATGCCGGCCACCTCCGCGATCATCCTGCTCACCAGCATCTACTGGGGGGCCCTGTTCGGGGGCGCCATCACCTCGATACTGTTCAATATCCCGGGGGAGCCGTGGTCGGTGGCCACCACGTTCGACGGCTTCCCGATGGCGCAGCGCGGGGAGGGGGGGCAGGCGCTGACCGCCGCGTTCACGTCGTCCTTCGTCGGGGCCCTCTTCGCGGTGGTGCTGATCACACTCTTCGCTCCGGTGCTCGCCGAGGTGGCCCTTCGCTTCGGGCCTCCCGAGTTCTTCGCCATCCAGCTCCTCACCTTCTCGTCCTTCATCGGCCTTGGCGGCGGCAGTCCGCTCAAATCGCTCGTGTCCATCCTCCTGGGCTTCATCCTGGCCTCGGTGGGCCTGGACATCGTGACCGGTCAGCTCCGCCTCACCTTCGGCTTCATAGACCTGATGAAGGGCTTCGACTTCATCGTCGCCGTGATCGGCCTGTTCGGCATCGGCGAGATCCTCATCACGATGGAGGAGGGGCTCTCGTTCAGGGGAGCCAGGGCGCGGATCAACCCCCGGGTGGTCTGGGAGACGTGGAAGATCCTGCCCAGGTACTATCGGACCTTTGTCCGCGGCTGCTTCATCGGCTTCTGGATGGGCTTCAAGCCGGGCGGCGCCACGCCCGCGTCCTTCATGAGCTATGCGTTCGCCAAGCGCTTCTCCCGGCACCCCGAGCGGTTCGGCAAGGGCGAGATCGAGGGTGTGGTGGCGCCCGAGACGGCGGCGCACGCGGCGGGGGGCGCCGCGCTGCTGCCGATGATCACGCTCGGGATCCCGGGTAGCCCCACCGCGGCGGTGATGCTGGGCGGGCTGATCATCTGGGGTCTCCAGCCCGGGCCGATGCTGTTCAAGGAGCGCCCGGACTTCGTCTGGGGGCTCATCGCGAGCATGTACACCGGCAACGTGATCGGGGTGGTCATGGTCCTGCTGTTCGTGCCGGCCTTCGCGGCGATCCTGCGGATCCCCTTCGCGATCCTGACCCCGCTCATCATCTCGGTGTGCGCCATCGGGGCCTACTCGGTCCACAACAGCATGATCGACGTGTGGTATATGCTGATCTTCGGCGTGATCGGCTACGTGTTCAAGAAGCTCGACTATCCGCTGGCTCCGCTGGTCCTGGCCCTCGTGCTCGGGGATCTGGCCGAGAATGCCCTGCGCCAAAGCCTGATCATGTCGCAGGGCTCGCTCCTGATCCTGTTCACGCGCCCGATCGCGGGCGTCATCAGCGCGGTCGCCGTCTTCTTCTTCCTGCTGCCACTGATCACCCCCTACTGGCGCCGCCTCCGGCCCGGCGGGGAGGCCCCCGGGGCGGCGCCCCGGCGCTAAACCCCGTTTCCGAGGAGCGTCATGGACCTGGAGTTCTGGATCAGTGTGCTCAAGATCGTGCTCATCGACTTGGCCCTGGCCGGGGACAATGCGCTGGTCATCGGGGTCGCGGGCGCCGCCGAGGGCGACATGCGTCTCGTGGTCTTCGGCATCGCGCTGTCCATCCCGATCGTGGTCTGGGGCTCCGGGGTGCTGGCCCGGCTGATGAACCGCTACCCGTGGATCATCCTGGTGGCGGGCGGCATCCTGGGCGAGGTGGCGGGCAAGATGATGCTGCACGACCAGTTCGTCACCAGCCGGTTCGGCGCGGCCAGCGGCGGGGTGGAGGCCGTCCTCCGGATCGGCCTCGCGCTCGTCATCGTGCTGGTGGGCTGGCTCGTCATCCGCCGGCGGGCCGCGATGATGGGCGGCGGAGTGACCGCGCAGTGAGGCCCGCCGGAGAGGGGCCGAACCTCGAGCCTGTCAAGTCGACCCGGATCTACGAAGAGATCGTCCGCCAGGTCAAGCAGCTCATCGGAGAGGGCCGGCTCAAGTCCGGCGATCGCCTCCCGCCGGAGCGCGATCTGGCCGAGAAGTTCATGGTCAGCCGAACTTCCGTCCGCGAAGCCCTGCGCGCGCTGCAGAGCCGGGGGCTCATCGAGATCCGGGCCGGGGAAGGCGCCTTCATCCGGGACATCTCGGTGGAGACGCTCATCGAGCCGCTGGCGCTCATCATCCTGCCGCACCGCGAGGCGGTCGGTGAGCTCTTCGAGGCGCGCCGGCTGCTCGAGCCCGCCATCGCGGCCCTCGCCGCCCGGCGGGCGACCGGCGAGGAGATCCAGGAGATGGAGCGCATCCTGGAGGACCAGGCCAAGGAAGTGGCAGCGGGTCGGACCGGGATGCTCCAGGACACCGCGCTGCACGCGGCCATCGCCAACAGCGCTCACAACCGCGCCATCACCCGCATCGTCAATGCCCTCATGGATCTGCTCACCCAGAGCCGGGAGGAGTCGCTCCACACGCCCGGGCGGCCGACCCGCTCCCACGAGGACCACCGGCGCATCCTCGCCGCGGTGCTCCGGCGCGACGAGGTGGCCGCCCACCGCGCGATGCTGGACCATCTCATTGCCGTGGAGACGCTGGTGACCGGGGCCGATGCCGACGATCGGCGCGCGGCGCCCGCCGCGCGCAAGAGGAAGCCGCGCCCCTGATGCTGTGAACGGGCGTGCCAGGTCTGTCCGTAAGTACCTGTCCTGCAACATTAATCGTTGACATGCACCGCCGACGGTCCTACCATGGCTGATTAACGCAGGCCCCGCTGGTGGGCCTGTGTCTCTTTCTCTGCCACCGTTTCGTTCAGGGGGGTCCCGCGATGGCGCAGGCCGGGAGTCGGAAGAGCGGGCGACGCACTGCCGTTCGTCCGACGGGGCGTTCATCGGGCGCCAGGACCAAGTACGTCTACTCCTTCGCCGGCGGCAAGGCGGAAGGATCGAGCGCGCTGCGCACTCTGCTCGGCGGCAAGGGCTGCGAGCTGGCCGAGATGACCAAGATGGGCGTGCCGGTGCCGCCCGGCTTCACCATCACCACCGAGGCGTGGGCCGCCTACAGCGCGGGCGGCAAGAGACATCCGGCGGGCCTCTGGAGCCAGGTGCTGGCTCATCTGGCGCGCCTCGAGGCCGCCGCGGGGAGCCGCCTGGGTGATCCGGCCCGGCCGCTGCTGGTGTCGGTCCGGTCGGGGGCGCGCGCCTCGATGCCCGGGATGATGGACACGGTCCTCAACTTGGGGCTCAACGACAAGACAGTGGAAGGGCTCGCGACCCGTACCCGGAACGAGCGCTTCGCGTGGGACTGCTACCGCCGCTTCGTCACGCTCTTCGGCGACGTGGTGCTCGCCATCGACCGGCCCGCCTTCGACACGCGGCTGGATGCCGCGAAAGCGCGCGCGGGGGCCAAGACGGACGCCGACCTCCCGGCCGTGGCCCTACGGGAGCTGGTCGCGGAGTTCAAGCAGGTCGTGCAGGACAAGACGGGCCGGCCCTTCCCGCAGGACCCGCACGAGCAGCTCCGGCTGGCGGTCAACGCGGTCTTCGAGTCCTGGTGGGCCAAGAAGGCGGTGGACTACCGGCGCATCCACGGGCTGCCCGACGAATGGGGCACCGCGGTGACCGTGATGGCGATGGTCTTCGGCAATCTCGGGCCGACCTCGGGCACCGGGGTGTGCTTCTCGCGCGACCCCTCGAGCGGCGAGCGGTGTTTCTTCGGCGAGTTCCTCGTCAACGCCCAGGGCGAGGACGTGGTGGCAGGTATCCGCACCCCGGAGCCGCTCGACGCGCTCCAGCAGCGGATGCCCGCGGTGTACGCCAAGCTCACCACGATCAAGGATCGGCTCGAGCGGCACTACCGGGACATGCAGGACATCGAGTTCACCGTCCAGGAAGGGCGGCTCTTCATCCTGCAGACCCGATCGGGCAAGCGTACCGGGGCGGCGGCGGTCCGCATCGCGGTGGAGATGGTGAAGGAGCGACGCATCGACCGCGACACCGCACTGCTGCGGGTGGAGCCGGCCTCGCTCCATCAGCTGCTCGTGAAGACGGTGGACCCCGCCGCGCGCTACACCGCGATCGCCAAGGGCCTGCCCGCCACCCCGGCGGCGGCGGTGGGCAAGGTCGTGTTCGATCCGGAGAAGGCGGTGGATATGGCCCTGCGGGAAGAGGCGGTCATCCTGGTGCGCGCCGAGACCTCCCCGGAGGACGTGGCGGGCATGCACTCGGCGCAGGGCGTGCTGACCTCGCGCGGCGGTCTCACCTCGCACGCGGCGGTGGTGGCCCGAGGCTGGGGCAAGTGCTGCGTGGTGGGCGCGGGCGACGTGGTGGTGGACGAGGAGAACCATCTCTTCCGGGCCGGCCGCGCGGTCGTCCGCGAAGGGCAGGTGATCACGCTCAACGGCGCCACCGGCGAGGTGATCGTGGGCGCGCAGCCGCTCGTCGACCCCAAGCTCTCCGACGAGTTCCGCCAGCTCCTGGGCTGGGCCCAGAAGCACGCGACCACCACGGTCCGCGCCAACGCCGACACCCCGGCGGACGCGGTCAAAGCCCGCGAGTTCGGCGCGGTGGGAATCGGCCTGGTCCGCACCGAGCACATGTTCTTCGGGGAACAGCGCATCCCGATCGTGCGCGAGATGATCATGGCCCGCGACGTCCAGGCCCGGAAGAAGGCGGTGGATCAGCTCCTGCCGTTCCAGCGCGAGGACTTCATCGGCATCTTCCGGGTGATGGCCCCGTACCCGGTGACGATCCGGCTGCTGGACCCGCCGCTCCACGAGTTCCTCCCGAAGTACAAGGAGGTGCTCGAGGAGTACACGCGGCTCGACGCCCGCGGCTTCAACCCGGAGCGCCACGCCGAGCTGGGCGCGATCAAGGCTCGCCTGGAGGTACTGCTAGAGGCCAACCCGATGCTGGGCCACCGCGGCTGCCGGCTCGGCATCACGTTCCCCGAGATCTACGACATGCAGGTGCGGGCCATCATGGAAGCGGCGTGCGCGGTGGCGGCGGAGGGCGTGAGGGTGGAGCCCGAGATCATGATCCCGCTCACCGGCACGGTGGCGGAGATGAAGCTGACCCGGGAAATGACCGACCGCGTGGCCAAACAGGTCCTGGCGGAGACGGGCCAGAAGGTGGCCTACTCGGTGGGCACGATGATCGAGGTGCCGCGCGCCGCGTTGATCGCGGACCGGATCGCCGAGCACGCCGAGTTCTTCTCGTTCGGCACCAACGACCTGACCCAGATGACGTTCGGGTACAGCCGGGACGACATCGGCAAGTTCCTGCCTTTCTACCTCGAGAAGAAGCTGCTGCCCAACGACCCGTTCGCGGTGCTCGACCAGGCCGGGGTGGGGGAGCTGGTGCGGATCGGTATCGAGCGGGGCCGTAGGGCAGTCCCCGAGTTGAAGGTGGGCATCTGTGGCGAGCACGGCGGCGACCCCTCGTCGGTGGAGTTCTGCCATCGGGTCGGGATGACCTACGTCTCGTGCTCCCCCTACATGGTGCCGGTGGCCTGGCTCGCGGCCGCCCAGGCCGAGATCAAGGATCCGCGGCGGCAGGGCGAGGCACAGTGGCAGGGCGAGGCGCAGCCGAAGGCGAGCCGAAAGCTTGGCGAGGTGACGCCGAAGGCGAGCCGAAAGCAGGGTGAGGTGAAGCCGAAGGCGAGCCGAACAAATACAAGAAGAGCAGTCACGGTGGCAACACGAGTAGCCCGCAAAAGGAGAGATGCACGGTGAAGCTTTCAGGCGCCCGGATCGTGCTCGAGTGCATCAAGCGGGAAGGCGTGGATCTCATCTTCGGTCTGCCGGGCGGCGCGGTCCTGCCGATCTACGACGCCCTGTACGACTTCGAGGGCCTGCGCCACGTCCTCGTACGCCAGGAGGCCGCCGCCGGGCACGCGGCGGAAGGGTACGCGCGCACGTCCGGCAAGGTGGGGGTGTGTCTCGTCACCTCCGGGCCGGCCGCGACCAACCTGGTCACCGCGCTCCAAGACGCCCTGATGGACTCGATCCCGATCGTCGCGTTCACCGGGCAGGTGCCGACGCACCTGATCGGCAACGACGCGTTCCAGGAGGCCGACAACGTCGGCATCACGCGCTCGGCCACCAAGCACAACTTCCTGGTGAAGGACGGCAAGGACCTCGCCCCGATCATCAAGGAGGCGTTCCACATCGCCTCCACCGGGCGCCCGGGGCCGGTCCACGTGGATCTGCCCAAGGACATCCTGGTCAAGGAGTGGAGCTTCGAGTACCCGGACCGCGTGCACCTGCGCTCGTACAACCCGACCTACGAGGGGCATCCCGGGCAGATCAAGAAGGCGGCGCGCTCGATGGTGCGGGCCAAGCGGCCGGTGCTCTACGTGGGCGGCGGGGCTATCTCCTCGGACGCTTCACCCGAGCTGCGGGAACTGGCGGACCTGACCCAGATCCCGGTGACCCAGACTCTCATGGGCCTGGGCGCTTTCCCGATGGCCGATCCGCTGTCGCTCGACATGCTCGGCATGCACGGCACCTATTACGCCAACATGGCGGTGCACCACTCGGACTGCCTGGTGGCGGTGGCCGCGCGGTTCGACGACCGGGTGACCGGGCGGGTGGACGGGTTCTCGCCGAACGCGGAGATCATCCACATCGATATCGACCCGTCCTCGATCTCGAAGAACATCAAGGTGGACATCCCGATCGTGGGCGACTGCAAGCGGGTGCTGCGCCGCCTGGTGGCGGCGGTGCGGGAGGAGCTCAAGAACGGGGTACCCGCCGCGGTGACCGAAGGTCGCCGGCAGTGGGCCGCGCAGATATCGGAGTGGAAGCGCGACTTCCCGCTGCGCTACGACTGGGACGACGACGTGATCAAGCCCCAGTACGTCATCCAGGAGCTGTCGAACCTGACGCAGGGCGAGGCCTACGTGGTCACCGGCGTGGGCCAGCACCAGATGTGGGCCGCCCAGTACTATCGCTTCAAGCACCCGCGGCGCTGGTGCACCTCGGGAGGCCTCGGCACCATGGGCTACGGGCTGCCCACCGCGATGGGGGTGCAGGCGGCACATCCGGGTAAGCTCGTCGTCAACATCGACGGTGACGGCTCCTTCGCCATGAACAGCCAGGAGCTGGCGACCTGCTTCACCGAGAACCTCCCGGTCAAGACCGTCATCATCAACAACAGCGGGCATGGGATGGTCCGGCAGTGGCAGCGGATCATCTACAAGGAGCGCTACTTCGCCATCGATCTGCCGGGCATCCCGGACTGGGTCAAGCTCGCGGAGGCGTACGGCTGCGTAGGCATCCGGGTGACCAAGCCGAGCGAGGTGGTGCCCGCGATCGAGAAGATGCTGAGCACGCCGGCCCCGGTGGTGATGGACGTCTGCGTGGATAAGGACGAATGCGTGTTCCCCATGGTACCGGCGGGCGGGGCCAACAAGGACATGATCCTGTCGCCCCCGACCCGCGAGGTGAAGGAAAAGGCCGCCAAGTCCCAGACCGGATTTTAGACGGTGAGACCGCGTCGAAACGAGGGTCCGCGGCCGGGGGGAGCGCGGGGGCCATTTCGGGGCCCCCGCATTGAACAGAGGGGCGGGTCCGAGTGTCCGCCCTCAGCGGGCGGCCACCCGGCCTTCGCAAGGGAAGGGAGGACTTCGCGTTGACAGAAGCGGGGAACATCGAGAAGCATACGATCGCGGTGCTGGTGGAGAACAAGTTCGGTGTGCTGTCCCGCGTCGCGGGGTTGTTCTCCGCGCGGGGGTACAACATCGAGAGCCTGTCGGTCGGGGAGACGCTGGATCCGTCGGTCTCGCGCATGACCCTGGTGGTGCGCGGAGACGCCTTCGTGATCGAGCAGGTCATCAAGCAGCTACACAAGCTGATCGACGTCATCAAGGTCACCGACCTCAGCGAGGAGAATCACGTGGAGCGTGAGATGCTCCTCCTGAAGGTCAACGCGGAGCCGGCCAATCGTGCGGAGATCCTCCGCCTCGGCGACATCTTCCGGGCCAAGGTGGTCGACGTGACCCCCAGCGCCTACACCCTCGAGGTCACCGGTGAGGAGTCCAAGATCGAGGGGATCGTCGATCTGCTGCGGCCCTTCGGTATCCAGGAGATCGTCCGCACCGGCAAGGTGGCCATCGCGCGGGGACCCAAGACGCGGCTGCGCAAAGTGGAGGAGTCGCTCGGCAAGCCACGCGAGACCCCCCGTCCGCCGAACGACGATCCCAAGGTGGTCGGGTTCGCGGACTGATGTCCCACGAAGGAAACCGAAAGAAAGGCGCAAGGAACCATGCCGGCCAAGATCTTCTATGACCAGGACGCTGACCTGGGCCTGCTCCGCGGCAAGACCGTCGCCATCATCGGCTACGGCAGCCAGGGGCACGCCCACGCCTTGAACCTGAAGGACTCCGGCCAGAACGTGGTGGTCGGCCTCTACAAGGGCTCCAAGAGCTGGACCCGGGCCGAGAAGGACGGCCTCAAGGTCACCACCGTCAACGAGGCGGCCGCGGCGGGCGACATCGTCATGATCCTGCTCCCCGACCAGACGCAGCGCCAGGTCTTCGAGGAGTCCATCAAGGGGGCATTGACCCGGGGCAAGATGCTGATGTTCGCCCACGGCTTCAACATCCACTTCAACCAGGTGGTCCCGCCCGCCGACGTGGACGTCTCGATGATCGCCCCCAAGGCGCCCGGCCACGTGATGCGCGACCTCTTCACCCAGGGCCCCGGCGTCCCCGCGCTGGTCGCGGTCTACCAGGACGTCTCGGGCAGGGCGCGCGACCTGGCCCTGGCCTACGGCCGGGGCGTCGGCTGCACCCGCGCCGGCGTGATCGAGACGACCTTCAAGGAGGAGACCGAGACCGACCTCTTCGGAGAGCAGACGACCCTGTGCGGCGGGGTGTCGCACCTGATCAAGGCCGCCTACGAGACCCTGGTCGAGGCCGGCTACCAGCCCGAGGTCGCCTACTTCGAGTGCATGCACGAGATGAAGCTGATCGTGGATCTCTTCTACCAGGGCGGCCTCGCCTACATGCGCTACTCGGTGTCCGACACCGCGGAGTACGGCGACTATACGCGCGGCCCCCGGATCATCGACGACCGGACCAAGGTCGAGATGAAGAAGATCCTCTCCGAGATCCAGTCCGGCCAGTTCGCCCGCGAGTGGGTGCTGGAGAACCAGGCCCACCGCGCGGGCTTCCTCGCCATGCGCAAGCGGGACGCCGACCATCCGATCGAGGAGGTGGGCGGGCGGCTGCGCAAGATGATGGCGTGGATCAAGCCCCCGCGGGAATGATCGGGCCCGCGGGGCCGGGGCGGCGCGCGTGCGCGTCCCGGTAGCCGCGGAGGGCTGGCCGTTCATCCTGCCGCCCGCGGCCGCCGCATGTATCATGGCCGTGATGGGCTGGGCGGGCGCGGCGGTGGTGTTCGCCGTCTTGGCGGTGGCCTTCGCGGGCTTCTTCCGTGATCCGGAGCGGATCGCGCCCGACCTGCCCGGCGCGGTGCTGGCCCCCGCCGATGGGCGTGTGATGGTGATCACCGAGGCGGCGGACCCGTGGGTCGGCCCGGCGGTCCGGGTGTCCATCTTCCTGTCGCCGCTGGACGTGCACGTCAACCGCGCGCCGATCGGCGGCCTGGTGAAGAGCGTGGAGTACGTAGCGGGACGCTTCCTCGCGGCCTACCGCCCGGAGGCGTCGGAGCAGAACGAGCGCTGCGCGGTGAGCCTCGACGGCGACCGGGCGCGCGCCACCGTGACGCAGATCTCGGGGGTGCTCGCCCGACGCATCGTGTGCCGGGTCCGGCCGGGCGACACGCTGCGGGCCGGCCAGCGGTACGGGCTGATCCGCTTCGGGTCGCGGACGGATCTGGTGCTGCCGCGGGGCACCGAGCTGCGGGTGCGGGTGGGGGATCGAGTGCGGGGCGGCGAGTCGGTGATGGGGGTGCTGCGATGAGACGGAGACACGCCAGCGACGCGGGCCGCGGGCCGCGCCGGAGGAAGTGGCAGGAGCTGCGCCAGCAGCCGCGGCGGGGGATCTTCCTGCTGCCGAGCCTGCTGACGACCGGGAACCTGTTCTGCGGGTTCCTGGCCCTGGTGCTGGCCTCGCAGCAGCGCTACACGGAAGCCGCGGTCTCCATCTTCGTGGGCATGCTTCTGGACATGCTGGACGGCAAGGTGGCGCGGATGACCAAGACCACCAGCCAGTTCGGCGTCGAGCTGGACTCGCTCGCCGACGTGGTGTCCTTCGGGGTCGCGCCCGCCTTCGTGCTCTACTCGATGGCCCTGGCCCCGCTGGGGCGCGCGGCCTGGCTGGGCGCGTTCCTCTTCGTGGTCTGCGGGGCCCTCCGGCTCGCCCGCTTCAACGTCTACGCGGGGGTCACCGACAAGCGGTACTTCGTCGGGCTGCCGATTCCTGCCGCCGCCGGCGTGGTGGCCTCGGTGGTGCTGCTGATCGGCACCAACGATATCCCGCGCTGGCTGGGCGCCGCGATCGCGGCGGGGACCTACCTGGTGGCGATCCTGATGGTCACCACGTTCCGCTACTACAGCTTCAAGGAGATCGATTTCGCCCGTCGCCGGCCCGCCGGGGTGCTGGTGCTGGTCGTTCTGGGTGTGCTGATCGTCGCCACGCATCCCCAGTGGTTCCTGTTTCTGCTCTTTCTCGCCTACGCTCTGAGCGGCCCGACGCGCCCGCTGTGGGCGCGGCGTCGCGACGCGGCCCCCACGGCGGCTCCCGCCGGCTCACCGCCCGCGCTGCCCGCGGACCAGGAGCCGGGGGACACGATCGAGCGGGACCGGAGGATCTGACATGGCGACGTACAGGATCGCGGTGCTGCCCGGGGACGGTATCGGGCAAGAGGTGACGCCGCAGGCGCAGCGGATCCTCCAGCTCGTCGGCCGGGCCGCCGGCATCGGGTTCGAGTTCGAGACCGCGCTGGTGGGCGGCGCCGCCATCGAGGCGGCGGGCACCCCGCTGGCGCCCGCGACCCTGGCCCTCTGCCGTCAGGCCCACGCCATCCTCTTCGGGGCGGTCGGGGGCCCCAAGTGGGACACGCTGCCGCAGGAGCAGCGTCCCGAGCGAGGGCTGCTCGGCATCCGCAAGGAGCTCGATCTCTTCGCCAACCTGCGCCCGGCCACCTGCTTTCCCATGCTGGTGGACGCCTCGCCGCTCAAGCGGTCGGTGGTCGAGGGCACCGACATCATGGTGATCCGCGAGCTGACCGGAGGGCTCTACTTCGGCGAGCCCCGTGGCCGCGAGGAGTTCGCCGACGGGGGGGCCCGTGCCGTCAACACCATGGCCTACACCTCGCGCGAGATCGAGCGGGTGGCGCGCGCCGCGTTCGACGTGGCGATGAAGCGCAAGAAGCGCCTGGCCTCGGTGGACAAGGCCAACGTGCTCGTGGTCTCGCAGCTCTGGCGGGAGGTGGTGACGCGGGTCGGGAAGGAGTATCCGGAGGTCCAGCTCGAGCACGTGCTGGTGGACAACTGCGCGATGGCGCTGGTCCACAAGCCCACCCACTTCGATACGATCGTGACCGAGAACACCTTCGGCGACATCCTCTCGGACGAGGCGGCCATCCTGGCCGGCTCCATGGGCATGCTGCCGTCGGCCAGTCTCGGCGGCCAGGGCGGTCGCATGGGGCTCTACGAGCCCGTCCACGGCACCGCGCCCGACATCGCGGGCCAGGGGGTGGCCAATCCCATCGCCGCGATCCTGTCCGCGGGCATGCTGCTGCGTTACTCGCTCGATCGGGGAGCGGACGCCGACCGGGTGGACGCGGCGGTCCTCAGGGTGCTGGAGCGTGGGCACCGGACCCGGGACATCCACTCGGTCGGCACGAAGCTGGTGGGCACGGCGGAGATGGGCGACCTGATCGCAGCCGAGGTCGAGAAGTCATACTGAAATAACCAGATAAACAGGAGACCCTGAGCGATGGCATCAGGTGTGGTGGTCGCGGTGGTGGGCGTGACGGGCGCGGTGGGGCAGACCGCGCTCAAGATCCTCGAGGAGCGCAAGTTCCCGGTCCGTGAGCTGCGGGCCTTTGCTTCCGCCCGGTCGGCGGGGACGAGCGTCACCTTCAAGGGGGAGCCGGTGCGGGTGCAGGAAGTGGGCCCCGGCGCCTTCAAGGGTGTCGAGATCGCGCTCTTCTCCGCGGGCTCCGCCCAGTCCCGGGAGTATGCCCCCCTGGCCGTGAAGGCCGGCGCGATCGTGGTCGACAAGTCGAACGCGTTCCGGATGGATCCCCGCGTGCCGCTGGTGGTGCCGGAGATCAATGCCCACGCGGTCCGCGGGCATCGCGGCATCGTGGCCTGCCCGAACTGCACCAGCATCGTGACGGTGATGCCGCTCAAGCCACTGCACGATGCGGGTGGGCTCCGCCGGGTGGTCGCGACCAGCTTCCAGGCGGTCTCGGGCGCCGGCGTCAACGGGGTGGATGAGCTGCGGAGTCAGAGCCTCGCGTGGGCCCGCGGCGAGGCGATCACGCCGCGCTTCTTCCAGCACCAGATCGCCTTCAACGTCATTCCTCACATCGACCAGTTCGGGGCAGACGGCTACACCGGCGAGGAGATGAAGCTGGTCAACGAGCTTCGCAAGATCCTCGAGCTGCCCGAGCTGCTGATCTCGCCCACCACGGTACGGGTGCCGGTCTTCACCGCCCACTCGGTGGCGGTCAACGCGGAGACCGAGGCCGAGATCGGCCGGGCGCGCGCGCGCGAGGTCTTCGCGGGCTTCCCGGGGCTCAAGCTCTGGGACGAGCCCGGGGAGAATCGCTACCCGATGCCGGTCGTCGTGGAAGGCCAGGACGACTGCTACGTGGGACGCGTCCGCGAGGACCTGACGCGGCCGAACGGGCTCAACTTCTGGGTGGTGGGCGATCAGCTCCGCAAGGGCGCTGCCCTGAACGGCATCCAGATCGCGGAGCTGTTGATCCGCTGACCACACGCACCATCCGGCTCACGCTGGCCTACGAGGGCACCGAGCTGCATGGCTGGCAGGTCCAGCCCGGGCTCGCGACGGTGCAGGGCCTCCTGATGGAGGCCGCGGCCCGGGTGCTGGGCGGGCCCGTGAAGGTCACCGGCGCGAGCCGCACGGACGCCGGTGTGCACGCCCTCCGCCAGGTCGCCAGTCTCGCGACGGTCTCTTCGATGAGCCCGGTCGTTCTCCGGCGGGCGCTCAACGCGCTGCTCCCCTCGTCCGTGCGCGTGCTCGACGCCCGCGAAGCGCCGCCCGGCTTCGACGCCCGGCGCTGGGCCAGGGGCAAGCGGTACGCCTACCTGATCGACCGCGGCCCGCAGGCCCATCCCTTCCTGCGCCGGCTCGCCTGGCACGCGGGGTTCCCGCTCGACACGGACGCGATGGCGACGGCGCTCCACGCGGTGCGCGGCAAGCACGACTTCACCGCCTTCTGCGCGGCGGCGGGTCGGGACCGGACACCGACCTGCACCATCCGCAGCGCGCGCATCGTGTCGCGGCGCCACCTGCTCGTGGTGTGCATCTCCGGCGACAGCTTCCTCCACCACATGGTCCGCAACGTGGTGGGTAGCCTGGTCGAGGTCGGTCGGGGTGCCCGGCCCCCGGAGTGGCTGGCGGACTTGCTCGGGGGGCGGGACCGGAGGCTGGCCGGCCCCACCGCGCCCGCCCACGGGCTCGTCCTCGTGCATGTCCTCTACCGGCCGGACGCCGTGGTGGCGTCGGGAGGGGGCCCGGATGACCGGGGATGAGCGCCCGGGCGACGCCGATCAGCCCCCGCGCGACAGGGGGTTCAAGGCGCGGAAGCGGGAGGACCATGCGCTGGTTCTGATCCGGGAGCTCATGTCCGGCCTGGACGATCTGCCCCGGGTCCGGACCCTCTGCCGGGAGCTGGGCCGATACTACGATCCCGTCCTGGGCGGCGCCATCGTCGAGGTGCGCCACCAGCGCCAGATCGTCGAGGCGCTCGAGGCCGGCCGGCGCCAGGAGGCCCTCGCCCTGATCCGCGAGCGGTACGAGCTCTACGTCAAGGATCGCGCCCACCTGGGCCACGATCCGTCTTGACGCAATGCGTGGGGGCGGGAAGATTGGCTTGACTCCGGTCTGACCACTCTCCTAGAATCTGCGCAAGTTGCGGGTGATGAATGACAATCCCGGAGTCCAGCGGCGCCCGATCGGGCGCGTGATCATGCGGGTCATTTCGAGACACAGCGAGGTGTCGCCATGAGTCTATCGAGGCGGGATTTCCTCAAGTACGCGGGCACGACCGGCGCCGGCGCCGCGGTCGGGACCGCTGTCCTCGACCTCAAGCCCGTGCAGGCGGCGGCGACCGATCTCAAGATCAAGGAAGCGAAGGTGCACCCCGGCGTCTGTCCGTACTGCGCGGTCGGCTGTATCCAGCTCGTGTACTCCAAGGACGACAAGATCATCGACATCGAGGGGCACCCGGATACGCCGCACACCCTGGGCCGCCTCTGCCCGAAAGGCGCGGCCACCATCCAGCTCTCCAACAACCCGCTGCGGCCGACCAAGGCGATGTACCGGGCGCCGGGCTCGGACAAGTGGGAGGAGAAGCCACTCGACTGGATGTACGACGAGATCGCCAAGCGCTACTACGATACGCGCGAGAAGCACTTCATCGAGAGAGAGAAGGACAAGGACGGCAAGGACGTGCTGGTCAACCGGCTCGAGGCCATCGCCTCGCTCGGCTCGGCCTGCATCGACAACGAGGAGTGCTACCTCCTCAGCAAGCTCAACCGCACGCTCGGCATCGTCTATCACGAGCACCAGGCCCGAGTCTGACACTCCGCCACGGTCCCAGCTCTGGGGACCACGTTCGGGCGGGGCGCGATGACGACGAACCTGATCGATATCCAGAACTCGGATGTCATCATGGCCACCAGCAACTTCGCGGAGAACCACCCGGTCGGCTTCCAGTGGGTGATGAAGGCGAAGGAGCGCGGAGCCAAGTTCATCCACGTGGACCCGCGCTTCACGCGCACCAGCGCGGTGGCCGACATTCACGTGCCGCTGCGGTCCGGCACCAACATCGCGTTCTTCGGCGGGCTCATCCACTACGCCATCGAGAACAACCTCTACTTCAAGGACTACGTCGTCTACTACACGAACGCCTCGTTCCTCATCGATCCCGCCTTCAAGACCGCCACGGACGGCGCCGGGCTCTTCACGGGCTTGGAGCAGACCGGGAAGGGCGGGGCCGATCCGCACGTCGCCGAGAGGTACAAGCGGGATTCGTGGAAGTATCAGCTCGACGGCGAGGGGAATCCCAAGCGCGACCTGACCTTGCGCGATCCCCACAGCGTCTTTCAGCTGATGAAGCGGCACTACAGCCGCTACACCCCGGAGATGGTGGAGCGGGTATGCGGCATCCCGAAAGAGAAGTTCGTCCAGGTCGCCAAGCTCTACTGCGAGAACAGCGGACCCGAGAAGACGGGGACCATCACCTACGCGCTGAACCTGACCCAGCACACCAACGGGGTCCAGAACATCCGGACCCTGTGCATGCTGCAGATCCTCCTCGGCAACATCGGCCGCCCGGGTGGGGGCGTGGTGGCGCTCCGCGGCCACGCGAACGTGCAGGGCGCCACGGACCTGGAGCTGCTCTTCCACGAGCTGCCGGGCTACATGGCGATGCCGCTACGCGACGTCCACCCCGATCTGAAGACGTATCTGGAGAAGGAGACGCCCAAGGGCGGGTACTGGGTCAACAAGCCCAAGTTCTTCGTCAGCCTGCTCAAGGCCTTCTACGCCGACGGGGCCACCGCCGAGAACGACTACGGCTACCAGTGGCTCCCGAAGCGCCCGTCCGCCGACGCGTACAGCCATCAGCATATGTTCGTGGACATGTACAAGGGCAGCATCAGGGGCTTCCTGGCCGACGGGCAGAACCCGGCCGTCGGCGGGCCGAACGCAAAGCTGACGCGCGCCGCGCTCGGAAAGCTCGACTGGCTCGTGGTCAAGGACATCTTCCTCACCGAGACCGCCGAGTTCTGGAAGGCTCCCGGCATCAGCGCCACGGACATCAAGACCGAGGTGTTCTTCCTGCCCGCGGCGCCCGCGGCGGAGAAGGACGGCAGCCTCACGAACACCATGCGGCTGATCCAGTGGCACGAGAAGGCGGTCAACCCACCCGGAGATGTCACCTCGGATGCCGAGTTCTTCGTGAGCCTGGCCAAGCGCTTGCAGAAGCTGTACGCCGGCTCTAAGAAGAGCCGCGACCAGGGCTTCCTGGCCACCAGATGGGACTACGGCGACAATCCCAGAGAGCCGAACATTGAGCTGGTCCTCAAGGAGGTGAACGGGTACGCCACCCAGGACATCACCGACAAGGACGGCAAGGTCGTCTACAAGAAGGGCCAGGCCCTGAACACGTTCGCTCACATGACGGACGACGGCAAGACGGCGGGCGGATGCTGGATCTACACCGGGGTCTGCGTGGAGGGCCCCGACGGCAAGTTGATCAACAAGGCCAACCAGCGCAAGCCCGCGGACGACAAGGACTACCTGGCCCACGGCTGGGGGTTCGCCTGGCCGGCCAACCGCCGCATCATCTACAACCGCGCGTCCGCCGACCTCAAAGGGAAGCCCTGGAGCGAGAAGAAGAAGCTCATCTGGTGGGACGCCGCTGCGCCCGGCAACGAGCCCGACAAGAAGGGCAAGTGGGTCGGGCTCGATGTTCCCGACTTCAACCCGTTCCTGGCGCCCGAGGCCAAGAACGGTGACAAGCCGTTCATCATGCGCGGCGACCTGGTCGGCGCGTTCTTCGGCCCCCTCAACGACGGCCCGTTCCCGGAGCACTACGAGCCCATCGAGTCGCCGACCGAGAACCTGCTGTCCCAGCAGCAGAACAATCCGGTCGCCAAGATCTGGAGCGTTCCCGACCAGAAGAACGAGCTGGCCAAGGTGGGCTCTCCCGAGTACCCGTACGTGATCACGACCTATCGCCTCACCGAGCATCACCTGTCGGGCGTCATGTCGCGCTACCTGCCGATGCTCGCCGAGCTGTTCCACTCGCATTTCGCCGAGATCAGCAACGAGCTGGCGGCGGAGCTCGGCATCGCCAATGGCGAGCGGGTCACGGTCATGACCCCGAGGGGCAAGATCCACGTGACGGCCATGGTCACGAATCGGCTCAAGCCCTTCGTGATCAACGGAAAGAAGACGCACCAGATCGGGGTGCCGTGGCACTGGGGCTACAACGGCATCTCCAAGGGCGACATCACCAACGATCTCTCCGCGACCGTGGGAGACCCGACGGTCTACATCCAGGAGACCAAGGCCTTCCTCTGTGACGTGAAGAAGGGGGAGGTGTAGCCATGGCCCGCACCCTCGCGATGTTCACGGACACGTCGCTCTGCATCGGCTGCCGCGCGTGCCAGGTCGCGTGCAAGCAGTGGAACGAGCTGCCCATGGAAGCGCCGGAGTGGACCGGCTCCTACCAGAACCAGTCCCACTTCACCGACAAGACCTATCGCCTGGTGCGCTTCATCGAGAAGCCGCAGGCCAACGGCGAGCTGCAGTGGCTCCTGATGTCGGACGTCTGCAAGCACTGCGCGCAGGCGGGGTGCCTCGACGCCTGCCCCACCGGGGCCATCTACCGCACCGAGTACGGCACGGTCAACATCAATCAGGACGCCTGCAACGGCTGCCGGTACTGCGTGAGCTCGTGCCCGTTCGGGGTCGTCGCCTTCAACCACGACACCGGCCGGGCCAACAAGTGCACGTTCTGCAACGACCGCATCCACAACGGGCTCGGGCCGGCGTGCGCCAAGACCTGTCCCACCGACTCCATCCAGTTCGGCTTCCGCGACGAGCTGGCGGCGAAGGCCGAGAAGCGGGTGGCCAAGCTCAAGGAGATGGGCTACCCGGGCGCCCAGCTCTATGGCGTCGACAGCAATGGGCCCCTCGGTGGGCTCAACGCCTTCTTCCTCCTGCTGGACAAGCCCGCCACCTACAATCTTCCGGACAAGCCGCTGCTGCCGCAGCGCAACGTCCTGGTGGACTCGGTGCTGTCGGTCGGCGCCGCGCTGCTGGTGGGGGTGGGCGCGGTCATGGCCTTCCGCGAGCGGGGCGGGAAGGGGAGCGGCGATGCTTAAGACTCCCGACTGGCACATGCTGATCGTCTGGTACTTCTTCCTCGGCGGTATCGCGGGCGGGGCCTACTTCACGGCGGCCGTCGCCGACAACTTCGGCAGCTTCCGGGACCGCGCCGTCGTCCGGATCGGCTACATCCTCGCGCTCCTGATGATCGGGGTCTGCGGCATCCTCCTGATCCTCGATCTGGGTACGCCGAGCCGCTTCCTCAACATGATCATGCACTTCAAGTTCTGGGATCCGATGTCCATCGGGGCCTGGATGCTGGGGGTCTTCGGCCTCTTCGCCCTCGTGTCCTCCGTCCTGTCGCTCTCCGCCGACGAGGGGCGGGCCGCCCTGCGGCGGAAGGTCAGCCTGGTGGGCACCATCTTCGGCTTCTTCCTCGCGAGCTACACCGGCGTGCTGCTGAGCGCCACCGCGCTGCCGTTCTGGAGCGACGCCCGGCTGATGGGGGCGCTCTTCCTGGCCTCGGGCGCGTCCACCGGCATGGCCGCGATCTCGCTGCTGCTCTACCTGAGCGGCGACGCGGCGGGGGAGGGCTTCAAGAAGATCAAGCGGGCGGACCGCTTCGCCATCCTCTTCGAGATGGGGGTGCTGGTGCTGTTCCTGGTCCTCCTGGGCTCCGCCGCCGCCCCGCTGGTCTCGGGATCCATGGCCCCGCTGTTCTGGGGGGGGCTGGTCGTGGTCGGGCTCGTCGTCCCCCTGCTGCTCGACGTGCTGGGCGCGCGGTGGGTGCCCGCGGTGATCCCGGCGGTGCTCGTGCTGATCGGCGGCTTCATCCTGCGCTACGTCGTCGTGATGACCCACGCCTGAGACCGGTCCGCCCGTCCCGGCTTTGGACAAGGGGCCCCGTGAGGGGCCCCTTCCCTTTATACTGAGGCCGGCAGCCACTGAAGATATGAGGACCTACTTCCACGTGAAGGGCGGCCGCCTCGACGAGGTCAAGGGCGAGGTCGTCCGGGAGCAGCCGCTGACCATCTACGTCAACGGCGAGCGCTTCCTCACGCTGCTCTGCTCCCCGTTCCAGCTCGAGGCGCTCGTCGTCGGCTATCTGTGGATGGAGAAGGTCGTGGAGGATCCCGCCGCGATCACCCGCCTCGACATCTCCGAGGTGGACGGGCGCGCGGACGTCACCCTCGCGCATCCCGTGACGCTGCCGACCGAGCGCATCCTCACGTCGGGCTGCGGCGGCGGCATCACCTTCCGCATCGACCCGCGCCTCTTCCCCCGGCTGCACTCCTCCCTGCGGGTGACGCCGCTGCAGCTGGCGGCGCGGATCAAGGACCTCTACGGGCAGGCCACGCGCTATCAGGCCTCCCGCGGCATCCACGGCGCGGCGCTCACCGACGGCCAGGGGATCCTGGTGATGGCGGAGGACGTGGGACGCCACAACGCGGTGGACAAGGTGAAGGGCGAGGCGTTGCTCAAGGGCATCCCGACGGTGGACCGCATCCTCCTGTCCACCGGCCGGGTGTCGTCCGAGATGCTGCTCAAGGCCGCGCGGATGGGCGTGCCGGTCGTCGCCTCGCGAACGTCGCCGACCGAGATGGCGGTGGGGCTCGCCGAGCAGCTGGGGATCACCGTGATCGGTTACCTGCGGCCGGACGGCCTCAATCTCTACGCGGGCGACGCGCTCGTCGCCGACTGACGTCATGCCCGACTACGCCGCGGTGCTCGCCGATTGGCAGGCGCTCCTCACCCGGCGCGCGGCGCTGGCCGAGCCCCTCCGGTTCTGGACCGCGATCCTCGAGGGGTGGGCGACGTGGAAGCCGCCCGCCCGACTCGTGCCCCTGTCCTGGACGGCGGAGGAGTGCCGCCGGCGGTGGGACGCCGGCCGGCCGCTTCTGGCCGACGCGGTGCCCGTGATCCCCGCCGCGTCCGTCGAGGATCTGCTGGGGCCCGTGATGGAGCGGCTCGCCGCCGACGGCCCGGAGGCCGCCGCCGCCCTCCGGCGCTTCGCCCATGCCTGGGACGAGGGCGAGATGGACGCGGCGGCCCTCCTGCCGGGACTCGACCGGGATCCGGCTGCGCGGCTCCAGGAGCGCTTCGGCCTCGGATCCCACCTGGGTGCGTTCCTGGTGCCGGCTGCGCTCCGGCCCGCACTCGAGACCTACTTCGAGGGGGTACGCGAGCTGCCGGACGGCGTCTGGACCCGCGGCGGCTGCCCGTGGTGCGGCGGCGCGCCGGCCTACGGCGACCTGATGGAAGACGGGCGTCGCCGCCTCTCCTGCCAGGCCTGCGGAGGCGCGTGGGTCGCGGCGCGCCTCCGGTGCCCGTTCTGCGAGACCTGGAACTCCCGGGACCTCGTCCGGCTCGTGGCCGAGGCCCTGGAGGAGGGCTATTTCATCGAGGCCTGCCGCGCGTGCCATGGCTATCTCAAGGGCGTGGACCGCCGACAGCGCTGGAACGCGGGACCGCCGCTGCTCGAGGACTGGGGCTCGCCCCATCTCGACGTCTACGCCGCCCGCGAGGGCTTCTGGCGCACCACGCCGTCGCTGGCGCATCTGCTGCCGCCCGAGGCGGAGGGGCCGGCGTGAACGCGGTGCTCTACGACGTGGCCCTGACCGCCTACATCCTTGCCGCGGCGGCGGCGATCGGCTCCCTCCTCGGCCGGCGGGACCAGCTCGCCTGGGTCGCCCTGCTGCTGACCCAGGCGGGCTGGATCTGCCATACCGCGGCGGTGATCACCCGGGGCGTCGAGCTCGGACGCCTGCCGTTCATGACCATGCCGGAGGTGATCTCGCTCGTGATCTGGGCCGCGGTCCTGCTCAACCTCTGGATCGAACGCCGCCACCGGATCCGGCCGCTCAGCGCCTTCGTGCTCCCGGTGATCCTGGCCCTCGGCCTGGGGCTGCCCACCGGGCTGCGATCGATCGTGCTGGAGACGCCGGTGAAGAGCGGCTGGATCATGGTGCACGTGGCCCTGGTGCTGGTGGGCCTGGCCGCCCTCGTGCTGAACTTCGGCATCGCGCTGATGTATCTCGTGCGCGAGCGGCAGCTCAAGCACAAGCGGACCGGCACGTTCTCCCGCCGCCTGCCCCCCCTCGAGACGCTCGATCGGCTCACGGCGGCGACCCTCACCATCGGCTTCCCCTTCCTCACCGTCGGGCTGGTCCTGGGCGTGCTCTCCGCTCCCGCCGCGTGGGGGAGCCTGCTCACGTTCGACCCCCTCGCGCTCTTCTCGCTGGTGATGTGGGTGATCTACGCCGCCACCCTCCTCGGCCGGGTGATGGGCCAGTGGGGCGGCCGGCGCGCCGCGTACTACGCCATCGCCGGCTTCTGCGTGCTGCTGGTCACGCTGAGCGCGGGGGTCTTCCTCCACGGCCGGCACGGGTCCTGAGGGATCGCCATGCCCCCGGGGAACGTCCTGTTCGTGGCGGGCCTGAGTCACCGGACCGCGCCGGTGGCGGTGCGCGAGCAGCTCGCGCTCGAGGAGGAGAAGATCCGGGAGATCCTCGCGGACCTCACCGGCCGTGGCCTGCTCGACGAGGTCATGATCATCTCCACGTGCAACCGGGTCGAGGTGTATGGCGTCGCCGCGGTGCCCGGGGAGGCGCGCAGCGCCGCGTTCGGACGGCTGGGCAGCCACCGCGGTCTCCACTGGCGCGACCTCGAGCCGCTCGTCTACACGGTCACCGGAGACGAGGCGGTGCTCCACGCCTTCCGCGTGACGGCCAGCCTGGACTCCATGGTCCTGGGCGAGCCCCAGATCCTGGGCCAGGTGAAGGACGCCTTCGCGCTCGCCCGGTCGGCGGGCACCGCCGGGCCGGTGCTCCACGCCCTGATGAGCCAGGCGTTCGGCGCGGCCAAGCGGGTGCGCACCGAGACCGAGATCGGCCGGCTGGCCGTATCGATCTCCTATGCGGCGGTCGAGCTGGCGAGGAAGATCTTCGACGGGCTCGAGGGCCGAGCCGTGCTCCTGGTCGGCGCGGGGGAGATGAGCGAGCTCGCCGCGCGCCACCTGGTGGACCACGGTGCGCTCCCGGTCTACGTGACCAACCGGACCTGGGGCCGCGCCCAGGAGCTGGCCCGGGGACTGGGCGGTACCGCGGTCCCGTTCGACCAGCTCGCGGCGTCCCTGGCCCTGGTGGACATCGTGGTGACCTCGACGGCCGCGCCCGAGCCCATCGTCACCGCGGCCGAGGTCCGGGCCGCGCTCGAGAAGCGCCGGACGCGGCCCCTCTTCTTCATCGACATCGCGGTGCCGCGCAACGTGGAACCCGCGGTCAACGAGGTCGAGAACGCCTTCTGCTACGACATCGACGACCTGCGCTCGGTGGTCGAGGCGAATCTCAAGGAGCGGCAGCGCGAGGCCCTGCGCGCCCAGGCCCTGCTCGAGAGAGAGGTCGTGAAGTTCGCGGGACGCCTCCAGCAGCTCGAGGTGGTGCCCACGATCGTGTCGCTCCGTGAGAAGCTCGAAGCCATCCGCCGCGCGGAGCTGGAGCGGGCGCTCGGGCGCCTGCCCGGCGCGGGTGAGGAGACGCGTCGAGTGATGGAGGCACTGAGCCAGGCGATCGTGAACAAGATGCTGCACGCGCCGATGGTCAAGCTCAAGGACTCCTCGCGCGCCGGCCACGCCCGGCGCTGGACCGAGATGATCTCCGAGCTGTTCGGGCTGCGGGGTCCCACCCGGCCCGACTCGCGCGAATGAAGATTCGGCTCGGCACGCGGGGCAGTCGCCTCGCGGTCGTGCAAGGCGAGCGGGTCGCGGCGTCGCTGCGCGCCCGCGGCGCCGAGGTCGAGCTCGTGGTGATCAGGACCTCGGGGGACCGTCTCGCCCAGGTCGCGCTCGCCGACTTCGGCGGCAAGGCCCTCTTCGTGAAGGAGATCGAGGAGGCGCTGCTGGCCGGCCAGGTCGATGTGGGCGTGCACAGTCTCAAGGACATGCCCTCCGAGCTGCCGGACGCCCTCACCCTGGGCGCGTTCCCGCTCCGCGAGGACCCGGGCGACGTGCTGCTCGGGCGGTGCGACGGCGGCTGGGACGCGCTGCCCCCAGGGGCGGTGGTGGGGACGTCGAGCCCGCGGCGCCGCGCGATGGTCCTCTCCCGACGCCCCGATCTCCGGACCGAGCCGATCCGCGGCAACGTGGAGACGCGGCTCGAGAAGCTCCGCGCGGGCGCGTACGACGCCCTCATCATGGCCGCGGCGGGGCTCAAGCGGCTGGAGCTCCGCCCGCCGCACCGCACGCCGCTCGATCCGGCCGAGTTCGTGCCCGCGGTGGGGCAGGGGGTGCTGGCCATCGAAGCCCGTCAAGCCGACCGGGAACTGCTTGAACTTCTGCGCGGCGTGGACGACACTCGGACCAGGCTCGCGGCCCTGGCGGAGCGAGCATTCCTGGCGCGGCTGGGGGCAGGGTGTCATACCCCGGTGGCCGCACACGCGCGCCTGGACGGCGACGCGCTGCTGCTGACCGGCATGGTGTCGAGCCCGGATGGGGCCACCATGCTGCGGGCCACCATCGAGGGGCCCGGCGCGACCGGGGAGCGGCTGGGCGTGATGCTGGCGGACGAGCTCTTGGCCAAGGGGGCGAAGGCAGTTCTCGATGCGAGTCGCGGATGATCAAGTGATGGCTGAGGCGAGTGGTGATAAACCACTGTCCGGTCGGGTTGTCGTGGTGACAAGGACGCGCGAGCAGGCCGGCGCGTTCGCCGAGCTGCTCGAGGCAGCCGGTGCCCGCGTGATGCTGGTGCCGACCATCGCCATCGAGCCCCCGGACTCCTGGGGCTCCCTCGACGCGGCCCTCGGTGAGGAGCAGGACTGGGTCGTGTTCACGAGCGTCAACGGTGTGGCCATGGTGCGCCGCCGGGTCGAGGCCACCGGAGAGGGCCGGGCGCGGCTCGAACGGGCCCGCCTGGCGGCCATCGGTCCCGCGACGGCTGCGGCGCTGCGCGACTGGGGACTGACCGCCGAGGTGGTGCCCGGGCAGTACGTCGCCGAGAGCCTGCTCGATCGGCTGCGGCCCCTGGTGGCGTCGGGCGCCCGCGTGCTGCTCCCCCGGGCGGCGGAGACCCGCGATGTGCTGGTGCGTGAGCTGGCCGCGCACGGGGCCCGCGTCACCGAGGTGGCCGTCTACCGCACGCGCCCCGCCACCGAGCACGCGGCGGGACTGCGCGAGGCGCTCGCGGAGGGCCGGGTGGACGTGGTGACGTTCACGAGCTCGTCCACCGTCCGGAGCTTCTGCGCGCTCTTCGGGGGAGCCGAACTGCCGCGGCTCCTCCGGGGCGTCATCGTTGCCTGCATCGGCCCCATCACGCGGGCCACCGCGGAGGGCCGCGGGCTCGCCCCGCAGATCGTTCCCCAGGACTACACGATCCCGGCCCTGGCCCGCGCCATCGTGGCCCACTTCGAGCCCGCAAGGAGCTAGCGCATGCCGTTCCCCGTCTACCGTCCCCGCCGGCTTCGGGAGTCACCGCTGCTGCGGTCCATGGTGCGCGAGACCTCGCTGCGCATCGACGACTTCGTCTATCCTCTGTTGGCGGTCCACGGCCGCGGGGTCCGCGAGCCCATCGGCTCCATGCCCGGGCAGTACCGCCTCTCCATCGACGAGCTCCTCAAGGAGTGCAAGGACGCGGCCTCCATGGGCATCCCGGCGGTGCTCCTGTTCGGGCTCCCGCTCGACAAGGACCCGCGGGGCAGCGAGGCCTACGCGGAGGACGGGATCATCCAGCAGGCGGTGCGCGCGGTGAAGGACACGATCCCGGACCTGCTCGTGATCACCGACGTGTGCCTGTGCGAGTACACCAGTCACGGGCACTGCGGGGTCGTGGAAGATGGCCGGATCAAGAACGATCCCACGCTCGAGCTGATCGCGCGCACCGCGGTCTCCCACGCGGAGGCCGGCGCGGACCTGATCGCGCCGTCGGACATGATGGACGGCCGGGTCGCCGCGATCCGGGAGGGGCTCGACGAGTCGGGTTTCCCCGAGACGCCGATCATGGCCTACTCGGCCAAGTACGCCTCCGCGTTCTACGGCCCCTTCCGCGAGGCGGCGGATTCCACCCCGCAGTTCGGCGACCGGCGCTCCTACCAGATGGACCCCGCCAACGCGATGGAAGCGATGCGAGAGGTCGCGCTCGACGTGGACGAGGGCGCGGACATCGTGATGGTGAAGCCGGCGCTGCCCTATCTCGACGTCATCGCCCGCGTGAAGGGTGAGTTCGGGCTCCCGGTGGCCGCCTACTCGGTCTCGGGCGAGTACGCGATGCTCAAGGCGGCCGGTCAGCTCGGCTGGCTCGACGAGGATCGCGCGGTGCTGGAGGCGCTGACCGGCATCCGGCGGGCCGGGGCCGACATCATCATCACCTACTTCGCCAAGGACGCGGCCCGGCTCATCGAGCAGGGCCGCGCGTGAGGATCTCGGCGAAGGGAGAATACGCCATCAAGGCGATGGTGGACCTCTCCCTGCACGACGGCCGGGATCTCCAGCCCATCCAGGACGTCGCGGCCCGCCAGGGCATCCCGCAGCGCTACCTCGAGCAGGTCCTGCTCCAGCTCAAGCGCTCCGGGTTCCTCTACGCGCGGCGCGGGTCCGCGGGCGGCTACCGGTTGAGCCAGCCCGCGGACCAGGTCACGGTGGGCGCGCTCCTGCGGGCGGTGGACGGCCCGCCGACCGGGCCCGCGGCGCCGCGCCACGGCGGCCGCGGCGAGGACGCGGCGGGGCTCCACGAGCTGTGGCAGGAGATCGCGGAAGCGGTCGCGTCCGTGGTGGACCGCACCACGCTGGACGACCTGCGCCGGCGCGCCCTCGATCGGCGCCGCGCGACGCGCCCGATGTACCACATCTAAGACAAGGTACCGCATGCGTGCCGGGACGGGATCATGACGACGAAGCGAGCGGCCGCGCCGCCGCGGCCGAAGATGGCGGGCTCGGTGCTGGAGCTGGTAGGCGGCACGCCGCTGGTGCGTCTCAACCGGATCCCGAAGCCGGGCGGCGCCACCGTGCTGGCGAAGCTCGAGTCGCTCAATCCGGCCGGGAGCGTCAAGGACCGCATCGCGCTGGCCATGGTCGAGGACGCCGAACGCCGCGGGGCCCTCAAGGCGGGCGCGACGCTGGTGGAGCCCACCAGCGGCAATACCGGCATCGGGCTCGCGATGGTGTGCGCGGTGCGGGGCTATCGCCTCATCCTCACGATGCCCGACGACATGAGCGCGGAGCGGCAGCGCCTGCTCGCCCGCTACGGCGCCGAGATCCACCTGACCCCGGCCATCGAGGGCATGACCGGCGCGGTCTTCGCGGCCCAGGAGATCTGCCGCGAGCATCCCGAGTACTTCATGCCGATGCAGTTCGAGAATCCCGCGAACCCCGAGGCGCATCGCCGCACCACCGCGCTGGAGATCCTGGACGCCACCGACGAGCGCCTGGATGTCTTCGTCGCGGCGGTCGGGACCGGCGGTACCGTGACCGGGGTGGGCGAGATCTTGAAGGAGCGCCTGCCCGGGGTGCGCGTGGTCGGCGTGGAGCCGGCGCGCTCGCCCGTGCTGACCGGCGGCCGCTTCCGACCTCACGGCATCCAGGGGATCGGCGCCTCGTTCGTGCCGGGGATCCTGAATCGCGCGGTGCTCGATGACATCATCCCGGTGCGCGACGAGGACGCGACGACCATGGCCCGGCGGCTCGCCCGCGAGGAGGGCCTGCTCGTGGGCATCTCGTCCGGGGCGAACGTGTTCGCGGCCTGCCAGGTCGCGGAGACGCTGCCCGGCGACCAGGTGGTCGTCACGGTGCTGTGCGATACTGGGGAGCGCTATCTGAGCGTCACCTTCTAGGAGAGCGGCCATGAGTGTTCAGGTTTACATCCCGACGCCGTTCCGCCGCGCGACCAGGAACGCGGACCGGATCGCGGTCGAGGCGCCGGACGTGAAGGCCTTGCTCGACGAGCTCGAGGGACAATTCGGCGGCCTCAAGGGCCTGGTGCGCAACGACCAGGGCGAGGTGCACCACCACGTGAACATCTACGTCAACAACGAGGCCATCGAGGCGCTGCAGGGGCTCGAGACCGCGCTTCAGGACGGAGACGAGGTCTCGATTATCCCTGCCCTGGCGGGCGGCGGGCCTGCCCTCGCGGGCGGTGGGCCGGCCCGCCCCGGCGGACGAGGGTGATCGCGGCGGGATGATCCTGACCCCCGAGGAGCTCGTCCGCGTGCGCGCGCAGGCCGAGGCCGAGTATCCCGCGGAATGCTGCGGGGTGATGCTGGCCCGCTCCGCGCCCACGCCCGACCGGGTCCTGATGCCCTGTCGCAATATCCAGGACGAGCTCCACGCGCAGGACCCCGCGCGGCACCCGCGCGATTCGCGGACCGCCTACTTCATCGATCCCAAGGATCTGCTGGCCATCGGCCGGCGCGAAGCGCAGGGTTACCGGGTCGCCACCATCTACCACTCCCACGTGGACACCGGCGCGTACTTCTCGCCGACCGACCGGCAGAACGCGCTCGTCAACGGCGAGCCCGCCTATCCGGACGCGGTTTACGTGGTCATCTCGGTGCTCGAGGGGCGCGTCGCCGACGCGGCCGCCTTCGTGTGGGATGCCTCCGCTCGCGACTTCGTCCCGACCGAGCTCCCGAAGCCCTGACCGATCCCGTGCCCGATTCCGACGCCCTCTTCGAGGCCGCGCAGCGCCTGATGCCCGGTGGCGTCAACAGCCCGGTCCGCGCCTTCCGCGGCGTGGGCGGCACGCCCTTCTTCGTGGCGCGCGGCTCGGGCGCGCGGCTCGTCGACGTGGACGGCCGGTCCTACGTGGACTTCCTGGGCTCATGGGGTCCGCTGATCCTGGGACACGCGCCGGCCCCGGTGGTCGAGGCGGTGACCGAGGCGGTCCGGCGGGGCACCAGTTACGGCGCCCCGACCGCGGGCGAGGTGGAGATGGCCGAGCTGATCCACCGCGCGGTGCCCAGCATGGAGATGGTGCGGCTCGTCTCCTCGGGCACCGAGGCGGCCATGAGCGCGTTGCGCGTGGCCCGGGGCGCCACCGGGCGCGACGTCATCCTCAAGTTCGAGGGCTGCTACCACGGCCACGGCGACAGCCTCCTCGTCAAGGCCGGCTCGGGCGGCGCCACCTTCGGGGTACCCGACAGCCTGGGCGTGCCGGCCGCTCTCGCCGCCCTGACCCTCACGGTGCCGTTCAACGACCTGGAGGCGGTGCGGCGTCAGCTCGAGGCGCACCCGGATCAGGTGGCGGCGGTGATCGTGGAGCCGGTCGCGGGCAACATGGGTGTGGTGCCGCCCGCGCCCGGCTTCCTCGCGGGGCTGCGGGAGCTCACCACGCGTCACGGCAGCCTCCTGATCTTCGATGAGGTCATTACCGGCTTCCGGGTGGGGTGGGGCGGGGCCCAGGCGCTGTACGGGGTGCGCCCGGATCTCACGTGCCTCGGCAAGATCATCGGCGGCGGGCTCCCGGTCGGCGCCTACGGCGGATCGCGCGCGGTGATGGAGCGCGTCTCGCCGCTCGGCGGCGTCTACCAGGCGGGCACGCTCTCCGGCAATCCGCTCGCGGTGGCCGCGGGCCTGGCCACGCTCCGCGCCCTCGAGCGGCCGGGCGTCTACGAACGGCTCGAGTCCCTGGGCGCCCGCGTGGAGCGTGACGTCGCCGAGGCGGCCCGGGCGGCGGGAGTGCCGGTGACGATCAATCGGGTCGGCTCGATGCTCACCGTCTTCTTCACGGGCGAGCCCGTCACCGACTACGGCGCCGCCAAGCGTGCGGACGTCGCGCGGTACGCCCGGTACTTCCACGCGATGCGGGAAGGGGGCGTGTTTCTCGCGCCGTCGCAGTTCGAGGCCGCGTTCGTGTCGCTGGCGCATGGGGAGGAGGATCTCGCGGTGGCCGCGAAAGCGTGCCGGGGGGCGATGGGGAAGGCCCTGTAGGGCGAGGCGCAGCCGAAGGCGAGCCGAGCAATACAGAAAGAGAAGCTAAGGGTTGATAGCCCACGGCGAGCGCCCCGTCGTGGATCGCCGCAGGTGCCCCGCTTTTCGCCATCCTCTTGTTGACACGCGGAATTTCCACGTGATAGGGTTCACAAGGCTGGAGCCCGGAAACACGTTTTCATGCCCCGGTCTTCATCCTCAGCACGCCTCGTCGAAGGAGTATGTCCACCTGGCTGCGCCGAGTAGGGCGGAGGAGTGGATGAGCGGGATGGATCGCCGGTCGTTCTTCAAGGTCGTGGCCGCCACGGGCGCCGCTGCGGCCGTCGGGGGTTGCGGACAGTCGGCCGAGCACCTCATCCCCTACGTGGTGCCGCCGGACAACATCGTCCCCGGCGTTCCGGCCTACTTCGCGAGCGTCTGCCGCGAGTGCCCGTCGGGCTGCGGCGTTGTCGCGAAGAATCGCGACGGCCGCGTCATCAAGCTCGAGGGCAATCCCGATCACCCATCCAACACCGGCGCGCTCTGCGTGCTGGGGCACGCGGGCCTGCAGGCCCTCTACCATCCGGACCGGTTCCGCGGCCCCCTGAGCGCGGGCCAGCCCGTGGCCTGGGCCGATGCGGAGAAGCAGCTCGCGGACAAGCTGGGCGCGCTCGCCTCGGGCAAGCAGGGCGCGCGTCTCGCGGTGGTGAGCGGGCTCGAGACCGGCAGCCTCGCCCGCCTGATGGACGAATGGGTGCGGCTGCTCGGCGGGCGGGCGCGCATCGCCTACGAGCCGCTCGGCCACGAGGCCCTGCGCGCCTCGAACCGGGTCGCTTTCGGCCGCGACGTGATCCCCGACTACGCGATCGGGGAGGCCACCTACCTGGTCTCCTTCGGGGCGGACTTCCTCGAGACGTGGCTCAACCACGAGGGCTACACCGCCGACTTCTCGCGGATGCACGCCTTCTTCCAGGGCAAGCAGGGGACCTTCGTCCACGTCGAGCCGCGCATGTCGCTGACCGCGGCCAACGCCGACGAGTGGCTGCGCAACGCGCCCGGCACCGAGGGGGCGCTCGCCCTCGCGATGCTCAAGGTGATCGTGGACGAGGGCCTGCAGGCGCCCGGCGCCGATCTCGCCACGCTGCGCGCGGCGGTCCGCGCCGCCGACGTGGAGACGGCCGCGACGGCCGCGGGGATCCCCGGGGAGACGATCGAGCGCGTCGCGCGCGATCTGGCCAAGGCGACGGCTGGCCTGGTGCTGGGCGGCGGCATGGCCGCGACCTCGACCACCTCCACCGAGGCGCTCGTGGCGGTCAACCTGCTCAACGCGGCGATCGGCGCGGTGGGGACCCGCGTGCGCTTCGGCTCCGCGTCGCCCTTCAGCCGGGTGGGCCCGTACTCCGACATGGTGGCGCTGACCCAGGCGATGGCGGCCGGCCAGATCGAGGTGCTGGTGCTGGTCGACGTCAATCCGGTCTACGCGATGCCGCCCAGATCGGGCTTCGCGGAGGCCCTGTCCAAGGTCCCGCTCGTCGTCGCGCTCGCGAGCCGGCCCAACGAGACCACCGCGCGGGCGCACCTCGTGCTGCCCACGCTGCACGCGCTCGAGTCCTGGGGTGACTACGCCGCCGAGGACGGCGTGCTCGGGCTCATGCAGCCCACGATGGGGCCGGTGCAGATCGACGGCAAGCCGGTCGCGGCCAAGGCCACCGGCGACGTGTTCCTCGGCGTTGGCCGGCAGGCGCTCGGACTCGAGGAAGGGGCGGGCCCGCTCAGGTGGGCCAGTTTCCAGGATTTCCTCCGGGACGAGTGGCAGAAGATCGCGAAGGACTACGGGCATACCGGGCCGTTCACCGACTTCTGGGAAGCGGCTCTGCGGCGTGGCGGGGTCTGGCGCATCGGCGCGGCCCCGACGGTCTCGCTGCGCCCGGAGGCCGGACGCATCCAGGCCGCCGCGCCGACGCTCGAGGGCGATGGCTCGCACGCGCTGATGATCTATCCGTCGAACCGTTTCTACGACGGCCGGGGCGGCGATCTGCCGTGGTTGCACGAGGTACCGGACTCGGTCACGCAGGTGGCCTGGGACTCCTGGCTCGAGATTCCCGCGGAGACCGCCAGGCAGATGGGGATCGCGCGCGGGGATCTCGTCACGGTGACGTCCTCGCACGGCGCCATCGAGCTGCCCGCCTACCCGACCGAGCTCGTGCACCCCGGCGTGGTCGCGGTGGCGATGGGCCAGGGACACAAGTACGCGGGCACCTTCGCGCAGCAGGGCAACGCGGCGGCCGGCACCCAGAGCCAGGCGAACTTCCTGAACGTGGGCGTCAACCCGATCGAGCTGCTGCCCGCCGCGCCGGACCCGGCCTCGGGCGGCCTGCCGCTGCTCGCGGTGAAGGTCTCGCTCGCCGGGACCGGCCGCCGGCGGCCCCTGGCCATCCCGCAGGCGCAGTTCGACCAGGAGGATCGCGAGATCGCCCAGTGGGTGGGCCTGAGCGCGGCGCGCGAGCTGGAGCTGCGAGGCAAGCCGCCCGAGCACGCGGATCATCCCCGCATGTACCCGCCGGTGAAGTATCCGGAGTACCGCTGGGGCATGACGGTGGACGTGGACCGGTGCACCGGCTGCCAGGCCTGCGTGCTCGCCTGCCAGAGCGAGAACAACGTGCCGACGGTGGGGAAGGCCCAGGTCGCCTACGGGCGCATCCAGCACTGGCTGCGGGTGGAGCGCTGGCAGGAGGGCACCTCGGCCAAGCCGGTCAACATGTTCCTGCCGATGTTCTGCCAGCACTGCGAGATCGCGCCGTGCGAGCCGGTGTGCCCGGTCTACGCCGCCTATCACACGCGCGAAGGCCTCAACGGGCAGGTCTACAACCGCTGCGTGGGCACGCGCTACTGCGGCAACAACTGCCCCTACCACGTGCGGAAGTTCAACTGGTTCAACTACACGTGGACCGCGCCGCTCGACGTGCAGCTCAACCCGGACGTCACGGTGCGTCAGCTCGGAGTGATGGAGAAGTGCACCATGTGCGTGCAGCGGATCGAGGCCGCGAAGGGCGCGGCGCGCGACGCGGGACGCCAGGTGCGCGACGGCGACATGCAGACCGCGTGTCAGCAGACGTGCCCGACCCGGGCGATCACCTTCGGGAACCGCAAGGACGGCGAGTCCCTCGTCTCCAGGCTGTCGCACTCACCCCGGAGCTACCACGTGCTCCACGAGCTGGGTACGCTCCCGGGCGTGAGCTACCTCAAGAAGGTCGTGCGCGCGGAGCCCGCGGGCGGGCACGGGAAGGCCGGCCACTAGAATGAGCGCGCCGCCCGCGCAGAGCGCGACCGCGCCCGCCCAGGCCACCTGGGCCGACGTCAACCGCGACGTCATCCGCACCATCGGCATGCCGAGCGAGAAGTACTTCGCCTGGCTCTGCCTGGTGGCCCTCGTGCTCTGCGCGGGGTTCGCCGCGTGGGCCTGGCAGATCTGGGTCGGCATCGGAGCCGCGGGCAAGCGCACCCCCCAGATGTGGGCGATGTACATTACCACCTTCGTGTTCTGGATCGGTATCGGTCACGCGGGAACTTTGATTTCTGCGGTCCTCTACCTGTTCCGGGCGAAGTGGCGGACCTCCATCTACCGCGGGGCGGAGGCGATGACGGTGTTCGCGGTCATGACCGCCGGCCTGTTCCCGCTGATCCACGCCGGCCGCATGTGGTTCGCGTACTGGCTGATGCCGTATCCCAACCAGCGCTACCTCTGGCCCAACTTCAAGTCGCCGCTGGTGTGGGACGTGTTCGCGATCTCGACCTACCTGACGATCAGCGTGGTCTTCTTCATCGTGGGTCTCGTGCCGGACATCGCGGCCCTGCGCGACAACGCGACCGGCTACAAGCGGAAGATCTACGCGGTGCTCGCGCTGGGGTGGGAGGGCTCCGACCAGCAGTGGCGCCACTACCGCCGGGGCTATGGGCTCCTCGCCGCGCTCGCCACCCCGCTGGTGCTCTCGGTGCACAGCGTGGTGTCCTTCGACTTCGCGATGGCCCTGGTGCCGGGCTGGCACTCCACGCTGTTCCCCCCGTTCTTCGTGGACGGAGCCATCTTCTCGGGCTTCGCGATGGTGCTGGTGCTGATCCTGCCCATGCGCGCCCTGTTCAACTGGTACCCCTACATCACCGACAAGCACCTGGACGCGATGGCCAAGCTGACCCTCGTGACCAGCCTGGTGCTGACCTACTTCTACGTGTGCGAGGTGTTCACCGCGTGGTACTCCGGGGACCACTTCGAGCGGGCCAGCGTGTTCGCCAAGGCCAGCCAGCAGTACGCGTGGGCGTACTGGGGCATGTACTTCTGCAACTGCCTGGTGCCGCTCGTGCTGTTCATCCGCCGGGCCCGCACCCACGTGGTGACGCTCTACGTGGTCTCGATCTTCGTGCTGATCGGCATGTGGCTCGAGCGCTTCAACATCATCGTGCCCGGCCTGGCCCACGACTTCTATCCTTATACGTGGGGCACGTACTACCCGACGATCACGGACTCCGCGATCGTCATCGGATCCTTCGCCTGGTTCTTCCTGCTCTTCCTGGGCTTCATCCGCGTGATGCCGTCGCTGTCGATCGTGGAGGTCAAGGAGGTGCTGCCCCATCCCCTGAAGCACGCGACGCCTACCGGGGGGCACCACTGAGATGACGACGACGGCCACCACCAACGTGCTGGGCGTCTTCGCCCACGTGGACACCACCCTTCAGGCCATCCGCGATCTGCGCGCCAAGGGCTTCTCGAACCTCACCGTGTACACCCCGGTGCCGGTCGAGGAGATCGAGCACGAGATCGACAAGGTGGAGCCGCTGTCCAAGGTCCGCCTGTTCACCCTCATCGGGGCCCTGACCGGGACCGCCACCGGCTTCTTCCTGACGATCTGGTCGTCGCTCAAGTGGGAACTGGTGACGGGCGGCAAGGCACCGGTGTCCATCCCGCCCTTCATCATCATCGCCTTCGAGCTGACCATCCTGCTCGGCGGCCTCGCCACCGCGCTGGCGGTGCTGATCCTGGCTCAGCTCCCCAGGCTCAAGCCGTCGCCCACCTACGACCCGCGCTTCAGCGTGGACCGCTTCGGGGTCGCGGTGGCCTGTGCTCCCGACAAGGTCGACTCGGTACAGTCGGTGCTGTCGGCCGCGGGCGCGGAAGAGGTGCGGCGATGATGAAGTGGGTCTTCCTCCTCACGCTCCTGCTGTTCGGGGCGGTGGGCGCCGCGATCGGCGGGGTGGCCGGCCTCCGGTGGATGGACAACATGACCGCCACGCAGCGAGTGATGCCCGGGGAGTACAGCTTCTCGATGCCGCCGGGCAGCCTGCCGCGCAGCGGGGGCGAGCTCTACCACTCGCCCGCCGAGCGGGACGCGGCGGCGGCCCGCCGCAATCCGGTGGCCGCCTCCGCGGATTCGGTGCGGAAGGGCGGCGAGCTCTACACGATCTACTGCACGCCGTGCCACGGGACGTCCGGGCGGGGTGACGGGCTGGTCTCGACCAAGTTCGTCCCCCCCGCCGACCTCACCAATCCCGAGCTGCACAAGGTGCGGACGGACGGCTACTGGCAGAGCTACCTTTCGGCGGGCGGGGCGGTGATGCCGTCCTACGCGGAGGCCCTCAGCTCCGAGGAGCGGTGGCACGTGGTGAACTACCTCCGGACCCTGGCCCAAAAATGACCGCGATGAGCGTTCCGCCGGTGCCGTCCCGGACCGCGCACCCGCTGCTGGTCCTGCTGGCCGTGCTCGGGATCGTGGCCTTCCTGTACGGAGTCCTGCAGGGCTCGGCCCCCCGGACCTGGGGTATCTACCTCGTGAACCTGCTGTTCTGGTCGAGCCTCGCCATCACCGGTCCCGCTCTCGCCGCGATGATCCAGGTGACCGAGGGCCGGTGGTCGCCGAGCGTGAAGCGGATCGCGCTCACCACCGCGGGCTTCCTGCCCGTCTCGTTCGTGCTCTTCCTCGGGCTCTTCTTCGGGCGCGCGACGCTCTATCCCTGGGTGACGGAGCCCCTGCCGATCAAGGCGGCCTGGCTCAACGTGCCCTTCATGTCGCTGCGCATCGGCCTCGGCGTCCTGCTGCTCTACTGGGTCGCCATGCGCCTCGTGAAGGCGGTGCTGGTCGAGGACCGGCCCGGCGGCGACGCCCCCGCCGCGGTGAACCGGCGCAACCGGCTCGCGGGATGGCTGCTCGCCCTCTACGTGGTGGTGCTCTCGCTCTGGGGCTTCGATCTCCTCATGTCGCTCGATCCGCGGTGGTACAGCGGCCTCTTCGGTGGGTACTACGTGGTCACGTCGATGTACACCGGATTCGGGCTCGTCACCTACCTCACGATCCGGTCCAACGAGCGGGGACTCTCCCAGGTGGCGCCCCCCGCGATCCAGGACGTGGCCAAGCTGACCTTCGCGCTCAGCGTGTTCTGGATGTACTTCTTCTTCTCGCAGTACCTGGTGATCTGGTACGGCCACGTGCCCGCCGAGACCCGCTTCGTGATCCGGCGCTTCTTCACCCAGCCGTGGGGCGCCATCGCGTGGGCCATCTTCATCATCGGCTGGCTGATTCCGTTCTCGTACCTGCTCAAGCGGCTCACCGGGCGCCCGCCGGAGCGCCACCGGGTGTTCAAGGTCATCCTGTTCTTCGGCTGGATCGCCATCTTCTTCGAGCGGATGCTGCTCGTGTTCCCGTCGCTGCTCCGCGACAATACGGTGCCGATCGGCCCCGTCGAGATCCTGGTCACGCTCGGCTTCTTCGCCGTGTTCGTGCTGAGCCGCAACTGGTTCCTCGCCCACTACAAGCCGGTCTTGAGCCTGCCCAAGTAAGTAGGCGGTCGACCCGGCGCGCCCCCGGGGTAGAATACCGGGCGTGATCTCGGTCGAGGAAGCGCTCGAGCGCATCCTGTCGCGGGTGGCCGTCCTCGGGGACGAGCGGGTTCCCCTGATCGACGGTCTCCACCGTGTGCTCGCGGAGGACGTGTCGAGCCCGCGCGACATGCCGCCGTGGCCGGCCTCCTCGATGGACGGCTACGCCCTCCGCGGTGCCGACACCGCCGCGGCCGCTCCCGGCGAGCCCGTGCGCCTGCTCGTGGCCGGCCGCGTCCCCGCGGGAGCGATGGCCGAACGCCCCCTCCGGCCCGGCGAGGCGTTCCGGATCTTCACGGGCGCGCCGCTTCCCGAGGGCGCGGACGCGGTCGTGCCCCAGGAGGACGTCGCCGAGGAGGCAGGCACGCTGCTCGTCCCGCGCCGGGTGGGCGAGGGCGACTTCGTCAGGCCGCGGGGCGAGGACATGAAGAGGGGAGACCGCGTGCTCGAGCGCGGGCGGGTGCTGAGCGCGGCCGACGTGGGGATGCTCGCCACCGTGGGCCGCAGCTCGTTGAGCGTGATCCGGCGGCCGCGGGTGGGCATCCTCTCCACCGGCGATGAGCTGGTGGATCTGGGCGGGCGGATCGGCCCCGGCCAGATCCCGAACTCCAACAGCTATTCCCTCATCGCGCAGGCGATCGAGGCCGGCGCCCGGCCGGTGAGCCTCGGAATCGCGCGCGACCGCCTCGAGGACATCGAGGCGCGGCTCCGCTGGGGGCTCGCGTGCGATCTCGTGATGTCCTCGGCGGGCGTCTCGGTGGGCGAGCACGATCTCGTGAAGGCCGCGCTCGCGCGGCTCGGGGCCGAGCAGCACCTCTGGCTCGTGGATATGCGGCCCGGCAAGCCGATCGCCTTCTCGACGATTCCGCAGGAGGGCAAGGGCGCGCTGGCTCTCTTCGCGCTGCCCGGCAACCCGGTCTCGGCCATGGTCACCTTCGAGCTCTTCGTCCGCCCCGCGATCCTCCGCATGGCCGGCCACAGCCGCCTCCACCGTCCCACCGTGACCGCGCGCGCCCTCGCCCCGATCAAGAACGGCGACACCCGCCGCGGCTACCTCCGCGTGACGCTGACCCCCGACGGCGATACCTACGGCGCCCAGCTCACCGGCACCCAGAGCTCCGGAGTCCTGCGCTCGATGGTCACCGCCGACGGCCTCGCTGTCGTCCCCCGTAACACCACGATCGCGGCCGGCGAGCCGGTCAAGGTCATCCTCCTCCGCGCCGGCCTTTAGAAGCGAAGCACGCGGCGCGGCCCGCCCGACTCGCGCGCGCTACGATTTCCGGAGAAACAGGAACCAGATCGTCGCGCACGCTCCGGCGCACATCGAGGCGAACGTGAGTAGGCTGCCGAGCGCGAGCGTGGCGGAGTTCGTCAGGCCCTGGTTGATATTACAGCCCTCGGCGACCAGCGCGGCCGCACCCATCAGCAGGCCGCCCGAGAAGATCTTCACGAGGCTCGATGGGGCGGGGAACTTCCAGTTGAACTGGTTGGTGGTCCAGGCGGCGACGAAGGCACCGAGGGGAACGCCGAGCGCCATCAGCATGCTCCAGGTGACACGATTGGGATAGCCGACCATCGGGTAGGTGAGGAGGTGGCCGGTGTTGGCCGCGAAGGTGATGCCGACCGGACGGTCCCCGAACGAGGAGGCCCACCAGCCGACCGCGATCATCGCGCCGACGGCGGCGCCGGTGGCGGGCCAGGGCCACTTGCCGTGCTCGGGCTCGCGCCGGCCCCGCATGAGCCAGATCCCGATCCCGACCGCGAGTGCCACGATCACGATCCACGGCGAGAGTCCGGCGATATTGGCCAGCGTCGGGGCGCCGCCATCCTCGAGCGTGATCGCGGGCTTCTGCAGCGCGGTGCGGAGCGGCGCGAGCAGCCCGACGCCCGCGGTGGTGGCGCCGATGGCGAAGCCCACCAGCACCACGCAGGCGCCGACCGCGCCCTCTCCGACCCGATACCAAGTACTGCCCGAGCACCCGCCGGAAAGGATCATGCCCACGCCGAAGAGCAGGCCGCCCACGATGTTCGACACCCAGCGCAGCGGGCGCAGGGGGATGTCCACCAGCTCCAGCGCCTCGATCACCTCTACCCCGACCATCGCGACGAGCAAGGCGAGGAGATAGGCCCGCAGGATATTGCCGTCCCGCATCAGCAGGGCGTTGGACAGGGCGCGGGTCAGGCAGAAGCCCCCACGCTGGATGATGTAGCCGAAGGCGAGACCGGTTCCGAGGGCGGAGACCGCGAGCATCCAGGGGAGCTCGTCCATCGCCCCGCCATGCTAGCGAAAAGCCCAATGTCAGTCAAAGGCTCGTGAAAATTAGCTTTTCGGTCCGACAGGTGCTACGGTCAATGCCATGGCGACCCAGACTCATGAGCGTCCCCGGTGGGCGATCCCCTTCCTCGGGCTCGTCCTGCTCGCGGCCCCGATGGGGGGCTGCGGGACCGCGGAGAAGGCGCGCCGCGAGGCCGAGATGGCCGCGCTGGTCAAGCAGGTCGAGGAGCTGAAGACCGGGCAGGATCAGATCGGCAAGGAGGTGGGGAAGCTGGCCGGTGAGCTGAAGGCGCTCGACGCGCAGGCCGCATTCCTGGTCGGCGAGACCAAGGCGGCGGCCACCGAGCGGGAGCAGCTCAAGGCGTCGATCGGGGAGCTGGACGGCGCCGTGCGGGGCCTCCGCTCCGGCCTCGACGAGACGAACCAGAAGGTGGCGACGCTCAGCGTGCCGCCGCCCGCCCCCCCGGTGGAGCCGAAGCCGGCGGCGACGGCGCCGCCCGGGCGCGAGGTGACGGCCGAGAAGCTCTACGCGACCGCGATGGCCAGCTTCCGCGCCGACGAGCACGGCCAGGCGGTGCTCGAGTTCACCGAGCTGATCGACAAGTTCCCCAAGCATGCCCTGGCCGCGAACGCCCAGTACTGGATCGGCGAGGCCTACTACCGCCAGCGCGACTTCAATCAGGCGGTGACCGAGTTCCAGAAGGTTCCCGATCTCTACCCGCAGAGTCCGCCCATCGCGGAGTCGCTGCTCAAGCTCGGCATGTGCTACCGTGCCCTGCACGACCTGCCGCGCGCGCGAGAGACGTGGGAGCGGGTGGTGAAGTCGCACCCGCGGACCGAGGCCGCCACCCAGGCGCGCGCGCTCCTCGCCTCCCTCGGCGGAGGGCGCTCCCCGCGGTGATCGAGCCGGACCGGGTTTTGCCCCAATTTACCGGTCCGGTATACTGAAGCGCACTGATCCACTCGGAGATCGTGATCGGCGAGGTGAGTGACGTCTGTGATGCATGAGCGTATCCAGGACGAGACGGCGCGGGAAGCCGGGGAGATCTCGCGCGCGGACGCCGGGTATCCGGCTCGCCTCGCGGAGGTGCCCGAGGCGCCCGCCACGTTGCACGTGCGCGGGCGCTTGCTGGACGAGGATGTGCTCGCGGTGGCCATCGTGGGCTCGCGCCGCGCGACCACCTACGGCCTCGAGGTGGCCGAGACGCTCGCGGCGGACCTTGCCGCGCGTGGCGTCACCGTCGTGAGCGGCCTCGCGCGCGGTATCGACAGCGCGGCGCACCGCGGCGCGCTGCGCGTGGGCGGCCGCACCGTCGCGGTGCTCGGATCGGGCGTGGACGTGATCTACCCGCCCGAGAATCGCGCGCTCGCCGCCGAGATCGCGGAGCGCGGCGCCCTCGTCTCCCAGTTCCGACCGGGAACTCCGCCGCTCCCGCAGAACTTCCCGACCCGCAATCAGGTGATCGCGGCGATGTCGCTCGCGGTGGTCGTCGTCGAGGCCGCCGAGCGGAGTGGCTCGCTGATCACCGCGCGCCTGGCCGCCGAGCTGGGCCGCGAGGTCCTGGCGGTGCCCGGGCGCATCACCGCGCCGGAGAGTCGCGGCGCCAACCAGCTGATCCAGGACGGGGCGCACGTGGCGATGGGGTGGGAGGACGTGGTCGCGGTGCTGCCTGAGCGCTGGAAGGCGTCCGTCGCTGCGGATCGCGTCCTTGCGGGTGGACCTGCAGCGAAGAGCCACGCCGACGCATCTAACCCAGGGCATATCGGCGCGGCCGGACGTCGGGTGCTGGCACTGCTCGGCGAGGATCCCGTCGATATCGACCACGTGATCGAGCGCAGTGGCCTGGGGGCCGGGCGCGTGGCGGCCGCGCTGCTGGACCTGGAGCTGGAGGGACGCGTGCGGCAGATCGAGGGCAAACGGTTCGTCCGGGTCGGGCGAGGATAGGAGAGGATCGGGTGGCGGTGGTGAAACGAGCGCTGGTGGTGGTGGAGTCGCCCACCAAGGTCAAGACGATCCAGAAGTATCTGGACTCGAAGTACGTCGTCAAGGCCTCGATGGGCCACGTCCGCGACCTGCCCAAGTCCAAACTCGGGGTGGACGAGAAGAAGGGCTTCAAGCCGGAGTACAAGGTACTGCCGGCCAAGAAGAAGGTGCTCGACGAGCTGAAGAAGGCGGCCGAGAAGGTCGACGCGCTCTACATCGCGACCGACCCGGACCGCGAAGGGGAGGCCATCGGCTGGCACCTGGCCCAGGAGCTCGGCATCAGCAAGGCCAAGACGCATCGGATCATGTTCAACGAGATCACGGAGCGCGCGGTGAAGGCCGCCTTCCTGCACCCGGGCAAGATCGACACCAGCAAGGTCAACGCCCAGCAGGCCCGGCGCGTGCTGGACCGGCTGGTGGGCTACAAGCTCTCCCCGCTCCTCTGGGAGAAGATCCGGCGCGGGCTCTCGGCCGGTCGCGTGCAATCGGTGGCGGTGCGTCTCCTCACCGAGCGCGAGCGCGAGATCGCCGCCTTCGTGCCGGTGGAGTACTGGTCGCTGCACGCCAAGCTCAAGGGCCAGCAGCCGCCCGACTTCACGGCGGCCCTCAAGGAGGTGCGCGGCGAGAAGGCCCAGCTGGCCGACGAGGCCGCCACCATGGCGGTGATGACCGCGCTGCACGGCGCGGTCTGGACCGTGAAGTCGGTCACGCGGGGGGAGCGGCGGCGGAATCCCGCGCCGCCCTTCATCACCTCCACGCTGCAGCAGGACGCGAGCCGCAAGCTTCACTTCACGGCCAAGAAGACGATGATGCTCGCCCAGCAGCTCTATGAAGGCGTCGAGCTGGGCGAAGAGGGCGCGGTCGGCCTCATCACCTACATGCGCACCGACGCGGTGCGGGTGGCCGCGGAGGCGCAGGAGGAGGCGCGGGAGTGGGTGACCGGGCGGCTGGGGCGCGAGTACCTGCCCGATGCGCCGCCCGCCTACAAGGCCAAGAAGAGCGCGCAGGAGGCCCACGAGGCGGTGCGCCCGAGCTCGGTGGCGCGCGAGCCGAAGGCGGTGGCCCGCTTCCTGTCCAAGGACCAGCTCGCGCTCTACCGGCTGATCTGGGAGCGGTTCCTCGCGAGCCAGATGCTGCCCGCGGTCTACGACACGGTGGCCGCGGACATCACGGCGGGCGACTGCCTCTTCCGCGCCCAGGGCTCGACCATGAAGTTCCCCGGTTTCACCGCGGTGTACGTCGAGTCGCGGGAGGCCACCGACGAGACGCCGGAGGAAGAGGCGGAGGCGGTGATGCCGCCGCTGACGGTGGGCGAGACGCTGAAGCTTCTCGCGCTCGATCCCAAGCAGCACTTCACCCAGCCGCCGCCGCGCTTCACCGAGGCCTCGCTGGTCAAGCTGCTGGAGGACCGGGGGATCGGGCGGCCGTCCACCTACGCTCAGATCCTCGGCACCATCCAGGACCGCGGCTACGTGCGGCGCGAGCGCGGCACCCTGTTCCCGACCGACCTCGGCATGCAGGTCACCGACATGCTGGTGCCCCACTTCCCCGAGGTCATGGACGTCGAGTTCACCGCCCAGCTCGAGGAGTCGCTCGACAAGATCGAGGAGGGCGACGCGGACTGGGTCAAGACGGTGGAGGCCTTCTACAAGCAGTTCTCGCGCGACCTCAAGGCGGCCGGCAAGAAAATGGACAACGTCAAGATCGGCGTGGACGCCGGGCAGGAGTGCCCCGACTGCGGCAAGCCGCTGCTCGAGAAGTGGGGCCGCTTCGGCAAGTTCCTGGCCTGCTCCGCCTATCCGGACTGCAAGTTCACCAAGGACATGAGTGGCGGGCGCGAGCGGCCGGCCGATCAGCCCACCGACGAGATCTGCCCGACGTGCGGCAAGCCGATGGTCATCAAGCACGGCCGCTTCGGCAAGTTCATCGCGTGCTCGGGCTACCCGGAGTGCAAGACCACCAAGCCGATCACGCTCGGGATCACGTGCCCGCTGCCGGATTGCGGCGGCCAGCTCCTCGAGAAGCGCACCCGCAAGGGCAAGACCTTCTACGCGTGCACGAACTACCCCACGTGCAAGTTCGCGTTGTGGACGCGCCCGGTGGCGGAGCCGTGCCCGAAGTGCGCGGCTCCGTTCCTGACCGAGCGCTACGCCCGCGGCGGCAAGGTCACCCGGCAGTGCTTCCGGGAGGAGTGTGGCTACCGGCAGGAAGTGGTTCCCACGGTCGCCTGAGGAGCCCCCGGTTCATCCACGATGGACGCGGCGGTCGGGTCCTTCCTTGAATACCAGGGTGTCGAGCGGGGCGCGTCTCCGCATACCCTCCGGAGCTACACCGCCGACCTGACCGAGTTCACCCGCTTCCTCACCGAGGAGAAGGTCGCGGGCTGGGAGGCGGCGGACACCCGCGTGGTCCGCGCCTACCTGGCGCGGCTGCACCGGCGGAAGCTGGCCAAGGCGACCATCGCGCGCAAGCTGGCCGCGGTGCGGAGCTGCTTCCGCTTCCTCGCGCGCCGCGGGACCCTCGAGGCGAATCCGGCGCGGCAGGTACGCGGCCCCCGCCTGGGCCGCCGTCTGCCGTCGTTCCTGCCGGTGGACGAGACCACCGCGCTGCTCAACCCCGAGCCTGAGTTGTCGCCGGGTGGAGCGCGCGATCGCGCGCTCCTGGAGCTGCTCTACGCGAGCGGACTGCGGGTGGCCGAGGCCTGCGGGCTCGACGTGGACGATCTGGACGAAGGCCGGCGCACGGTGCGGGTCCTCGGCAAGGGCAGCAAGGAGCGCGTGGTGCCGGTCGGCGAGTCCGCGCTGGAGGCCCTCGCGGCCTACCTGGCGATGCGCGGGCGCCGGCGTGGGCCGCTCTTCCTCAACGCGCGGGGCGGCCGGCTCACCCCGCGCAGCGCGCATCGCATCGTGCGCGCCCGCGCCCGCCGGGCCGGGATCGTCCAGCGGGTGACGCCCCACACCCTCCGCCACAGCTTCGCCACCCACATGCTCGGGGCCGGCGCGGATCTCCGCCTCATCCAGGAGCTACTGGGCCACCGCCGCCTGTCCACGACCCAGCGCTACACCCACGTGAGTCCGGAGCACCTGATGCGGGTGTACGACGCCGCGCATCCGCGGGCCACCTGACAGGCCGTCGCCCGCGATGACGCCGCCGACCACCCCATCGATCCACGCCACCACCGTGGTCTGCGTCCGGCACCGGGGCCGCGTGGCGGTGGCGGGCGACGGGCAGGTCACCGTCGGCCAGACCATCATGAAGGCGGGCGCGCGCAAGGTGCGCAAGATGCACCACGACCGCGTGCTCGCGGGCTTCGCGGGCGCGGCCGCCGACGCCTTCACGCTCTTCGCACGCTTCGAGGCGAAGCTCGAGGAGCACCGCGGCAATCTGCCCCGCGCCGCCGTCGAGCTGGCCAAGGAGTGGCGCATGGACCGCGTGCTCCGGCGACTCGAGGCGCTCCTGGCCGTGGCCGACGCGGAGGCGAGCTTCATCGTATCGGGGACCGGCGACGTGATCGAGCCCGACGACGGCCTGGTCGGGATCGGCTCAGGCGGGCCCTACGCGCTGGCCGCGGCCCGGGCCCTCCGGACGCACTCCACGCTCGAGGCGCCCCAGATCGCGGAGGAGTCCCTCCGCATCGCGGCCGGCATCTGCGTGTACACCAACGAACAGATCACGGTGCTCAGCCTGTGACCGACCAGCCCGCCCAACCGCTAGGCCAACCGCTAGGGATGACCGGCCTCACGCCGGCCCAGATCACCACCGAGCTCGACCGCTTCATCGTGGGCCAGGGCAAGGCCAAGCGTGCGGTGGCCATCGCGCTGCGCAACCGGTGGCGGCGGCAGAACCTGCCCACCGAGCTCCGGGACGAGGTGGCGCCCAAGAACATCATCATGATCGGGCCCACCGGCGTCGGGAAGACCGAGATCGCCCGGCGCCTCGCCAAGCTCGCCCAGGCCCCGTTCCTCAAGGTGGAGGCCTCCAAGTACACCGAGGTCGGCTACGTGGGGCGGGACGTGGAGTCCATGATCCGGGACCTGACCGAGCTCGGCGTGAGCATGGTCAAGGCGGAGATGGCGGCGGCGGTTCGCGAGCGGGCGGAGACGCTGGCCGAGGAGCGGCTCCTCGATCTCCTGCTGCCCCGCCGGCCCGGCGAGGCCTTCGTGAGCGGCACGCTCGAGGAGGTGTCGCCCGACGCCTCCCGCGACGCCACGCGGGAGAAGCTCCGCGCCCAGCTCCGCTCCGGCAAGCTCGACGAGCGGCCCATCGAGATGGACGTGCAGCAGGCCGGACCCATGCTGGAGGTCCTCCCGGGCCAGGGCATGGAAGAGATCGGGATCAACCTGAAGGACATGCTCTCGCACCTCATGCCCGGCCGCACGCGGCGGCGGCGGGTCAGGGTGGGGGAGGCCCGGCGGCTCCTGGCCCAGGAGGAGGCCCAGAAGCTGGTGGACGTGGACGAGGCGGTGGGCCAGGCGATCCGCCGGGTGGAGAACTCGGGGATCATCTTCCTGGACGAGCTGGACAAGATCGCGGGCCGAGAGGGCGGCCGGGGGCCCGACGTCTCGCGGGAAGGAGTGCAGCGGGACCTCCTGCCGATCGTCGAGGGCTCGACGGTGACCACGAAGTACGGGATGGTCCGGACCGACCACATCCTGTTCATCGCGGCCGGGGCTTTCCACGTGGCCAAGCCCGCGGACCTGATCCCGGAGCTGCAGGGCCGCTTCCCGATCCGGGTGGAGCTGGAGCCCTTGACGCGGCCGGATTTTATCCGCATCCTGAACGAACCTCAGAACGCCCTGATCCGGCAGTACGTCGAGCTGCTGAAGACGGAAGGGGTGGCGCTGCGCTTCTCCACCGACGCGGTGGAGGCGATCGCCGATATCGCGTTCACGGTGAACCAGCGCGCCGAGAACATCGGAGCCCGCCGCCTCTACACGGTGATGGAGCGGCTGCTGGAGGAGATCTCCTTCGACGCCCCGAACCTGACGGGGCAGGAGCTCGTGATCGACGCGGAGTACGTGCAGGCGCAGCTGGCCGACGTGGTGAAGGACGAGGATCTCTCCCGGTACATCCTATAGGCGGACGAGCGCATGACGCCGATCCCGGAGCTGGTGCAGCGTGCCGAGGTGCTCATCGAGGCGCTCCCCTATATCCGCGCCTTCCAGGGCAAGACCCTCGTGATCAAGTACGGAGGCGCGGCGATGGAGCAGGCGGACCTCAAGGAGCAGTTCGCCAAGGACGTGCTCCTTCTCCGGCTGGTCGGCATCCGGCCGGTCATCGTTCACGGCGGCGGCCCGCAGATCGGCGCGCTCATGAAGCGCCTCGGCAAGGAGCCGAAGTTCGTGGGCGGCATGCGCGTCACCGACGAGGAGACGGTCGAGATCGTCGAGATGGTCCTGGTCGGCAAGATCAACAAGGAGATCGTTGGTCTGATCAATCTCCACGGGGGCCGGGCGGTGGGGCTCTCCGGCAAGGACGCGAGCCTGCTGCGGGCCCACCGGCGCCTGCACAAGATGCCCGACGGAACCTCGGTGGACATCGGGCTGGTGGGCGAGGTGGAGGCGATCAATCCTGAGCCCATCCGGCTGCTCGAGGAGAACGGGTTCATCCCGGTGATCGCCCCGGTCGGAGTGGGCGCGGGAGGCGAGACCTATAACATCAACGCGGATCTGGTGGCGGGCGACGTGGCCGCCGCGCTCTTCGCGGAGAAGCTGATCCACCTGACCGACGTGTCCGGCATCAACGGTCAGGACGGCCGCCTGGTCTCGACGCTCACCAAGCGCGACGCCGAGCGGCTCATCAAGGCGGGCGTGATCGACGGGGGCATGCTGCCCAAGGTGGAGTCCTCGTTGCGGGCCCTCACCGGAGGCGCCCAGAAGGCCCACATCATCGACGGCCGCGTGCCCCACGCGATCCTGCTCGAGGTGCTGACCAAAGAAGGCATCGGGACGGAAATTGTATTGTGAGCCGAGCCGAAGGCGAGGCGCGCGGATGAAGGGGTGCGACGGCAGCAGGGCCGCCCGGCGAGGCGCGCGGATATGAGGGAGCCATGACGGACACGAAGACGCTGATCGAGTGGGCGGACAAGCACCTGATGACCACCGCCAAGCGTGCCCCCGTGGTACTGGTGCGCGGCGACGGGGCGCGGGTGTGGGACAGCGACGGCAAGGAGTACCTCGACTTTACCGGCGGCATCGCGGTGACCGCGCTCGGGCACTCGCATCCCAAGGTGGTCGGGACGATGCGGGAGCAGGCGGCCACCCTGCTCCACGTGTCGAACCTCTTCTACATTCCGCAGCAGACCCAGCTCGCCAAGCTGCTCTGCGACCACTCGTTCGCCGACCGCGTGTTCTTCTCCAACTCGGGCGCGGAGGCCAATGAGTCCGCGATCAAGCTCGCGCGCAAGTGGGCCAAGGAGCACGGGGCCAGCGACCGCGGGGACATCATCACGATGCGGGGCGGCTTCCACGGCCGGACGCTCGCCACCGTCACCGCCACCGCCCAGGAGAAGTACCACCACGGCTTCGAGCCGCTGCCGGGCGGGTTCAAGTACGTGCCGTTCAACGACCTGCGGGCGGTCGAGCGGGCGATCGACAGTCACACCGCCGCGGTCATGGTCGAGCCGATCCAGGGCGAGGGCGGTATCAATATCCCGGACGACGGCTACCTGCCCGGGCTGCGCAAGCTCTGCGACGAGGCCGGGGTCCTGCTCGTGCTGGACGAGATCCAGACCGGCATGGGCCGCACGGGCCGGCTCTGGGGCTACGAGCATTCCGGCATCGAGCCTGACATCATGACGCTGGCCAAGGCGCTGGCCAACGGCGTACCGATCGGGGCCACCCTGGCTACCGAGAGCGTGGCGTCCGCGTTCACGCCGGGCACCCACGGCTCCACCTTCGGCGGCAACCCGTTCGCCACCGCGGTGGGCCTGACCGTGTTCACGACGCTGATGGAGGAGCGGCTGCCCGAGCGCGCGGCCGCGACCGGCCGCCTGCTGCGCGATCAGCTCGAGGGGGTGCGGGGGCGGCACCCGAAGCTGGCCACCGCGGTGCGGGGCCGCGGCCTGCTCGTGGGCATGGACCTGGTGCCGCCGGTGGGCGAGGTCATCGGGGCGTGCCGCGAGCGCGGCCTCCTCGTGCTCAGCGCGGGCGACAATACCCTGCGGCTCGCGCCGCCCCTGGTGGTGGACGAGACGACGGTGCGCCGCGGCGTCGAGATCATCGACCAGGTCCTGACCGGCCTCGCGAAGTGAGCCATTTCCTGTCGATCCGGGACATCGCCCGGGAGGATCTCCCGCGCCTCTTCGCCCTCACGGCCGAGCTCAAGGCCCGGCAGAAGGGCCGCGACCGCTGGACCCCGCTGCCCGGGCGCACCATGGCCCTGATCTTCGAGAAGCCCTCGCTGCGCACCCGTGTCACCTTCGAGGTGGCGATGGTGCAGCTCGGTGGGGCCGCGGTGTACCTGGCCGCCCAGGAGATCGGGATGGGCAAGCGCGAGTCGGTGCCCGACGTGGGCCGCAATCTGTCGCGCTGGGTGGACGTGGTGGCGGCGCGCGTGTTCTCCCACCAGACGCTCGAGCAGCTCGTGGCCCACGCCTCGATCCCGGTGATCAACGGCCTGTCCGACCTCGAGCATCCCTGCCAGGCGATGGCCGACTTCTTCACGCTCTACGAGCGCGGCCTGGATCCGGCGAAGCTGCGCCTGGCCTGGGTGGGCGACGGCAACAACGTGTGCAACTCGCTCCTGCTGCTGGGCTCCATGCTCGGGACCACCCTGGTGGTGGCATGCCCGCCGGGGTACGAGCCGGACGCCAGGGTGCTGGAGGCCTGTCGCGCGATGGGCGGGCGCGTGCAGGTCACCACCGAGGCACGCGACGCGGTGGAGGACGCCGACGTGGTCTACACCGACACCTGGATCAGCATGGGGCAGGAAGGGGATCGCGAGCGGCGCCTGGAGGCCTTCCAGCGCTACCAGGTCAACGACCGGCTGCTCGGCTTCGCGCCCGGCCACGCGCTCGTGATGCACTGCCTGCCCGCGCACCGGGGCGAGGAGATCACCGACGCGGTGCTCGACGGGCCGCGCAGCCTGATCCTCGACCAGGCCGAGAACCGCCTGCACGCGCAGAAGGCCATCATCGTCCACCTCCTGGGTGGTGGGGAGCAGCCGTGACCAGATCCGTCAAGAAGGTCGTCCTCGCGTACTCCGGAGGCCTCGACACCTCCGTCATCCTTCGCTGGCTCATCGAGACCTACCGCTGCGAGGTCGTGGCCTACTGCGCCGACCTGGGCCAGGGCGAGGAGCTGATCCCGGTCAAGGAGAAGGCCCTGCGCACCGGCGCCTCCTCGGTCCACATCGTGGATCTCCGCGAGGAGTTCGTCCGCGACTTCGTGTTCCCGATGCTGCGGGCCAACGCGGTGTACGAGGGCTCGTACCTCATGGGGACCTCGATCGCGCGGCCCCTCATCGCCAAGGCCCAGGTCGAGGTCGCGAGGAAGGAAGGGGCGGACGCGGTGAGCCACGGGGCCACCGGCAAGGGCAACGACCAGGTGCGCTTCGAGCTGACCTACGCGGCCCTCGGACCCGACCTGACCGTGATCGCGCCGTGGCGGGAATGGGATCTCGACTCCCGTACCGGGCTCATGGACTTCGCTCGCCGGCACGACATCCCGGTGCCGGTGACCGCGGAGCGGCCGTACTCCACCGACCGCAACCTCTTCCACATCTCCTTCGAGGGCGGCATTCTCGAGGACCCGTGGAACGAGCCCCCGCCCAAGATGTTCCTGCTCACCAATTCCCCGGAGTCGGCGCCCGACGTGCCGGTCTACGTGGAGATCGAGTACGAGGCGGGCAATCCGGTGGCCGTGGACGGGCGGCGGCTCTCGCCCGCCGCGCTGCTCGAGGCGGTGAACCGCCTGGGCGGCGAGCACGGCGTCGGGCGGGTCGACCTGGTCGAGAACCGTTTCGTGGGCATGAAGTCGCGCGGGGTCTACGAGACGCCCGGGGGCACCATCCTGCACGCGGCGCACCGCGCCCTCGAGTCGATCACACTCGACCGGGAAGTGCTGCACCTGCGGGACTCGCTGGTGCCGCGCTACGCGGAGATGATCTACTACGGCTTCTGGTTCAGCCCGGAGCGGGAGGCGGTGCAGGGGCTGGTGGACGCCGTGCAACGCGACGTGACCGGCACCGCGCGGCTCAAGCTCTACAAGGGCACCGTGACGGTGGCGGGGCGGAAGTCGTCGCGGTCGCTCTACCGGACCGACTTCGCGACCTTCGAGGCCGATCAGGTGTATCGCCAGCGTGATGCGGAGGGTTTCATCAATCTCAACGCGCTCCGGCTCAGGATCCGCGCCCTCCGGGACCGGGCGCGGTAGGTGGCCCCGCCTCCGATGCGGGTGCACGTGGCGCTGACCCCGGCCGAATACCCCGACGCGCCCCTCTCGGGCCGTGTCGCGCTCGCGGTGGACGTGCTGCGGGCCACCACCGCGTCGGTGGCCGCCTGCGAGGCGGGCTGCCGCCGCCTGGTACCGGTGCCGGACGCGGAGGCCGCCCTCGCCATGGCCGCGCGCGACGGGACCGACACCGTGCTGGCCGGTGAGCGGGGCGGGGAGGGGATCGCCGGATTCGCCCTGGGCAACTCGCCCGCCGAGTTCACCGCGGACCGGGTGTGCGACCGGACCGTCGTTCTGACCACGACCAACGGCACCGCCGCGATGCTGACCGCCTCGCGGGCGGCGGCGGCCGGGCTCGCCGCGCTCACCAACGTCACCGCGGCCGCTCGCTGGGCGCTCGAGCAAGGCCGTGACGTGACCATCCTGTGCGCGGGTGACAACCGGGCCTTCTCGCTGGAGGACGCGGTATGCGCGGGCTTGCTGGTGGCCCGCCTGACCGACGTGTCTCCTGGGGCCGTGCTCTCCGAGGGCGCCCTGGCCGCGTTCGGCCTGGGCCGGCACTACGGCGCTCGGCTCGACCGCCTCGCGGAGGACTCGGGCTGGGGCCGCAAGCTCCAGCGGCTCGGCCGCGCCGTCGACCTCGCCTGGTGCCTCCGGGCGGACGTGAGCCTGGTGGTGCCGGTGTTCGTGGCGGGTGGCTTTGTTCCCCGGCGGGTGGCATCGACCGCGGCGGTGGACTCGGAGTCGCGCGCGTGAACCTCCCGATCGCGCTGACCCTGTTCCGCATCGTGCTGGTCCCCCCCATCATGGTCTTCCTGATCTCCTCGTCCCGCGTCAGCGTGCTCATCGCCGCCGTCATCTTCGTGACCGCCTCGCTCACCGACTGGCTCGACGGGCGCATGGCGCGCCGGTGGAACCAGGTGACCAAGCTCGGCACGCTGCTCGACCCGGTCGCCGACAAGCTGCTCGTGGCGGCCGCGCTGATCTCGCTCGTGCACGTGGACATGATCTCCGTGTGGGTGGCGGTGGTGATCATCGGCCGGGAGCTGGCGGTGACCGGCCTGCGCGGGGTCGCGCTGTCGATGGGTGCGGTGGTGCCGGCCTCCTCGCTGGGCAAGGCCAAGACGGTATCCCAGTACGTCGCTCTGACCCTGCTGATCCTCGACAAGGGCGTCTCCGCGGACCTGGCGCTCTTCCATCTGGTCGCGCGGGCCGCCCTCTGGATCGCCCTGGCTCTCACGGTGGTCTCGGGCGCCGACTACTTCTATCGCTTCTTCCTCCACACCAACCCGAAGGATCTGGTGCGGGACCGCGAGCGATGGCCCTGACCGTGTTCGGCCTCCTCGCCGCCTACCTGATCGGAGCGATCCCGGTCGGGTTCCTGGTGGCGCGCGCCGCGGGCGGCGCCGACATCCGCCGGTCGGGCAGCGGCAGTATCGGCGCCACCAACGTCCTGCGTACGCTCGGTACCGGGCCGGCCGTGCTCACCCTGGTGGGCGACATCGTGAAGGGCTACGTGGCGGTGCGCGCCGCCGGCGCCATCGGACCCGAGGCATGGGCCGCGGCGGGCGGCGCGGTGGCCGCCGTCGCCGGCAACTGCTGGCCGGTCTTCCTGCGGTTCCGGGGCGGCAAGGGAGTCGCCACCGGGCTCGGCGCGTTCCTGGCGCTGATCCCGTGGGCGGTGGCTCCGGCGGCCGTGCTCTGGGTGGCGGTGACCACGGTCTCGCGCTACGTGTCCTTGGCATCCGTGGTGGCGTGCCTCAGCCTGCCGGTCGGCGCGCTGCTGCTGGGCTATCCGGCCTACTCGGTCGTTGCGGCGGCGGTGGTGGCGCTGATCATCGTGTGGCGCCACCGGGAGAACATCGCGCGCCTGGTCAGCGGCACCGAGCGCCGGCTCGGCGAGCGCACCCGCGTCGCGTGAGCGGTCGGGTCGAGACGGGCGACGCTCGGCACGCGCCGGTGGCCGTGCTCGGCGCCGGGAGCTGGGGCACCGCGCTCGCGATGCACCTGGGCCGCGTGGGTGTGCCGGTGCGGCTGTGGGCCCGCGATCCGGGGCTGGCCGCCGCCATGCGGGCCCGCCGGGAGAACCCGCGCTACCTGCCGGGCACCGCGGTGCCGGACGGCGTGAGCGTCACCGCCGACGCCCGGGAGGCCCTGGCTGGCAGCGGCACCGTCCTGATCGCGGTGCCGTCGCACTTCGTCGAGGCGGTCCTGTCCGGGGTGGGCGACCATGTGGCGGCGGGCGCGGTGCTGGTGTCGGCGACGAAGGGTCTCGAGCCGCGCCGGGGGCTGCGCATGTCGGAGCTCCTGGTCCAGCGGCTGCCCGGCCGGCCGGTCGCGGTGCTCTCCGGTCCATCGTTCGCCCGCGAGGTCGCCCAGGGCCGGCCCACCGCGCTCGTGATCGCCTCGTCGAGCGAGGCCATCGCGGCCGATCTCCAGCGGCGCCTCGCCGGGCCCGCGCTCCGGCTGTACACGAATCGTGACGTGGTGGGCGTAGAGCTGGGTGGGGCGGTGAAGAACGTGATGGCCATCGCAACCGGGCTGGTGGACGGGCTCGGGCTGGGCGAGAACGCCCGGGCGGCCCTGATCACGCGGGGCCTCGCCGAGATCGTCCGCCTGGGCGTCGCGGCCGGGGCGCAGCCCGCGACGTTCGCGGGGCTGGCCGGTCTCGGTGACCTCGTGCTGACCTGCACGGGCACGCAGAGCCGCAACCGGGCGCTGGGCGGCGAGATCGCGCGGGGCCGCGCGCTGGCCGAGGTGGAGGCGGGGACCCCGATGGTGGCGGAGGGCGTGCGCACCGTAGCGTCCGTGCTGGCGATGGCCCGAGGGCGCGGCGTGACCATGCCGATCTGCGAGGAAGTGTCGGCGGTGCTGTTCGCGGGCAAGCCCGTCGCGGAATCGCTGGCCTCCCTGCTCGCGCGCGAACCGAGGCCGGAAGAGGAGGGAGCGTCGCGTGCCTGAGCTGCGTCGGGACCCCGTCGTGGGCCGGTGGGTGATCATCTCCACCGAGCGTGCTCGCCGCCCTTCCGACTTCCGGCCACCGGCACGCCGGCGCAAGGGCGGGCCCTGCGTGTTCTGCGGAGGGCAGGAACACCGCACCCCCGAGGAGGTCTGGGCGCTGCGTCCGGATCGCAGCGAACCCAATACGCCGGGCTGGCTCTTGCGCGTGGTACCCAACAAGTTTCCCGCGCTGCGGATCGAGGGCGAGCTGGAGCCGGCCGCGGAAGGCCTCTACGACCGGATGAGCGGGGTGGGGGCACATGAGGTGGTCATCGAGTCGCCCGATCACGACGCGGTCATCGAGCGCCTGCCTCCCACGCATCTGGCCGAGGTGTTCCGCTCCTACCGGGACCGGATCGTGGACCTGGCCAAGGATCCGCGCCTCGAGTACGTGATGGCGTTCAAGAATCACGGCGATCCGGCCGGCGCCTCGCTGGAGCACACCCACTCCCAGCTCATCGCCACCCCGGTGGTGCCCCTCATGGTCGAAGAGGAGCTGGCGGGCGCGCTGCAGCATCTGCGGATCAAGAAGCGCTGCATCTGGTGCGACATCATCCGGCAGGAGCGGCAGGACGGGGGACGGGTCATCGTCGATCAGGACGGGTTCGTGGCGCTCTCGCCTTTCGCGCCCCGCTTTCCGTTCGAGACCTGGATCCTGCCCACCGTGCACCGGTCACGCTACGAGGACACGCCGACGGCCGACTTCGCCGGGCTGGCCGCGGCGGTCCGGCTGGTGCTCGGCCGGATGGGACAGTTCCTCGAGGACCCCCCGTACAACTTCATGCTCCACAGCGCGCCCCTGCGGGCCCCCGCCCTCGACCACTTTCACTGGCACCTGGAGATCATCCCCAAGCTGACCCGGGTGGCCGGATTCGAGTGGGGAACCGGGTTCTTCATCAACCCGACGCCCCCCGAGGAGGCCGCGAAATACCTGCGCGGCGAGGCCCCCGATCGCCCGTAAATTGACACCACTCAAGGCGTTTGTTACACTTCGTCGCGGCTCTGTGACAGGATGTTTCGCGGGAATAGCTCAGTGGTAGAGCACAACCTTGCCAAGGTTGGGGTCGCGGGTTCGAATCCCGTTTCCCGCTCCATATACGCGACGGTGGAAGGGCGGCGTAGCCAAGTGGTTAAGGCGGAGGTCTGCAAAACCTCTATTCAGCGGTTCGAATCCGCTCGCCGCCTCCAATACGTTGGGGGCGGTCCAGCGGTGGGTTGGGCCGGGGTGGCGGAACTGGGAGACGCAGCAGGCTTAAAACCTGCTGGTCCGTAAGGGCCGTGGGGGTTCGATTCCCTCCCTCGGCACCAGGAGTCGAAGCGCACTCAAGCACGGAGGCAATCAAGGTGGAAACCTTGAAGGTAGTCCGGAAGACCTTCACGATGTTGAGCGAGAAGCGGACCCAGGTTCTGGACATCACCAAGCAGATCCGGGATATCGTGCTGGGCGCCGACATCAAGGAGGGCATCATTCTGGTCAACTCCCTCCACACTACCTGCGCGCTCTTCGTCAACGAGTTCCAGGGCGCTTTGGTCGACGACCTCAAGTCCATGATGGAGCGCCTGGTCGCCGACGATGCGGGCTACAAGCACGATGATCCGCGCTTCTCCGACTGTGAGCGAGGCAATGCGACCTCGCACCTGCGGGCTGCGCTGCTCGGGCGGAGCGTGGCGGTGGGGATCAGCGGGGGTGAGCTGTCGCTGGGCCGCTTCCAGTCGATCCTGTTCGCCGAGCTCGATGGGCCGCGCCCGCGAAGCATCGACATCCAGATCATGGGGGTCGGGCCCGCGGCCGGGAGCTGATCCGCAGTTTGCGTCCGCTTTACCGAGCGCCCGTTTCAACCGAGCGCCCGGACTCAGGTTCAAGTCTTTAGGCTCTATTCAATGCGGGGGCCCAGAAATGGCCCCCGCACTCCCCCAGGCCGCGGACATTCGTTTGAGTGGCGCGCGTGTGCTGGCTCTCCGCTTTGCTCTCTCTCCCCGTGGTAGACTTACGGTTCGTATGTCCTGGAAACTCAAGAAGAAGGCGCAGGAGCTGGTCGCCTCGGAAGAGGGTGCGGTCCACAAGGACTGGGGCGGGCGTGTGACCATCGCGCTCGTGTATCCGAATACCTACGCGGTCGGCATGTCCAACCTGGGCTTCCAGACCATCTACGACCACCTGAATGCGATCCCGAACGTGGTCTGCGAGCGGGTGTTCTTCCCGGACCCCGAGGATGTCGAGGAGTACGGCCGCACCGGGACCGCGCCGTTCTCGCTTGAGTCTCACCGACCCCTGGCCGACTTCGACCTGGTCGGCTTCTCGCTGACCTACGAGGGCGACTACATCAACGCGGTCCGGATGCTGCGGATGGCGGGCTTCCCCCTGCGGGCCGCCGATCGGGGCCCCGGCGATCCGGTGGTCATGATGGGCGGGGTGTGCGCCTTCTCCAATCCCGAGCCCGTCGCTCCCTTCATGGACTTCGTGGTGGTGGGGGAAGGCGAGGAGGTGGTGGGTGAGATCGTGACGGCCTGGATCGAGAGCGGCCCCGGCGACGACGGCAGCCGGCGCCGCTTCATCGACCGGTTGAAGCCGCTGGCCGGCATCTACGTCCCCGAGGCCTACCGGGTCGAGTACGAGGCCGATGGGCTGATCGAGACGGTCGTGCCGGTCGCGGACGACGTGCCCGCGGTGGTGACCAAGCGCCGGCTTAAGGACGTCAACCGCTTCGAGACGCGATCGTCGCTCAAGACGCCCAAGGCCGAGTACGGGCACATGGAGCTCCTCGAGGTCGGCAAGGGCTGTGGCCGCGGCTGCCGGTTCTGTCTGGAAGGCCAGGTCTACCGGCCGGTACGGCACCGGAGCCTCGAATCCCTGCGCGAGTCGGTGGCGAAGATCGCGAAGGGGTCCAAGCGCGTCGGGCTCGTGGGCGCCTGCGTGTCCGACTACCCCTGGATCGGCGACCTCATGCGCCTCCTCGAGGAGCACGGCGTCGAGGTGTCGATCTCCTCGCTTCGGGCCGACAGCCTGACCGAGGACCTGGTGGCCTCGCTGCAGCGCGGTGGGCACCGGACCCTCACCATGGCGCCGGAGGCCGGCACCGAGCGGCTGCGCCGCGTCGTCCGCAAGGCCATCACCGACGAGCAGCTGTACGAGGCCTGCCACCTGCTCCGTCGCTACGGCATTCCGAACCTCAAGTGCTATTTCATGATCGGCCTGCCCACCGAGACCCGCGAGGACATCGAGGCGATCCCCGACCTGGCCGCGCGGCTGATCGAGCGCCTGCGGGCGCTGGGCCCCGACGGGCACTCCTTCGGCAAGCTGACACTGTCGGTGTCCTCCTTCGTCCCGAAGCCGTGGACGCCGTTCCAGTGGGCGCCCTTCGACGACCCGCGGGCGCTCGAGGAGAAGCTCGACATCATCAAGCGGGCGGCCCGGCGGCTCGACACGATCCGCGTCGTGCACGAGAACCCACGCGAGGCGGCGCTCCAGGCCTTGCTGGCCCGCGGCGACCGGCGGGTGGCCGACTTCGTCGAGCTGGCCGCGGGGCTCGACGGCGACTGGCGCCACGCTCTCCGCGAATGGGACGGTGACCCCGCCTTCTTCACGCGGCGGCGCCGCGAGGCGAACGAACGCATGCCGTGGGACCACTTCGACGTCGGGGTGAAGAAGCCCGGGCTCCTGCGCGAATGGGAGCGGGCGCTCGAGCCCGCCGCCCCCGCCGTGGCGGCGGGATAGCGCCCATGCCGTCGTTCAAGGTCGCCAAGGCCACCGACGTGCCACCCGGGCAGGGGCTCGTGGTGCAGGCGGGGGCGAAGACCCTCGCGCTCTTCAATGTCGCGGGCGCCTACCACGCCATCGACAACACCTGCCCCCACCGGGGAGGGCCCTTGGGCGAGGGAGACCTCGACGGCCGCCTGGTGATCTGCCCGTGGCATGGCTGGCGGTGGGACGTGACCACTGGGGCCAACGCCAACAACCCCGCGGTCAAGATCGGCTGCTTCCCGATCGCGGTCGAGGACGGCGACGTGTACGTGGAGATGCCGTGATCCGCGACGCCTTCGATCGCCCGCTGCGCAACCTGCGGCTCTCGGTCACCGACCGCTGCAACCTGCGCTGCCAGTACTGCATGCCCGAGGAAGAGTACGTCTGGCTTCCCCGCGACGACATGCTGAGCTTCGAGGAGATGGACGGGCTCGTGGACGTCTTCGCCGATCTGGGCGTGGACAAGGTGCGCCTCACCGGCGGCGAGCCCCTGCTGCGCCGCGACCTCGACCGGCTCGTCCGGCTGCTCGCGGCCAACCCGCGCATCCGGGACCTGGCCATGACCACGAACGGCGTGCTGCTGGCCGAGCAGGCTCCCGCGCTGCGCGCGGCGGGCCTCCACCGCGTCACGGTCAGCCTCGATACGCTGCGGGAGGACCGCTTCAAGGCGCTGACCCGGCGCGACACCCACGCCCGCGTGCTCGAGGGCATCGCGGTGGTAGGGAAAACGGGCTGGCCCGGCCTCAAGCTCGATACCGTGGTGATGCGCGGAGTCAACGACGACGAGCTGGCGGACCTGCTCGAGTATGGGATGTCGGTCTCCGCGGAAGTGCGCTTCATCGAGTACATGGACGTGGGCGGAGCCACCAACTGGAGCATGGAGCGCGTGGTGTCACGCCGCGAGATGCTGAGCCGCCTTGCCGACCGCTACGGGGCGATCGAGCCGATCGTGGAGGAGAGCGCGGCGCCCGCCGACCGCTTCCGGCTCCCCGACGGCCGGGTGTTCGGGATCATCTCGTCCACCACTGCGCCGTTCTGCGCCGCCTGCGACCGTAGCCGGCTCACCGCCGACGGGCTCTGGTATCTCTGCCTCTACGCCGTGCGGGGTACGGACCTGCGCAAGCCGCTTCGCGCGGGGGCCTCGCGCGAGGACCTGCAGGCTCTCATCCGCTCCACCTGGGCGGGCCGTCGCGATCGCGGGGCGGAGGAGCGGCTGGCCACGCCCGACCGCCGCCCGCTCATGCAAATCGGCGAGCTCAAGCGCGATCCACACCTCGAGATGCACACGCGCGGAGGGTAGGCCGTGGACGGACCCGGTCTGGACGTGCGGGAGAAGGGTGCCAACCAGCAGGTGTCCGGGCGCCGGCTGTTCATGCAGCTCCAGGTCTGGACGGGTTGTCCCGACGGCAAGCTGGTGGTGGAGGCGATCGAGCGGAGCCGCATCGAAGGTGTGCTCTACCACGATGTCAACGATCCCACCGGGGTGGCGTTGCTCGCCTTCCACGAGGACCCCGCCTTCTTCCCGGGCACTCTCCGCGGGCTGCTCGCCTCCGAGCCCTTCGCCCCGCTCCGGCGTCGCGCCGAGCTGACCATGCTCGGCCGCACCTACGCCTCCGGCTTCGAGCCGGACCTCGAGGACTGGCTGCTCGCGCGCCCGCGGCGGACCGTGCTGAATCCGGCCTGGCCCTGGGGGATCTGGTACCCACTGCGACGGGGCGGCGCCTTCGCGCGACTGACTCCGCAGGAGCAGGGCGCGATCCTGCGTGAGCACGGCACCATGGGTCGGGCGTACGGCGACGCGGACCTGGCCCACGACGTCCGGCTCGCCTGCCACGGCCTCGACACCCACGACAACGACTTCGTGATCGGGCTCGTCGGGCGCGAGCTCCACCCGCTGTCTCATCTGGTGCAGGCGATGCGCCGGACCGCGCAGACCTCGCAGTATCTCCAGAGCCTGGGGCCCTTCTTCGTCGGTCACGCCCTCTGGCAGAGCTCTCTGCGATGAGCCGGTGGGTCTTCGCGGGGCGCGCGCGGCACGCGCTGTGCGGCGCCGTGCTCGTCGTGGCCACGCTTGCGGGGTGCGCGTCGCTGCCGCCCGCGCGCCAGGTCACCGATCTCGATCTCATCGCCGGCCGCTGGCGGGGTCAGATCGCGTTCAGTCGAGGGCCTTACCAGCTCTTCTACCTCACGATCAACCCAGACGGCACCCTGATCGCCGCATGGGACGGGGGGACCCGCTGGGGCAAGGTCACCGTCGAAGGGGGGCGGGCGCGCTTCAGCTTCTACATCTGGAGCGGCAGCCTGGACTACCTCGAAGGCGGGGGCGACCGGGTCATCCTCCTGAAGGAGGATTTCTCCCACTGGGACGCGATCGTCCGGCCGCTCACCTAGGAACTCGGCGGGGAGGCTACGCCTCCCGGCCGAACCTCCCCGCCAGACGCCGGGGGCGCGGGGAGAGCCCGCGCTCGAAGCGGACCGACCCGGTGGCTAGGCGGCCTCCGATGTTACGCGGACAGATTGCTGGGCCGGCCGGCGGCTTCCCACGCGGCCAGGTTGGCCTCGATCTGCCCGGCGTGGATCTCCAGATGCTCGGCATAGATGGCGAGCCAGTCCAGCGCGGTGTACCGGCCCGACGCGGTGTGACGGCCTTCTCGCGTCCAGGCCTCCTCCGGCAGGCGCCGGAGGACCACCACGGTATTCGCGCGCACCGCCCGCACGGTGGCCAGCGCGACGTTCAGCGGATGGCCGTGGTAGTCGAGCGCGACCGCCCACACGTTCTCGTCGTAGCCCAGGACCACGGGATCGGGCTCGCAGACCACGTAGCGGATGCGGGCGGCCCCGTTGGTCTCCGAGTCGGCGCAGTGGCAGACCACCTCGTGCGCGGACCACTCCCCGGGCGCCGGCCGCCACTTCCGCGCCTCCGCCGGGACACGGGCCAGGGCGCCCTCGAGGTGTGCGGGGCCGTCGGCGTACCGCTGGATCAGACGCTCTCGCTCGGCTCGCGTGAGGCTCATCGATGATCATCTCCCTCCGGATGCGGGTGATGGGGGCGGCGCTCGCGGCCGCCGCGATGGCCCTGGCTCCGGTCGGGCCCGCGGCCCACGCCGAGCCCGAGCGCGCAACGGCGCGCCTCGATCACGCCGGCGTGCAAGGCCTGCTCGCCACGCTGGGCTACCAGCCGCGCGAGGCGCGCAACGAGTCGGGGGCCGAGTACGAGATCGTCCTGCGCCCGCCGGGTGGCCTCGCCGTGACCACCCGGGTGACCCTGTCCAGGGACGGCACCCTGGTGTGGCTCGTGGCCTGGCTCAAGAAGGTGCCGCCCGGCCGGACCATCAACGGCAATGCGATCCTCGACATGCTGACCGAGAACGACGCCATCGGTCCGACTCACTTCTCCTACAACGAGAGCCGGCGCTGGTTCTTCCTCAACAAGCCGGTACCAAATCAGGGGCTGACCGCGGAGCGCCTGCAGGCCGAGCTGCAGCAGCTCGGGGTGACGATTGCGCGGACCGAGGCGCTCTGGGACTTCGACCGCTGGAAGTGAAGGCCTCAGGGCAAGGGCGCGGGCAGGTCCGAGCGGCCCATGAGGTAGCGGTCCACGCCGCGCGCGGCGCTGCGGCCCTCCGCGATGGCCCACACGATCAGCGACTGGCCCCGCTGCATGTCCCCCGCGGTGAACACGCCGGGCACGCTCGTCATCCAGTGCTCGTCCCGCTGGACGTTCCCGCGGTCGGTGAGGGCGACCCCGAGCTGCTCGAGCATCCCCGGCCGCTCCGGCCCCACGAAGCCCATGGCCAGCAGGGCCAGCTCGCAGGGCAGGGCGAACGTCGAGTCCGGGACCTCCCGGAACACGAGGCGGCCGCCCTCGCGCACCGGCTCCACGCGTGCCACCTCGAGCGCCTTCACGCGCCCGCGCTCGTCGCCGACGAAGCGGGTCGTGGACACCGAGTAGATCCGCTCCCCGCCCTCCGCGTGGGCGGAGGAGACGCGATAGATATTCGGCCACTGCGGCCACGGGTTGTCGGCGGCGCGCGTGTCCGGCGGGCGCGGCAGGATCTCGAGCTGATGGACTTCCAGTGCGCCTTGACGGTGCGTGGTGCCCAGACAATCGGCCCCGGTGTCGCCGCCCCCGATGATGACCACGCGCTTGCCCTCGGCGCTGATGAAGGCCTCGTCGGGCACCACGTCGCCCTCGCAGCGCCGGTTCTGCGGCGTGAGGTAGTCCATGGCGAAGTGCACACCGCCGAGCCCCCGCCCGGGAATCGGCAGGTCGCGTGAGGCACAGGCGCCCCCGCAGAGCACGAGGGCATCGAACTCGCGCCGCAGGGCCTCCACCGGCCGATCCACGCCGACGTGCGCCCGCACCACGAAGCGCACGCCCTCCGCCTCCATCTGGGCGAGCCTTCGGTCCAACACCCGCTTCTCCATCTTGAACTCGGGGATGCCGTAGCGGAGGAGCCCCCCGATTCGGTCCGCGCGCTCGAAGACGGTGACCTGGTGGCCGGCGCGCGCGAGCTGCTGGGCCGCCGCGAGACCGGCGGGGCCCGAGCCGATCACCGCGACGGTCTTGCCGGTGCGCACCGCGGGTGGCTCGGGCGCGATCCAGCCCTCCTCGAAGGCGCGGTCGATGATCGCGAGCTCGACCGCCTTGATCGTCACCGCGTCGTCGTTGATGCCGAGCACGCAGGAGCCCTCGCAGGGCGCCGGGCAGAGCGTGCCGGTGAACTCCGGGAAGTTGTTGGTGGCGTGCAGGCGGTCGATGGCCTCGCGCCATTTGTCCCGGTAGACGAGGTCGTTCCAGTCCGGGATCAGGTTGCCGAGCGGGCAACCCTGGTGACAGAACGGGATGCCGCAATCCATGCAGCGCGCGCCCTGCCGGCGCAGGGTCTCGACCGGCCACGGCAGCATGACCTGACGCCAGTCGCGCGTGCGCTCGCCGATCGGCCGGTACGGCTGCTTGTCCCGCTTCCACTCGATGAACCCCGTCACCTTCCCCAAGAATCTCTCATCGAAAAGAGGGCCTCGACGGCCCCCTCCGAGCCTCCCCCGAGAAATGAGCAATCGCTCGCGTTCACCCCGCCCCGTTCGAGCGCCGGCTCCGCCGGCGCAATCCCGCTTCTCGGGGGGAGGTTCGGAAGGGGGGCGTTAGCCCCCCTCCGAGTCTAATTATGGGCGCTGGCCATCACGGCTTCGTCCTCGGACGTGCCGGTCTCGTGCGCCTTCTTGATGGCGGCCATCACCCGCTTGTAGTCCTGCGGGATCACCTTGACGAACCGGGACTGGCTCCGCTCCCAGTCCACCAGCAGCCGGGCCGCCACCGGGCTCTGGGTGAAGCGAATGTGCCGTGACAGGAGATCCTTGACGAGCTCCACGTCCTCGGTGTCCACCAGCGGCTCCAGATCCACCATCCCGAGGTTGCAGCGCGCCTTGAAGTCGCCGGCGTCGTCGAGCACGAAGGCGAGGCCGCCCGACATCCCGGCCGCGAAGTTCCGGCCGGTTCCCCCTATGACCACCACGCGCCCGGCCGTCATGTACTCGCAGCCGTGGTCGCCGACGCCCTCGACGACCGTGAGCGCGCCGCTGTTGCGGACCGCGAACCGCTCACCCGCGACGCCGCGGAAGTAGGCCTCACCGCCGGTCGCCCCATAGAGCACCACGTTGCCCACCAGGATGTTCTCCTCGGCCACGAAGGTGGCTTCCCGCGGCGGGTAGACGATCAGCTTGCCGCCCGAGAGGCCCTTGCCGATGTAGTCGTTGGCGTCGCCCTCGAGCGTCAGCGTCACCCCGCGGGGCAGGAAGGCCCCGAAGCTCTGCCCGGCCGAGCCCGAGAAGTGGATGCGGATGGTGTCGTCGCGCAGCCCCTCCGCACCGTAACGACGGGTGATCTCCGAACCCAGGATGGTGCCCACCGTGCGGTTGACGTTCTGGATGGGCAACCGGATGTCGACGGGCTCCTGCCGCTCCAGCGCGGGCGCGCACATCGGCAGCAGCGTGGTCATGTCGAGCGACCGGTCGAGGCCGTGGTCCTGCTCGACCACCTTCCGCACCGCGACCTCGGGGCCGACCGGGGGCCGGTGGAGGATCGCGGAGAAGTCGAGCCCCCGCGCCTTCCAGTGCTCCACCGCGGGGGCGACGTCGATCCGGTCCACCCGGCCGATCATCTCGTCCATGGTGCGGAAGCCGAGCCGCGCCATGTACTCGCGCACCTCCTCCGCGATGTAGCGGAAGAAGTTCTCGACGAACTCGGGGCGCCCGGCGAACTTGGCCCGCAGGCGCGGGTCCTGGGTCGCGATGCCGACCGGGCAGGTATTGAGGTGGCAGACCCGCATCATGATGCAGCCCATGACCACGAGCGGCCCGGTGGAGAACCCGAACTCCTCGGCCCCCATCAGGGCGCCGATCACCACGTCGCGACCGGTCTTCATCTGGCCGTCCACCTGGACGATGATCCGGTCCCGGAGCTTGTTCATCACCAGCACCTGCTGCGTCTCCGCGAGCCCCAGCTCCCACGGGGTGCCGCCGTGCTTGATCGAGGTGAGCGGGGCGGCGCCGGTCCCGCCGTCGTGGCCGGAGATCAGCACCACGTCGGAGTGGGCCTTGGCCACTCCGGCCGCCACCGTGCCCACCCCCACCTCCGAGACGAGCTTGACGCTGATGCGCGCCCGGGGATTGCTGTTCTTCAGATCGTGGATGAGCTGGGCCAGGTCCTCGATCGAGTAGATGTCGTGGTGCGGGGGCGGGGAGATGAGCCCGACGCCCGGGATCGAGTGCCGCACCTTGGCGATCCACGGATAGACCTTGTGCCCGGGCAGCTGGCCGCCCTCGCCCGGCTTGGCGCCCTGGGCCATCTTGATCTGCAGATCTTCCGCGTTGACCAGGTACTCGCTGGTCACGCCGAAGCGGCCGGAGGCGATCTGCTTGATCGCGCTGCGGCGCCAGTCGCCGTTGGGATCACGCCGGTAACGCTCGGGATCCTCGCCACCCTCCCCGGTATTGGACATGCCGCCGAGGCGGTTCATGGCGATCGCGAGCGTCTGGTGCGCCTCGAGGCTGATGGCGCCGTAGGACATGGCGCCGGTGGCGAAGCGTTTCACGAGCGCCTCGACCGGCTCCACCTCCTCGAGCGGCACCGGCTCCGGCGCGTCGCGCAGCGAGAAGAGGCCGCGCAGGGTCGCGTGGTTCCGGCTCTGGTCGTCCACCGCCTTTGTGTACTCCTTGAAGATCCGGTACTGGCCGCTCTGGGTGGCGTGCTGGAGCCGGAACACGGTCTCCGGGTTGAACAGGTGGTACTCGCCGTCGCGCCGCCACTGGTACTCGCCGCCCCAGTCCAACTCACGACCGCCCACCGGGCGCTCGGGATGCGCGTGCCGATGCCGCGCCGCCGCTTCCTGGGCGACGACGTCGAGGTCGACCCCGCTGATGCGGGAAGCGGTCCAGGTGAAGTGGCGGTCGATGAGCGACGTGGCGAGGCCGATCGCTTCGAAGATCTGGGCGCCGCGGTAGGAGTGGATGGTGGAGATCCCCATCTTGGAGATCACCTTGAGCACACCCTTGTTCAGCGCCTTGATGTAGTTCTTGACCGCGGTCTTGTGATCGAGGCCGGGCAGGAGCCCCTGCCGGATCATGTCGTCGAGGCTCTCGAACGCGAGGTAGGGATTGATCGCGCCCGCCCCGTAGCCCAGCAGCAGGGCCATGTGGTGCACCTCGCGGGCCTCGCCCGTCTCGATGACGAACCCCACCTTGCAGCGGGAGCCCTCGCGGATCAGGTGGTGATGCACGCCCGCGGTGGCGAGCAGGGCGGGGATCGGGGCGCGGGTCGCGTCCACCCCACGGTCGGACAGGATCACGAAGGTGTTGCCCTCGGCGACCGCGCGGCTCACCTGCGCGCACAGCTCGCCCATGGCCCGCTCGAGGCCCGGCCCGCCGTCCGCGACCGGGAAGAGCATGGACACGGTGGTGGCCTTGAAGCCGGGCTGCTCCACGTGGCGGATGCGCGCTAGCTCGTCGTTGGTCAGGATCGGGGTCTTGAGTTTGATCTGGCGGCACGCCTCGGGCACCGGCTCGAGCAGGTTGCCCTCCGGCCCGATGCTGGTCGCGATCTGGGTGACGAGCTCCTCGCGGATGCCGTCAAGCGGGGGATTGGTGACCTGGGCGAAGAGCTGTTTGAAGTAATCGTAGAGCAGACGCGGCCGCTCGGAGAGCACGGCCAGGGAGGTGTCGGTGCCCATCGAGCCCACCGGCTCCTCGCCGCCGGTGGCCATCGGGCCCAGGAGCAGGCGCAGGTCCTCGTGGGTGTAGCCGAAGACCTGCTGCCGCTCCAGCACCGTCTCGTGGTCCGGCTCCGGGACGTGGGGCGGCTCGGGCAGGCGGTCGACGGGCGTGAGATACGCCCGGAGCCACTCCCCGTAGGGATACTGGGCCGCATAGGTATGCTTGAGCTCCGCATCGTCGATGATCCGGCCCTGCGCGGTGTCCACCAGGAAGATCCGTCCCGGGTGCAGCCGCTCCTTCAGGAGCACGCGGTCCGGCGGGATGTCGAGGACACCCACCTCGGAGGCCATCACCACCATGCCGGCCTTGGTGACGTAATAGCGCGACGGGCGCAGGCCGTTGCGGTCGAGCACCGCGCCGATCACGGTGCCGTCGGTGAAGGCGATGGAGGCCGGGCCGTCCCACGGCTCCATCAGGCAGCCGTGGTACTCGTAGAAGGCCTTCCGCTCCTCGCTCATGGACTCGTGCCCGCTCCAGGCTTCCGGGATCATCATGAGCACGGCCAGGGGTAGGGGCCGGCCCGCCATCACGAGGAACTCGAGCACGTTGTCGAAGACCGCCGAGTCGCTGCCGCCCTCGACCACGATCGGCACGATCTTCTTGAGGTCGTCGCCCAGCAGCGCGGAGTGGCAGAGCGACTCCCGCGCCCGCATCCAGTTGATGTTGCCCCGCAGCGTGTTGATCTCGCCGTTGTGGGCGATGAACCGGTAGGGGTGGGCGAGCGGCCACGACGGGAACGTGTTCGTGGAGAACCGCTGGTGCACCAGCGCCAGCGCCGACTCCACCAGGGGATCGGTGACGTCGGGGAACATGCCCTCGATCTGGTCGGCCGAGAGCATGCCCTTGTAGACGAGGGTGTTCGCGGAGAGGCTCGGCAGGTAGAAGTACTTCCGCTCACCGATCGCGCTCTTGCCGACCGCGTGCTCCGCCCGCTTCCGGATGACGTAGAGCTTGCGCTCGAAGGCGGCGCGGTCCGGGACGGCGGGCCCGCGCCCGATGAACACCTGCTCGACCGCCGGCTCCACCGAGCGGGCGGTGGGGCCGATCGGAGCGGAGTCGGTGGGGATGGGCCGCCAGCCGAGGACCAGCTGCCCCTCGTCGGCCACGATCCGCTCCAGGATGGCCCGGCACGCGTCGCGATCGGCGGCGGCGCGGGGCAGGAAGACGAGGCCGGCCCCGTAGTGACCCGGCGCGGGCAGCGTGAGGCCGAGCCGGCCGCACTCCCGCTCGAGGAACCGGTGCGGCATCTGGATGAGGATGCCGGCGCCGTCCCCCGTGTTCACCTCGCAGCCACAGGCACCGCGGTGCAGGAGGTTCTTCAGGACCGTGAGGGCCTGGCTCACGATCGCGTGGGACTTGCGCCCCTTCATGTCCACCACGAAGCCGACCCCGCAGGCGTCGTGCTCGTGGGCGGGATCGTAGAGGCCCTGCGCCGGGGGCAGCCCGGGGCTCGTCATTGCGGCCATGCCAGCGTCGTCCGTCACGGTCTTCTCTCTCCACCCCACGTCGTCGTCGGGGTCCCGAGCGGTGGGACTGCACCGCGGCCAAACTTGTCCCGTGACACTACACGCAACCAGACCATTAGCCAAGCGCAAAATGAAAAAACACGGCATTAGCAATGCTAATAGTGGTAACGTGTCCACAGTGAACCTCGAGACGCTGAAGCTCTACTGCGACGTGGTCCGCCTCCGCAGTTTCTCGCGCGGGGCGGCCGCCAACATGGTGTCCCAGTCGGCGGCGAGCCAGGCGATCCAGCAGCTCGAGGCCGAGCTCGACGCGGCGCTGCTCGACCGGTCGCGGCGCCCGCTGCTGCCCACCGAGCAGGGCCAGGCCTTCTACGACGCCTGCCGGGCCCTGCTGCAGGGCTTCGAGAAGGCGCGGGCGGACCTCGCGGCGGCGCGCGAGCGCGTGGAGGGCACGGTGCGGGTCGCCGCGATCTACTCGGTCGGCCTCCACGACATGAGCCGTCACATGCAGCCCTTCATGTCGGACTATCCGCAGGCGCGCGTGCTGCTCGAATGCCTGCATCCCCACAAGGTGGTCGAGGCGGTGCTCAACGACGAGGCCGACCTCGGCATCCTGTCGTACCCCGCGGCCACGCGCGCGCTGACCGTCCTGCCGCTCCGCGACGAGCCCATGGTGCTGGTCGCGCACCCGGCCCACCGCCTGGCCCGCCGGCGCGTGGTGGCCCCCGGCGACCTGCAGGGTGAGAGGTTCGTGGCCTTCGACCGCGACTTGGCGGTGCGCCGCGCCATCGATCGCGCCCTCAAGCAGCACGACGTCAAGGTCGAGGTGGTCATGGAGTTCGACAACGTCGAGACGATCAAGCAGGCGATCGGGATCAATGCGGGCGTCAGCATCCTGCCGCGCCCCACCGTCCTCAACGAGTCGGGGATGCGCACGCTCGCGGTCGCCCAGCTCGCGCTTCCCGGGCTGGTGCGGCCGATCGGCATCATCCACCGCCGCGGCTGGCGGCTCACCCCGGTGGTGGCGCGCTTCATCGCGCAGCTCCAGAAGCCGCTCGACCCGGCCTCGTGATACCCCAGCCTCGTGATAACGTAGTCCCCGAAAGGAGCCGTGGCATGAGCGATTCTCCCGCGTCACTGATCATCGCGGCCAGCGAGGCCGACTCGAACCTCTACTACGCCTGCCGTTTCCTGGCGCCCGACGCGTTCGTCTTCCTCCAGGTGGGCGGGCGAAAGATCCTCCTCATGTCCGACCTCGAGGTGGACCGGGCCCGGGCCCAGGCGCGCGTGGATGAGGTGCTCTCGCTGTCGGAATGGGACGCCAAGGCCCGCCAGCGCTGGTCGCACCCCAAGCTCGCCGACACGGTGAGCCTGCTGCTCGAGGACTACGGGGTGAAGGCGGTCGAGGTGCCCGGCGACTTTCCGATCGAGCTGGCCGACCGGCTGCGCGAGCGGGGGATCACCGTGACGCCGCGGCCGAGCCCGTTCCTGCCCGAGCGGGTCGTGAAGACCCCCGAGGAAGTGGCCTCCATCGAGGAGGCGCAGCGGCACACCGAGACCGCGCTGGACGCGGCGCTGCGGGTGCTGCGCGAGGGCGTCATCAAGGGCGACCAGGTGCTCCACCACGGCCGGCCGCTCACGTCCGAGGATCTCAAGAAGACGGTCAACGTCTCCCTGATGGAGAACGACTGCATCGCCGAGCACACGATCATCGCCTGCGGCGACCAGGGAGTGGACCCGCACAACCAGGGCACCGGGGCCATCCGGCCCAACCAGGGGATCATCTTCGACATCTTCCCCCGCTCCTCCGGGTCCCGGTACTATGCCGACATGACGCGTACGGTGGTCAAGGGCAAGGCGTCCGACGAGCTGCGCCGCCTCTACGACGCGGTGCTGGCCGGCCAGCTCCGGGGGATCGAGCTGATCCGGGACGGGGCCTCGGGCGGCGCCATCCATGCCGAGGTCAACCGGACGCTCGAGAGCCGCGGGTACATGACCGGCGTGGTCAATGGCCGCAACCAGGGGTTCTTCCACGGGACGGGTCACGGCGTGGGCCTCGACATCCACGAGCTGCCGCGGATCAGCCGGCTGGACTGCGAGCTCAAGACCGGGCACGTCGTCACGGTCGAGCCGGGGCTGTACTATCCCGGGAAGGGGGCCGTGCGCATCGAGGACATGGTCCTGGTCGAGCCCGGAGGGTGCCGAAACCTCACCCGGTCCCCCAAGATGGAGCTGCTCGAGCTCTAGGGCCGGACAATTCATGAACGGGGAGCGGGCAAGGCGGACGGGACCTGTCGCCGCGGACGCCCCCCGGGCGACCGGCTCCGTCACCCGCTTGCCGGATTCGCCGCTCTTCGAGCGGCGCACCGGACTCGGGGGGCTCACTACGCTCGCTCGCCGGGGGGCGTCCGCGGTGCCACCCGTCCGGTCTCGGTCGGTCGAGCCCGTTCATGAATCGTCCGGGCTAGACCCCGGGGCCCCGGACCGGCACTGGTCTGCCGGTCCGACCGAAGTCAACCTTGCTTCTATTCAGACGTTTGGGTAGCATGACCTAGGGGTGTCACGCCTCTGATCGTGCTCCCAAGACGCTAGGGTGACCAGAGCCACTCCGCCTGGAATCTGCCGTTGATGGGGGCACGCCCCTGGACGGAAAGGATGTGGACCGATGAGTGACAGCGTCACCACGACACCGGCGGCGCAGAAGCCCCGCCGCACGCTCACCCGTGCCGTGATTCGCTTCGCGGGTGACTCGGGCGACGGCATGCAGGTGACGGGCGAGCAGTTCACGACCGAGGCGGCCTGGGCCGGCAACGACATCTCGACGCTGCCCAACTTCCCGGCCGAGATCCGCGCGCCCGCCGGCACGCTGTTCGGGGTGTCGAGCTTCCAGCTCCAGTTCGGCAGCCAGCGCGTCTACACGCCCGGGGACCAGCTCGACGCCCTGGTCGTGATGAACCCGGCCGCCTTCAAGGTGCACCTGGCCGATCTCAAGCCGGGCGGCATCCTGATCGTGAATCCCTCCGCGTTCGACAAGCGGAACCTCGACAAGGCGGGCTACGCCGGCAACCCCCTTGATGACCCGACGCTGGGCGAGAAGTACCGCCTGCACCAGGTCGACATGGAGGGCCTCACCAAGAAGGCGCTCGAGGACATGCCGCTGAACGCCAAGGAGAAGGACCGCTGCAAGAACTTCTTCGCGCTGGGGCTCGTGTCGTGGGTGTACACGCGCCCGCTGGACCCGACCCTGGACGCGATCAAGAAGCGGTTCGCCAAGCGTCCCGAGTTCGTGGAGGCCAATATCCGGGCGCTCAAGGCGGGCCATGCCTTCGGCGAGACCGCGGAGATGTTCGCCGAGCACTACGGGGTCGAGGCGGCCGAGATGCCGCCCGGGGTTTACCGGAGCATGACCGGGAATCGCGCGCTCGCGTGGGGCCTGCTCGCCGCCGCCGAGCGCACCAAGGTCCCGGTGGTGTTCGGCGCCTATCCGATCACCCCCGCGAGCGACATCCTGCACGAGCTGGCGTTGCACAAGCGCTTCCGGGTGCGCACCTTCCAGGCCGAGGACGAGATCGCGGCGGTCACCGCGGCGATCGGCGCGTCCTTCGGCGGCTGCATCGGGGTCACCGCCTCCAGCGGCCCGGGCATCGCGCTCAAGGGCGAGGCCATCGGGCTGGCGGTCACCGCGGAGCTGCCGCTGGTGATCTTCGACATCCAGCGCGGCGGCCCGAGCACCGGCCTGCCCACCAAGACCGAGCAGGCTGACCTGATGCAGGCCCTCTACGGGCGGAACAGCGAGTCACCGGTGGTGGTGATCGCCCCGTCCACGCCGGGTGACTGCTTCTTCATAGCCTACGAAGCGGTCCGCCTCGCCATCAAGTACATGGTGCCGGTGATGGTGCTCTCCGATGGCTATCTCGCCAACGGCTCCGAGCCGTGGCTGATCCCCGATCTCAAGTCGCTGCCCGAGATTCCCGTCAGCTTCCGCACCGAGAAGGAGGGGTTCTTCCCCTACCTCCGCGACGCGGCCACACTCTCGCGCCCCTGGGTCCGCCCGGGGACGCCGGGTCTCGAGCACCGCATCGGCGGCATCGAGAAGCAGGACGTGACCGGCAACATCTCCTACGAGCCGGACAACCACGATCACATGGTGCGCACGCGCGCGGAGAAGGTCCGCCGCGTGGCCCAGGAGATCCCACCCACCACGATCAACGGCCTCCCCGAGGGCGACGTGCTGGTGGTCGGCTGGGGTGGGACGTACGGGGCCATCACCGCCGCGGTGGAGGAGGCGCAGGCCGAGGGCAAGTCGGTGGCCGCGGTGCACCTGCGCTATCTGAACCCGCTGCCCCCCGACCTCGGGCACATCCTCCGGCAGTACCGCCGGGTGCTCGTGCCGGAGATCAACAGCGGGCAGCTCGTCCGAATCCTCCGGGCGGAGTACCTCGTCGACGCGGTGGGCTTCAACCGGGTGCGGGGATTGCCGCTCGCGAGCCAGGAGATCTACGAAGCGATCAACCAACTGCTGGAGGCGAAGCGGTGAGTTCTGTCACGGGAGTGCCCGGCGCGACCCCGAAGTACACGAAGAAGGATTTCGAGTCCGATCAGGACGTGCGCTGGTGCCCCGGCTGCGGGGACTACGCGATCCTGAGCGCGGTGCAGAAGATGATGCCCGACCTGGGCATCCCCAAGGAGGACATCGTGTTCATCTCCGGGATCGGCTGCTCGAGCCGGTTCCCGTACTACATGAACACGTACGGCTTCCACACCATCCACGGCCGCGCGCCCGCGGTCGCCACCGGGCTCAAGCTCGCGCGGCCCGAGCTGAAGATCTTCGTCGTCACGGGGGACGGTGACGGGCTCAGCATCGGCGGCAACCACCTGCTGCACGTGCTGCGCCGCAACGTGGACGTGACCATCCTGCTCTTCAACAACCGCATCTACGGCCTCACCAAGGGCCAGTACTCGCCGACCAGCGAGCTGGGCAAGGTGACCAAGTCCACCCCGATCGGCTCGGCGGACCGGCCGCTGAACCCGTGCGCGTTCGCGCTGGCCGCGGGGGCCACGTTCGTGGCCCGGACGGTGGACCGCAACATCGCGCACATGGAGGAGACGCTCAAGCGCGCCTCCGCCCACAAGGGCGCCGCCTTCGTCGAGATCCTCCAGAACTGCAACGTGTACAACGACATGGCGTGGGGCGTGCTCTACGACCGCGAGTCGAAGGCGCTCCACGAGCTCCGTCTCGAGCACGGCAAGCCGCTGGTCTGGGGCCCGCCCGACGACCGCCGCGGTCTCGTGCTGGAGGGCGTCAAGCCGAAGGTGGTCCAGGTGAAGGACGTTCCCGAGCGCGCGCTGTGGGTGCACGACGAGACCGACGGCGGCACCGCCCTGGTGCTGGCGCAGCTCTGGGCCTCCGACTACCCGATTCCGATCGGGGTGCTCGCCAGCCGGCCGGGCGACACCACCTACGAGGAGATCCTGATCGAGCAGGAGCAGAAGGCGGTGTCCGACCGCGGTCCCGGCGATATCGCCAAGCTCCTGATGTCCGGCGACACCTGGAAGATCGGCTGACCCCGGGCCTCTCGGGAGGCCTCGTGACCGTACCCAGATCGCCGGCCCTCCTCCGGGGGGCCGGTGGTATTTTGTCAGCCTGAGACGCCCCTCATGGCCCTTACTCCCCAGCTGCTCCGTACGATCGAGGCCATCGTCGGCCCCGCCGGCCTCGTCGTCTCGGCGGAAGGCCGCCTCACCTACGAGTGCGACATGCACACCTTCTACAAGGGCGCCCCCGACGCGGTGGTGCTTCCCGAGTCGGCCCAGCAGGTGGCAGCCGTCGTCCGTCTCTGCCGTCGGGAGCGCGTGCCGATCGTGCCGCGCGGCTCGGGCACCGGCCTCATCGGAGGCGCGATGGCGCCGGAGGGCGGGGTCATGGTCTCCATGACCCGCATGAACCGCATCGTGGAGCTGGACTTTCCGAACCGGTGCGCCACCGTCGAGCCCGGCCTCATCAACCTGTGGCTGAGCCAGGCCACGCGGGAGCGTGGCTATTTCTTCGCGCCGGACCCGTCCAGCCAGATGGTGTCCTCGATCGGCGGCAACGCCTCGACGAATGCGGGAGGGCCGCACTGCCTCAAGTACGGGATCACCGTGAACCACGTGCTCGGGCTCGAGGTGGTCACCGGGGCCGGCGAGCTCGTCCGGCTCGGGGGCAAGACCCACGAGCGGCCGGGCTACGATCTCACCGGGGTCATGGTGGGCGCCGAGGGCACGCTGGGTCTGGTGACCGGGGTGATCGTGCGGCTCACCCATCTCCCGGAAGGGGTGAAGACGATCCTGGCGTCCTTCCCCACCATCGAGGATGCCTCCGAGGCGGTCTCCGCGATCATCCGGGCCGGCATCATCCCGGCCGCCCTCGAGATGCTCGACGAGGTCGTCATCCGCGCCATCGAGGAAGGCCTGGGCGCCGGCTACCCCAAAGGTGCGGGCGCGGTGCTGCTGATCGAGCTGGACGGCCCCACCGCGGAGATCGAGGCCCAGTCCGGCCCGATCGAGGCGATCTGCCACGACCACTTGGCGCTCGAGATCCGCGTGGCCCAGAGCGAGGCGGAGCGCGCGCTGCTCTGGAAGGGACGCAAGGAAGCGGCGGGGGTCTTCGGACGGCTTACCTCCAACTGGCTGCTCCAGGACGCGGTGGTGCCGCGGTCGAAGCTGCCCCAGATCATGAGGGAGGTGCTCGCCATCGCGGCCCGCCACCGTCTCGTCATCGCCAACGTGTTCCACGCGGGCGACGGCAACCTCCATCCGCTGATCTGCTACGACGACCGCGTCCCCGGCGAGCTCGAGCGCGCCAAGCTGGCGAACGAGGAGCTGCTGGGCGCCTGCCTGCGGCTGGGCGGCAGCGTGACCGGCGAGCACGGGGTGGGGCTCGACAAGCGCGCGAGCCTGCCGATGCAGTTCGCGGACGCGGATCTCAACTTCATGGCGCGGCTGCGACGCGTCTTCGATCCCGACTCGATCATGAATCCCGGCAAGCTCCTGCCCTCGCATCCGGCCTGCGGCGAGGGCTTTCGGCCCGCCGCGCGCCCGCTGCCCGCCGGCACGTGGGTCTGACCGTGGCCGTCTCCGGGGTGGCGGTTCACGAGGCGCTGGCCGACATCACGGGGCACGAGCACTGCCTGCGCGAGGCGCCCGCGCTGACCCGCCACGCCGTCGACGGCGTGGTCCCCTCGGTGGTGGTGCGCCCCGCGAGCCCCGACGAGATGAGCCGCGTCGTCGCGCTCTGTGCGGCGGAGCATCTGGCGATGGCGCCGCGCGGGGCGGGCACGAGCGCCGCGCTCGGCAACCGGCCGCGCCGGCTCGACGTGGTGCTCGACCTCGGCCGGATGCGCGCGGTGCGCGAGTACGTGCCGGATGACATGGTGGCGACGGTCGAGGCGGGCGCGACGCTGGACCAGCTCGCGGGCCACTTCGCCCGGCACCGCCAGATCCTGACGCTCGATCCCCCCGGGGGCGGCGCCCGCAGCGTGGGCGGCGTGCTCGCCACGCACGCCAGCGGTCCGCTCCGCTTCCGCTACGGCACCGGGCGCGATCTCCTGCTGGGCGCGCGCTTCGTGCAGGCGGACGGTACGCTCACCTGGGGGGGCGCGAAGGTCGTCAAGTCGGTGACGGGCTACGACGTGCCGAAGCTCCTGGTCGGCTCGCTCGGCACGCTCGGCGTGCTCGTCGAAGCGACGCTGCGCCTCCATCCGATGCCGCCCTCCTCGCGCTCGTGGTGCCTGGGCTTTCCCTCGCGGGAGACTGGGGGCGCGTTCCTGGCCGCCTTGCTCGACTCGCCGCTCCAGCCCGATCGGGCCGCGCTGCTCGACGGCGCGGCCCTGCGCCGGGCCGGCCTGGCGGTCGACGCGATCGGGCTGCTCCTCTCGATCAGCAGCGCGGCCGAGGCCGTGGAGCACCAGGGCCAGAGCTTGATGAGGCTCGCGGCCGGACACGGGGGCCGGAGCGACGAGGTGCCGGACAGCGCGTGGGCGAGGCTGGGCGGCGTGGTGGATGGCGCCCTCCTGCTGCGCGCGGTCGGCGAGCCCCGGCGCCTGCTGGACTGGGTGGCGGAGGCTCAGGCGGCCGCCGGCCGTGCCGGCGTCGAGGCGATGCTCCTCGCGCAGCCCGGGCACGGCGTGCTGCAGGTCTCGGTCCGCGACGAATTCGATGCAGGTCGCGTCATGAAGGATCTGGTGCGGCCGCTCAGAGACGCGCTCGAGGCAGAAGGCGGTAGCCTGATCGTCGAGCGCGGTCCGGCCGAGCTTAAGGCTCAATGTGATATCTGGGGCACCATCGATCCGGAAATTATGGCTATCATGGTCAGGATCAAATCCGAGTTCGACCCCGCGGGCCTGCTCAATCCGGGCCGCTTCGTGGGGGGGCTGTGACCCAGACGCAGGCGGTCGGCGCCCGGCTCGGGGCCTTCGACGCCCAGGACCCGCCGTCCATGGATGGGCTCCGCGCCTGCGTCCACTGCGGGATCTGCCTGCCGCAGTGCCCGACCTACCGGGTCCTGGGCGAGGAGATGGATTCGCCCCGGGGCCGGATCTATCTGATGCGGGCGGCCGCCGAGGACCGGATCGGGTTCACGCCGACCATGGCTCGACACCTCGATCTCTGCCTCGGCTGTCGGGCCTGCGAGACGGCCTGCCCCTCCGGCGTGCCCTTCGGTCAGCTCCTCGAGGCCACGCGGGGCCAGTTCGAGCGGCGCGGCGTCACGGCCCCCACGCGGGCCGGCACCACGCTGCGCTTCATCCTCGGAACCTTCCCGCATCCGGGGCGGCTCGGCCCCATGCTCCACGCGCTGCGCCTCTACCAGTGGACCGGCATGCAGGCGGTGGTGCGCGGGCTGGGCCTGCTGGCCCCGTTCAAGACGCTACGGGCGATGGAGGCGCTGCTCCCGCGGGTGCCGCGGCCCGGCGCGCCGCTGCCGGAGCTGATCCCGGCGCGCGGTCCCCGCCGCGGCCGCGCCGGCCTGCTGCTCGGCTGCGCGCAGCGCTTCTTCTATCCCGACGTCAACGCCGACACCGCGCGGCTCCTCGCCGCGGCCGGCTACGACGTCGTGGTGCCGCGCGCCCAGGCGTGCTGCGGGGCGCTCCACCTGCACGCCGGACGCCTCGACGAGTTCCGCGCGATGGCCCGCCGGCTGATGCCGGCCTTCGCGGACGTGGACGTCGTGGTGGTGAACGCGGCGGGCTGCGGCTCGGCGCTCAAGGAATACGGCCACTGGCTGCCCGACGACGAGGCCCGGCTGTTCGCCGGGCGGGTGCGCGACGTCTCCGAGGTGCTGGCCGACTGCGAGCTGCCGCTCCGCGCGCTGCCGCAGACCGTGACGTATCACGACGCCTGCCATCTGGCGCACGGCCAGAAGGTCCGCGCGCAGCCCCGCGCGCTGCTGCGCCGTATCCCCGGCCTCACCCTCGTGGACCTGACGGACTCCGAGCTCTGCTGCGGGAGCGCGGGGGTCTACAATCTCCTCGAGCGCGAGATGGCCGGCGAGCTGGGTCGCGGCAAGGCTGCCCGCATCCGCGAGACCGGCGCCCGGGTGGTCACCGCGGGCAATCCCGGCTGCCTGATGCAGATCCACCAGCACTGCCGCGAGGCGGGGCTGGATGTCGAGGTCCTGCACCCGGTGACGCTCCTGGCCCGGGCGCTGGAGGAGCGATGAAGATTCGCGTACGGGATCACGTGACGGCGGCGGCGGAGAAGATGGCCAGGATCGGCCTCTCGACCACCGCGCGCACCCAGCTCGACCTCTACTGCGTGGCGCCGGGCCAGTCGCAGGCGCCCCACCGGCACGACGGTGAGGACAAGATCTACTACGTGCTCGAGGGGGCCGGGCGCTTCTCGGTGGGCGGCACCGAGGAGCGACTGGTGGCGGGCGAGGCGGTGGTCGCGGTCGCGGGGGTCGAGCACGGCCTCGTCAACGACTCGGCCGAGCTCCTAGTGGTGCTGGTGCTGGTCGCGCCGCCTCCGGCGCACATGAAGCGGGCCTGAGCCTCGTGCCCGCTCCGGTCCGCGCCGCGTTGATGATCACCTGCCTGGGCGACATGCTCTTCCCGGAGGTCGGCGTCGCGATGGTGCGGCTTCTCCGACGGCTCGGCGTGCAGGTGGAGTTTCCCCCCGGCCAGACCTGCTGCGGCATGCCGCTCTTCAACTCGGGCTACCACCACGACGCGGCCCTCGTGGCCGCACGGACCGTCCGGCTCTTCGAGGGCGCGGAGCACGTGGTGGTGCCGTCCGGCTCCTGCGCCTGGATGGTGCGGACCGAGTATCCCGGCCTGCTCAAGCACGACCCGGCGCTGCGCGCGGCCGCGGACTCGCTGGCCCGGCGCACGCGGGAGCTCTCGCAGTTCATCGTGGAGGTGCTCGGTGTCACGACGATCGGGTCGCCGTTCCGGGGGAAGGTGACGTACCACGACTCCTGCCACCTGCTGCGCGGGCTCGGCGAGTCGGCCTCGCCCCGCGCGCTGCTGCGCGGGGTGTCCGGCGTGGAGCTCGTCGAGCTGCCGGGAGCGGATGAGTGCTGCGGCTTCGGCGGCTCCTTCTCGGTGCGGTTGCCCGAGGTGTCCTCGTCCATCCTCGACAAGAAGCTCGCCAACGTGGAGGTCACCGGGGCGCGCTGCCTGGTGGCGTGCGACGCGGGCTGCCTCATGCAGATGGGCGGCGGGCTGTCCCGGCGCGGCTCGGCCGTGAAGGCGGTGCACCTGGCCCAGGTGCTCGCGGGCGAGGTCGAGGGGTGAGCGACGCCCTGCGGAGGCCGTTTCCCGAGCGGGCCGGCGCTGCCCTCCAGGACACGTTCCTGCAGGAAGCGCTCCGGATCGCCACCACCAAGTTCATCGACCTCCGCAAGGAGTCGTTCGCGGGCTTCCCGCAGGGCGAGGCGCTGCGGGACCGGGCGCGCGAGATCAAGGAGGCCACGCTCCAGCACCTCGACGTCCATCTCGAGCGTCTCGCCGACAACATCGAGCGGGTGGGCGGCCACGTGCACTGGGCCACCACCGCCGAGGAGGCGCGCGAGATGGTCCTGCGCCTCTGCCGGGACCGCGGCGTACGCATGGCGGTGAAGTCGAAGTCCATGGCCACCGAGGAGATCGACCTCAACGAGGCGCTCGAGCACGCCGGGGTCACGCCGGTCGAGACCGACCTGGGCGAGTACATCATCCAGCTCGCCCACGAGAAGCCGTCGCACATCATCGCGCCCGCCATCCACAAGACCAAGGGGCAGGTGGCCGAGCTCTTCTCGCGGGAGCTCAAGGGGAGCTTCGAGGCCGACCCCGAGATCCTGACCGCGGTGGCCCGGAAAGCCCTGCGCGAGAAGTTCCTCCAAGCCGACATGGGGATCACGGGCGCCAACTTCGCGGTGGCCGATACCGGGACCGTGGTCCTCGTCACCAACGAGGGCAATGGTCGGATGGTGACCTCGCTGCCCCGGATCCATGTGGCGCTCATGGGCGTGGAGAAGGTGATCCCGTCCATGACCGACCTCGTGGTGTTCCTCGCCATCCTGGCCCGGAGCGCGACGGGACAGAAGCTGTCCACCTACACGACGCTGGTCCGGGGGCCGCGCCGAGCGGGGGAGCTGGAGGGGCCGGAGGAGCTCCACCTGATCCTCCTCGACAACGGCCGCTCGCGCCAAATCGCCTCCACGCTGCGCGAGGCGCTCTACTGCCTCCGCTGCGGCGCCTGCCTCAACGTGTGCCCGGTCTATCGCCAGATCGGTGGCCACGCCTACGGCTACACGTACCCGGGCCCCATCGGCATCCTCCTCACCGCGATGCTCAAGGGCAACGAGTCGGTGCGCGAGCTGGCGCACGCCTCGTCCCTCTGCGGGGCGTGCAAGGACGTCTGCCCGGTGCGGATCGACATCCCGCGCATGCTGGTCGAGCTGCGCGAGCATCTCGACCGGGAGAAGATCGCGCCCTGGACGGAGCGGGTGATGTTCAGGGCCCTCCGGCGGCTGCTCCTGTCGCCGACCGCCTACCGGCTGTCCACGACGGTCGGGCGGTGGGTCCAACGGCCCTTCATCCAACATGGGCGGCTGCGGGGCCTGCCGCTGGTCCTCGGCAAGTGGACGAGGACCCGCGATCTCCCGCCGGTGGCGGCCCGGACCTTCCGCGAGCGGTGGAAGGAGCTCTCGTGACCGGCCGCGCCGAGTTCATCGAGCGGATCCGCCGCGAGGTCTCGAAGACCCCGGGCCTCTTCGGGGCCTCGAGCGCGCCGCGCCCCGCCGATCCGGCCACCGCGGCGGAGACGGTGCGGCGCGAGCTGGCCGAGCGCTGGCCGGAGGCGCTCGAGCGGTTTCGCGTCGAGTTCGAGCGCGTCGCCGGCGTGTTTCATCGCGTCCCGGATCTGGCGGCGGTGCCCGCCGCGCTCGGCGCCATCGCCCGGGAGTACGACGCGACGAGCCTGGTCACCTGGGATCCCGCCGTGCTCGGCTTCGACGCGGCGCCCGCGCTGACCCGCGGGGGGATCGAGGTCGTCGCGGCTCGTGCGGGGGCGGAGGACGAGGCGGCCCGCCTCCGCCACCGCGAGCAGGCGGCCCGGGCCCGGGTCGGCGTCACCGGAGCCGACTTCGTGCTCGCAGAGACCGGGACGCTCATCCTGCTCTCGGGCTCGGGCCGGCCTCGCTCGACCTCGCTGCTGCCCGACGTCCACGTGGCCGTCTTCGGCCGGGATCGGCTGCTCGAGACGCTCGAGCAGGTGGGCATCATGCTGGAGGCGCTCCACGTGGACCCCGACCGCGCCATGTCGGGTGCGACGATCAACTTCATCACCGGCCCCTCGCGGACGGCCGACATCGAGCTCACCTTGACCCGGGGCGTGCACGGGCCCAAGGAAGTGCACGCGGTCTTCGTGGAGGCGCCGTGAGCGAGCGGCGGTTCTTCACCCCGGACCAGGTCGATCGCCTGATCCCCCGGCTGACCGAACTGATGGAGACCGCGATCGAGCGGTACCGCCAGGCCCTGGCGCTGCAGGAGCGCCTCCGGGACGATCGCGCGCGGGTGTCCGCCTCCGGGGGCGAGCGCCGCGACGCCATGGACTGGAAGGCGCGCGCCGAGCGTCTCGACGGGCTCGGCATCGAGGTGCGCCAGATCCTGCAGGACATCCAGGCCTTGGGTGGCGTCGTGAAGGACCTCGAATCGGGCCTGGTGGACTTCCCCGGCCATGGTCCCGGGGGGCCGGACGGCCCGGTCGTGAATCTCTGCTGGAAGCTGGGGGAGGACGCGGTGCGGTTCTGGCACGGGATGGACGAGGGCTTCGCGCAGCGGAAACCGCTCCCATGACCTATCAGGCCGTCCTCTTCGATCTGTTCGACACCCTCGTGCTCTTCCATCGGGAACGCCTCCCGGAGGTCCAGATCAACGGGAGGAGGATCCGGAGCACTGCCGGCCACCTGCACGCCGCGTTCCGGCCCTTCGCCCCGCACGTGGAGCTGCCCGCCTTCGTCGACGCGCTGTTCTGGAGCTGGCAGGAGGCCGAGCGGATTCGCGGCGAGGCCCATCGAGAAGTCAGTGCTCCGGAGCGGTTCGGGCTGCTGTTCGGGCGGCTCGACCTCGAGCCGTCCGCGGAAGCGCGGGATCTGCTGCTCGCCACCCACATGCGGGAGCTGTCCCGGGTGGTCGAATGCCCCGAGCACCACGCCCCGCTCCTCAAGGCGCTCCGCGAGCGGTACCGGCTCGCGGTGGTCTCGAACTTCGACTACTCGCCCACCTGCCTGACGATCCTCGAGCGGGCAGGCATCGCCCACCTCTTCGAGACCATCGTGATCTCGGACGAGGTCGGCTGGCGCAAGCCCAAGGCGGTCATCTTCGAGACCGCGCTCGACCGGATGACGTCGCTACCCCCCGCCGAGGCCCTCTTCGTGGGGGACCGCGCCGACATCGACGTGGTCGGCGCGCGGGGGGTGGGCATGCCGACCGCGTGGATCAACCGGGAGGCCACCAGCCTCCCCACCGACATGCAACCGCCCGACTTCGAGATCCGCGACCTGGCGGAGCTCCGGGCGATTCTTCGCATCCCGTAACCCGGTCCGCGCATCCAAAGGCGCGAGACGAACGAGGAGGACGACGTGGGCACGACACGCAAGGTCATCATCATTGGATCGGGCCCGGCCGGCTATACCGCGGCCATCTACGCCGCGCGCGCCAACCTGTCGCCGGTCATGTTCACCGGCATCCAGCCCGGCGGACAGCTCATGCTGACCACGCTGGTCGAGAACTATCCCGGCTTCGTCGAGGGCATCGACGGCCCGCCCTTGATGGAGACGTTCCAGAAGCAGGCCGAGCGCTTCGGCACCGAGATGATCGCGGACGACGTGACCGCGGTGGACTTCCGCAGCCGGCCGTTCAAGGTGACCGGCGGCGACGTCACCATGGAAGCGCATACCGTGATCGTCGCCACCGGGGCCTCCGCCAAGCTGCTGGGACTGCCCAACGAAGCCAAGCTGATGGGGCGGGGCGTGTCCACCTGCGCCACCTGCGACGGGTTCTTCTTCAAGGACCAGAACATCATGGTGGTCGGGGGCGGGGACTCGGCGCTGGAGGAGGCGCTCTACCTGTCCCGGCTCGGCCGCAAGGTCGATGTCGTGCACCGGCGGGAGGCCCTGCGGGGGTCGAAGATCATGCAGGAGCGCGCCTTCAAGAACCCCAAGATCACCTTCCTCTGGAACACCGTGGTGGAGGACGTGCTGGACCCCGACCAGGGCAAGGTCACCACGGTGCGGCTGCAGAACGTCAAGACCGGCGCCCGATCGGAGTCGCCGGTGGACGGCCTCTTCGTGGCGATCGGCCACCAGCCCAATACCGCGCTGTTCAAGGGCCAGCTCGAGCTGCACCCGAACGAGTACCTCAAGGTGACGCCGGGCACCACGCAGACGTCGGTGCCGGGCGTGTTCGCGGCCGGGGACGTCCAGGATTTCACCTACCGCCAGGCCGTCACCGCGGCGGGAACCGGGTGCATGGCCGCCCTGGAAGCCGAGCGGTACCTGGAGGCGGAGGGGCTGGGGGACTAGGCGCTCGCGCACGACCCTGCCGGCGCCGGTCCCGGGGGGCCGATGTCAAGTCGACGCCTTATGCATTCCTGCATAGGGTCGCGCCGTGCCGAGCGTTCACGCGCACCACGATGCCAGGTAACGCTGGCATCTCCGCCTCGACTCCTGCGATAATCCCACAACGAGCGAGCAGGTGCGTTCGGGACCGGGGTGGGTACCACCATGCGATGGATCGGGCGACTCTGGCGCGATGATCAGCGCATCAAGGCGACACCTGCGCGGATCGCTGCGTCTCTGGCCGAGGGGGTGACCCGGAGCACCAACCTCCTCAGGATCCGGCTCCAGGAGCAGGGCTTCTCTCGGAGTGATCGGAAGCGCTTCGAGAGCGAGGCCTGCATCCTGGAGTGCCTGCTGTTCGAGTGGTTCCTTCGCGACATCATCGTAGCCGTCGAGTTCGGGCGACACGCCGACACGATCCGGGACGCTCTGGCCAAGCGCCTGGCAGGGGACCTGGACCGAAGCGGTCTCTCTCCGGCGGTGCTCCTGGATTTCGCCCGTCTTCAGCGTGAGCGGTTCGGCGAGTATCGCGACGCGGCTGGGGCCAGCATCTCGCTCCAGGATCTGGGAACGCTGGCGTGGCGGCGCATCGCGGACGCGGACGAGCCGAGCGATCGGATGACGATGTTCCTGGCCGTGCGCGCGACCGCGGAGCTGCAGGCCCTTCGAGGTCTCGGAAAGAGGTACATCGTCATCACCGCGCCCCGCTCGTTCTTC